>NZ_CP143258.1:0-323571 GCF_036320655.1 Porphyromonas pogonae
CACATAAGAAATTACACTGATTTACAACACTTTGTAAACTCTATTATTCCTATTATCCCTTATATCGAACTCACGTTGTTTTAATACGATAAGTCGGACGACTTAGTACGATAGGTCGATTGACTTATCATAATAAAATTACACTCAGCATCACCCGGAGGCGATGAGGCATAGTACAAGATTAAGAAGTATAATATAACAGGAGTACATATTACAACTGTTTAATTGCAGGACGCAAAAACAAAGTCTGCTTTATTTAGCCACATCTCGAGGTAAATTTTGGCACCTAAAAAGGGTGTTTCTTATTTAGACTTTGTATAAATAAGCTCAATATTGCAACTAAGAGAAGAGAAAATTCAAGTCGAATAAGCTATTCGCAAATATATTTAATATACTAAACTACAACACATTGATAACTAAACATAAATCTATTGGGATATTTGTAAATTTGACATTATGTCAAAAGAAAGCTCATATTCGGGAATAGTGTCATTGAAGACTGTACCGCAATGTCGGCTTACCCAATCCCCCAAAGAAGAAATATCGGAGATAAGAGAAGTCACCTATAGGGCGTGTGTCACGCATGTGTTGCATGACAGGGATAATAGAACGGGAGTGGAGGTCAGTTATCGCTCAGGTTTCAATCCATTGCGGATGTGCTCGAGGTGGCACACGAGGAGGTTTCCGTCATCGTCATGCAGGTGCATACCATTACCTTCACAGTATCGCCACGATGCACAGTCGGCACACCTCCCTTTCCTCGCCCATGAGCGGTCACGATAGGGTGCAAAACGCTCATTCCACACTGTCATGAAGTCATCTTGCAAGGCGTTGCCCTGATAGTAGTTGCTACGGATGCTGGGGCAGGCGCTGATAGTACCGTCACACAGCACAGAAGCTACAGACACGCCTGCATGGCAGGTATAGAAGTTTTCCCGCACTTTGGTTTCGTATTCGCCCAAATAACCTTCGCACCCGTAGGATGCTGTGATCTTGCCACCTGCCTGTGTATCCGCTATGAACTCCATGAGACGCACATATTGCTGATCCGAGAGCTGTAACCCCATGTCCCCGGCAGCCCTGCCCACAGGGAAAATGCTAAAAAGCCTCCAAGCGGGAACGCCCTTCTCGATAAGAAAATCTCTGAATTGGGGGAGGTAATCGATATTTGTAGGATTGACACAAGTAACTATATCCCATTTGAGTTCGTGAGGTATGTGTGCCAAAGCATCTATAGCCCCCATAACACGAGCGAAACTCAGCGGATGACGGCGCAAATAGTTGTGCTCCTTTTCGAATCCGTCCAAACTGATTGTGAGGGTGTGCATGCCTGCTTGAAGTAGAGTTTCCAATCTGTTTTCGTCAAGCAACATACCATTAGTCACTATGCCCCACGGGTACTCTCTCCGATAGAGCTGTAACCCTATATCCTCAATATCAGGGCGCACAAGAGCTTCACCACCGGTGAATATAATGAGGACTTTGTGCGTATCGACATGTGGTGTAATACAGTCTACGATGCTGAGGAACTGCTCTCCGCTAAGTTCGTCTACCCCGGATGACTGACGGCAATCGCTACCACAATGCCTGCATGATACATTGCAACGAAGAGTGCACTCCCAGAAAAGCGTGCGCAACTCATGCTCACGCACACGCTGCTTGTGCTGGAGGCGGTGGGCCTCGAGGGCCAGTCTTTTCCTAAAACCGAGTGGAGCAGTGGGCATGGGAGGGGTCAGGATTTCTTTTTGAGTCGTATGGTTACGGGTTTGTTATAATACTCTCCCATAAACCATGATTTAGACTTCACTTTTTCATTTTTTACGTACTGCAAGGTAGTACTATCAGGCAAAAAGGTTCCATTTTTGTCTCCGTCAATATCAGTGGCTACCGCTCGGGAATTCAAGTGACGAGGCGGAAAGCTTTTATAAATGATATTGCAGTCTCCATTTACATCGGTAACCCCTTGGGCGTTGTAAATTTCAGTAGATACAGCAGTATGCTCGGTAGAAAACTCCTTTATCTTGACTTCTATACCCTCAATAGCCTTGCCGGTCTCATCCATCACCCGGACTTTGGTTTTGAAGGTTGCATAGGGAGTACCGTATTCCATGTTTGGCTTGAAAGGATTTTCGCTACAGCTTACAAATCCGAGCAGACTAAGCAGATAACCCGAGCATAGAGCTACAAGGTTGCCTACCCGAATGTAGATTTTTTTCATATTATGCGATGTTTTGATATTGGTCAAGGTTTTATTTAAGGAGAGTGCTGTCAGGCTTAGTCGTGGGGGTAAGCGTGTCTGCCGTATTTTGGAGCTCAAAGGTTCTGTAAGGTGTACCATACATCATCTGCATTGGCGGATCCTTGGGCACTTTTTTCTGCGGGGGCTTGGCTTCATTATATTTTTTGCTAGTTCCGCATGCAGTGAAGCCCAGTATCATCAATAGCGCACCGGCTACTGCGTAAGATATTTTACCAAGAGATCTTTTCAATCTTTTCATATTGATGATATTTACGGTTTATGAATCTTATTGACTTGTAAATGCAATGATAATCATTTTATTGCATGAACATGAAATATTTTTTGAAAAAACATGGGGAAAGATTGCCTCTCGCAGCACGGCAATAGTACTGATAAATAAAAAAGCCGCTGCGCTCATGATGAACGAAGCGGCTTTGAGACTACAATGGGTAAGAGCGCAGACTACTCTTCGTCGTCGCTTTCCTTGATGTTGGTGAATACATTTTGCACGTCTTCATCCTCTTCAAGTTTGTCGATAAGTTTGTCGAGTTGCTCACGCTGCTCGGGCGTAACTTCTTTGGTATCCTTGGGCAGACGCACAAACTCTGCCGAGGCAATCTCATAGCCGGCATCCTCGAGATACTTTTGTATAACGGAGTTTTGAGCGAAATCGCCATAAAGGATGATTTCATTTTCGTCCTCCTCCAGCTCGTCTACGCCATAGTCGATAAGCTCCAGCTCCAGACTCTCTAGATCCATGTCATCCCTCTTGACAATGTGGAAGACACACTTGTGATCGAAGAGGAACTCCAAGCTACCGGTAGTACCCAGCGAACCGCCATGTTTGTTGAAGTAGCTACGCACATTGGCTACGGTGCGGGTAGTATTGTCGGTAGCTGTCTCCACAAAGATAGCGATGCCGTAGGGGCCATAGCCTTCGTAGTTCATCTCTTTGTAATCCGAGAAGTCCTTAGAGGTTGCTTTCTTGATGGCACGCTCCACATTGTCCTTGGGCATGTTTTCTTTCTTTGCCGTTTGGATGAGGACACGCAGACGCGGATTGGTCTCAGGCTCGGGACCACCTGCTTTGACAGCGATCGTGATCTCCTTACCCAGTTTCGTAAACACTCGAGCCATGTTGCCCCAGCGTTTCATTTTTCTTGCTTTACGATATTCGAATGCTCTTCCCATATAATGGTGAATATTATTGTTTGTTATAATCAGTCGTTAGCGAAGCTCTGCTCCGAGTTTCATCTCCAGAGCTTTGCGTATCTTTTGCATGATAGCATCGATCTGCTTGTCACTCATCGTTTTGTTATCATCTTGCAGATAGAAGCTCACTGCATAGCTCTTTTTACCTGCGGGTAGGTTCTTACCTTCGTACACATCGAAGAGCTCACACCTTTTGAGCAGATTCTTTTCGCACTTGTATGCAGTGTCTTCCACTTCTACAAAGGGGATATGTTTGTCGAGTAGCAATGCCAGATCTCTTTTCACTTGCGGATACTTCGGTAGGTCTTTGGCTTCGAGTTTGTACTTGGAGGCTTCTTTGTTGACTACAGCCCAATCCAACTCGGCAAAGTAAACCGGCATATTGATGTCGAATTGTTTGGTGAGCGCAGGGCTAACCTCGCCGAGATATCCTATAAACTGGTTGGATGCCGAGCGAATTTCTACAACATGACCGGCGAATATTTCGTTCTCAATGGTATTCATCTTCAAGAAAGCAGGACAAATACCAAGACGTGTAAATATATTCTCGACCATAGCCTTGAGCTCGAAAGGCGATACGTCTTCGTTTTGGTGTGCCCAGCTGTTGTGCACTCTTTTCCCGGCCGTCCAGATCCCGAGCCTTTGGCTCTCATCATATCCGGCCAGTACATTGTCCTGGTGAGCGTCGTGCTCCCGCTTGTTGAAGCTGTAGCAAGCTCCCCACTCGAAGAGGTAGAATGCGTTTTGCTGACGGCGCATGTTGTGACTTATTGTCTCCAAACCGCCGAAGAGCAGTGTCTGTCTCATACTGTTGAGCTCCTGACTCAGAGGGTTCATCAGTTTCACGCAGTGATAGGCCGGATAGGTGGTGAGGTCTGTATAGTATGCCTCAGCGGTAAGTGAGTTATTGAGTATCTCATTGAAGCCTGCGCCTACCAACTGCTCCGATACGAGAAGTTGACGGTGATAGGCTTTGTCGGTATCCGTCTTGAAGCTGAGGTTGGCACGGATATATCCCGAGAGCTCAATGCTGTTATAGCCATAGATTCTCATGATCTCTTCCGCCACATCGACATCGCGCGTTACATCGACTCTGTAGCGAGGCACAGCCAACGTCCATTTATCGCCATCGGAGCTTAATATCTCAATATCGAGACTGCCCAGAATACTTTTGATATCGTTTAGGGGAATCTCTTGTCCCACAAGGTTATTGAAACGATAGATAGACATCTCAACATGGTGTGGTGTCATAGATGAGGGATAAAAGTCGGCTATACCGCCATCGATGCTTCCGCCTGCGATCTCTGTAATGAGCGATGCGGCACGAAGCAGTGACCATGTGGTACGATTCGCATCCAATCCACGCTCGAAGCGGAACGATGAGTCACTGTTGATTCCGAAGCGACGGGCAGTCTTTCTTACAGAAGTGGGATTGAAGTTGGCCGACTCTAAAAAGATGTCCGTAGTCTCATGCACAGTGCCTGATACGAGTCCGCCCATAACACCTGCGATGCAGAGGGGGGTGCGATCCCCATCGGCAATGACTAGGTCATTAGCCGTGAGTTTTCTTTCTACCCCATCAAGCGTTGTGATAGTATCTCCCTCACGGGCAGGAGCCACGATGAGTTTGCTACCTTTGATATGTGACAAGTCGTACGCATGTAGCGGTTGCCCGGCTTCGTGCAGTACAAAGTTGGTGATGTCTACGATATTGTTGATGGGTTTGAGTCCGATAGAGGTGAGTCTATTGCGTAGCCACTCGGGGCTATCGCCCACTTTCACACCACGGATCACGACGCCTTGGAAGCGGGGGCATAAAGCACTGTCTTCCACTTCCACTGTGATGGGCGACGGTGCGCCTTTATCCACCGACTCGGCAGTATAAGCCGTCTCCGGCAATATAGCCTTTACCGGCGCTACGTGCTGCGTGAGGTAAGCTGCCAACTCGCGCGCCACACCAAAGTGCGAAGTGGCATCGACACGGTTGGGGGTGATATCGACCTCGAGGCAGTAATCGCTTTCTACACCGAAGTACTCAGCTGCCGGCATGCCTATGGTGACATCCGCAAGGTCGAGCAGGATAATACCGCTATTGTCATGCCCCACACCTATCTCCACTTGGCTGCAAAGCATACCGAAGCTTTCTTCGCCTCTGATCTTGGACTTCTTGATGGTAAACTTCTCATCACCTGAGCCAAGCACACTACCTATAGTGGCTACCACTACAGCTTTGCCGGCTTGTACATTGGGAGCTCCGCAAACTATCTTGAGAGGGGCCTCCTCGCCGATATTTACGGTGGTGAGGTGTAGATGATCAGAGTTGGGATGCGCTTCGCACGTAAGCACCTCGCCTATAACCAAACCTTTGAGTCCGCCGGGGATTGTTTCTACTTCGTCCACACTGCCGGTTTCGAGTCCGATGGATGTGAGGGCGTCTGCTATCTCTTGAGGCTTAAGCGAAGTATTGACATACTCTTTGAGCCATTTATAGGATATATTCATAACCTACTGCTACTTTATTATGCTGTTGTTATTTTTAACTTTAACCGCAAATTTAATGATTTTTGTTGGCTTTGGTCGCATTGAATGCAACTTGGCTGTATGCAGCAGCAGGTTAGCGTATGTTATGGTATGCTATTCCATCATCAGCGATAAGAACCCCGGGTCTTCGGAGAAGAGTGTGCGGGCAAGAGCTGCAGGGCTTATTCCTTCCTCTTGGTTAAGGTTGGATTTGAATGTAAGCTTACCGTTGGAGATATAATATTCACCACTATTCTCAGGCATTTGACGATCCCTGATTTTAAATCCTATAGTCATATTATTATGTGTAAGGGCATAGTGGCGTGTAAACTCGGGAATATCCAGAATGCGGAGCATACCACGGGGGAAAGCATGAGTTTTATCACCGGTAGGCACCGTAGCTTTGAGCCTCATACAATGATTAAGAGTCATAAGTTCTTTGAGCATCTCGGTACGTACGGAGGGTGACCCGAAAAGGTCTTTGACATAAAGCGTATCTCCCTCGACACGGTAGAAGCAGATGCCCGTGGGGTGATCCATGTTTCGGGGGAAGGTGTACATGCCGCCATTACTCATCTTATAATCTTCCATGACCAGACGTATCTGCTCTCTTGTATGTTTTACATGCGGGTAAGAGCGACATTCCTCCGCCTCCATGATAAAGTCTATGGGGCCTTTGGGCAGTATCTGCTCGGCAGGAGCCATCATTACTTCTTCGAGCGTGGTAGCGGTCTTCTCAAAGAACACTCTGCCGTAAGAGCACACCTTGTCGTAGTAGTCGGCAAGATATTCGTCCGCAGGGATGAGGAAGCTTATCATCTCGCCTCGCTCTTTCATCTTCACCATAGCCTCTTTCATCAGGCTTTCCATGACGCCTTCTTTCCTGTTCTCGGGCTTGGTGCAAGCGCCGGAGATATATCCTGCCTCGAAGTTCCTACCCCATGCATACAGGGTATAAGGCAGCATCTGTACGTGCCCTATGGCGTTGTTATTCTCATCATAACGGACCAAGGTGTCTTGGTCTTTGTACACCTTATTGAAGTAAAAATCTACAAAGGCTTTGGTGTCGTTGAAGCAAATCTCCCACAACCGACGTGCATCATTTTTCTTTTCGTCATTTGTTTTCATGTCTCAATATGGCTGTCTCTTTGGGGAGCAGGATCTCAGGCTGGTAAGAAAGTTTTGATTTTCGCAGACCTTCCAGTCCCAAATCCTCCTCTCTGTTAATGTACAAATAATTTTCGGGGATGTTCCTTGCGAACTCTCTATTGATCATAGCGAATGCCCCTTCGTAGTCTAAGGAACCTTTCTCTATGTGAACTCCAAAGGTATCATGATTTATCGGAGAACCAATAGAAAATGCAACAATTTCGCCATTTACTCTGATGGCACCTCCGGTTACTCCCAGCTCATCGATATGTCGCAGTATGCGGCCTATCATTCGCAGTTCGTTCTCCCTGCCTTGGTCATGACCTTTGTCTCCTATCCAGTTCTTTTCTATCTCCATACATTCCATAGCGTTTTGGGGAGTGATGAGCTCGAACTTCCAGTCCGGATAGTTGCGTTCGAATTTATTGATATGATTGCGCTTGGATTGCAACTTCTTACCACTCAGGGTACAAAGCTGCTCTCTCAAGTAGATATAGTCATAGTATGCCCTGTCATTGATAAAATAAAATTCCCCCGGCCGCGACTTTTCCAGAGCCTCCCTGCACTGTGGAGTAATCCCCATGAGTGTAAGCGGGTAATCACCCTGCATAGCCATCTCTTCCAGCACCCTGAGTGGTGCCCTCAGGTCACAGCCTCCAGGTGATACGGGGCATAGGTAAACCGGGTGATTGCGATGTGAAGTCTGAAATCGCACCACCAGATGGTCTTCTATCACTGCCCAGCAAGTGTGGTAATATGTGCTCCAACCATAAAGGTTTGAAAATGAGATGTCGCAGATCCTCAGGCTTGAGGGGGTTGTAAATCGGTTAATAATCTCTCTATCGGCCAGTTCGACCGGTTTAAAATCCATATGTGCAGTCTCCTTATTTGCATTTATTCTCTAATCTAACAAAATGAAAACGCAAAAGTTTGTGCTACGTCACGATTAGTTTCCCATTTTTATTTTAATTTTGACAGGCATTATTAAAATATATAAGCCGAATGTTTCTTTATTTGGCGGATTATTGCGTTATTTGCAGATAGATATAAATTAAAAACTATAATATACAGTGCTATGAACGATTTCATGAAATACCTCGGAGTTGTAATTCTTTTAGTCGGAGTATTAGTTTTGGCAATTCCGGCACTTACAAACACATCCTCAAACGGAACTCTATGGACCGGTCTTATTTTGATCATCGCCGGTTTCTTCACACACATCTTTATCAACCGTAAGATAGAGAAATAAAGAATTCTCTACAGAGATACTTTTTTTTCGACGTATAATTCAGTGCCGCTCAGACAGCGGCATTGTCTTTTTTCGTGAAGTATATATTCTTTTACGGAGACGTTTTATATTTACACAATATTATTTTACACCCCGGCTCGTGTGAGGTAAGCAGATGCAACCATCCATTACTTCTATCGTAGGAGTATTGACCTATCAAAATGTCAGTTTTATTCGACTTCTCTTGACGGACAGACGACAGCCCATGAAACATATTTAGAGGCTATTGACAAAGGGGGGTAAGATGTTGTACCTTTGTGAATGCAACAACTATTTTATCTGCTCATTACACTTAGACCCGAATCCTACACTGATTAAGACCAACTTTACTAATATACAACTATGAGGACTATCACCGGTAACTGCCTGAAATCAACTACAATGGCCAACCCACCCGCAATTGAATACGTGCCGCTTACCGCATCTCATAATACGCAAACCACCATCCCCTATTCTACACTGCGTCTTCCCCGGCAGTACTAATCCCCTCCTGATCCACTGCGTTACTGTGACGCCCCAGTCTGCCCCCGATATACCACCTCAAACACCGCACATCCATGCGCTTAGTTCCACTTAATATAAAAGTAGGCTCACCTATCATACAAAGTGCGCAAACCTATCCTATACGGACAATTGACCTATCCTATACGGACTACTGACTTATGTACACGGACGAAGGACTTATCATACACAGTCCACAGACCTATCATAATAGGATTTCAGTTCTTGCCTCTCACTCTTCCCAGCCCTACTTCGAGACTAAAAAATACATTATAGAATAGCCATATTCCTCAGATATTTATTTAAGAAGCAAAATATAAGGCTTGTATTTATTTGGCATTCATTCAGGATAAAATTATTGAGGAGAAAAGCAGCTCCTTATTTAGACAAAGTATAAATAAGCGTTTTTTCTTAACTAAGAGGCTCTGTTTTCCACCATTTTACACATTTATTAATTTTATTTAGTAGCCATTAGGCTAATAAAATATCATTTTGCATTTTACAACAAAAAGGGAGGTCTATTTTGACATTTTGTCAACATATCACCCCCACATAAGTAAAGGCGTAGTACACACCCTGTTTTGTAGCTTCGCATCTGTGTATTAGATAAGTCCTCACGCCCGCTTACAGCATTTCCATAGCCTGATATAATTATCTGTGAAGTAGTTTGTAATGATAATGTTTTTATCTGTACAATCTTTGTCCTAACTTTGCAACTCCTATGACATAAAATCAGATAATTTCAATGGATAAAAGTTCTGTATTTAAGCCTCGTTTTTTCGAGGCGGTGAAGCAGTACAATGCTTCTTTGTTTGCAGCCGATGCCATGGCCGGCATTATTGTTGGTATAGTGGCGCTCCCCCTTGCCATAGCTTTTGCTATAGCCAGTGGTGTAGCACCTGAAGTAGGACTCATCACCGCTATCATAGGCGGATTCATCGTAGCCATGTTCGGTGGCAGCTCAGTACAGATCGGAGGTCCCACAGGCGCTTTTATCATTATCGTTTACGGTATCATTCAGGAGTTTGGTATACAGGGGCTGCTGGTAGCCACTTTCATTGCAGGGTTACTATTGCTGGTGATGGGGGTGCTCAAGTTGGGCTCACTGATCAAGTTTATCCCGTACCCCATAGTCATAGGCTTTACAGCAGGTATAGCACTTACCATCTTTTCCACTCAGATGAATGATCTTCTGGGCTTAGGACTCAAAGGCATGCCTGCCGCATTCATCCCTAAGTGGGGAATGGTGCTGGAAAATATGGATAAATTCAATTGGATAGCGCTGGTCATAGGCATCGTCAGCATCACTATCATACAGGTCACGCCCCGTTTTACCAAAAAGATTCCCGGCTCACTCATTGCCATCATACTCATGACGGTAGTAGTGTATTGGCTACGCACTTATCAAGGAGTGCAAGGGATAGAGACCATAGGCGACCGCTTCACGATAAGTGCTTCTATCAGCATGCCCGACATGCCACAACTCGGCTGGACGCAGATACAGCAACTGATCACTCCGGCCTTTACCATAGCTATGCTGGGAGCTATAGAGTCACTCCTCTCGGCCAGCGTGGCAGACGGTGTTACAGGGGACAGGCATGACTCCAATACGGAACTGATAGCGCAAGGACTTGCCAACATAGCGGTACCTTTTGTAGGCGGTATACCCGTCACAGGCGCTATAGCCCGTACCATGACCAATATCAACAACGGTGGTAAAACACCCGTGGCAGGCGTGATACATGCTCTGATACTACTCCTTATATTCCTCTTCCTCGGCCCCCTCACAGCTTACATCCCTATGGCGTGCCTCTCAGGAGTGCTCATAGTGGTATCCTATAATATGAGCGGATGGCGATCGGTAAGAAGCCTTTTCAAGGGGCCCAAGAGTGATACCGCGGTGATGATGATCACATTCCTGCTCACCGTGCTTGTAGACCTTACGGTGGCTATAGAAATAGGGCTTATATTCTCTATGCTGTTCTTTATGAAACGCATGGTAGAGAGCACAAATATATTGGTTTCCAAGGATGTACTGGAGCTACACCGCGAGGGTGATGATGTAGCCAAAGGTAAGCAGGTACTGGAGCTGCCGCACGGAGTGGAGGTGTACGAAATAGAAGGTCCTTACTTCTTCGGTATAGCCAATAGGTTTGACGAAGCGATGCGTGAGGCAGGAGACAGAGCCGGCGTGCGGATTATCAGAATGCGCTTTGTACCCTTCATGGACTCTACCGCCATACACAACCTCAAGACCTTGTGTCGCACATGTCAGAGCGAAGGCGTAAAGCTTATCTTCTCCGGCGTCAACGACAAAGTGAGACAGTCGCTTGAGCAAACGGGTGTTGCCGACATGGTGGGACGACAGTTTATCTGTAGAGATATCAACGAAGCTGTGGAAGTAGCTCGTACTATTGTTTAATTTAGATTCAATGAAAATAGATCATATAGATTTGGGACATGAGCCGGTACTGCTGGCTCCTATGGAAGATGTCACCGATGTAGCATTTAGGCTCCTATGTAAAGAGTTTGGGGCAGACATGGTGTACACGGAATTCCTGAGCGCCGACGCACTCATAAGGGATGTAGCCGGCACCAAAAGGAAGTTGCGGATAGATGCAGCGGAACGCCCCGTGGCCGTACAGATATACGGCAGGGATGTAGACACCATGGTGCAGGCTGCCCGCATATGCGAGGAGGCTGCGCCGGATATCATAGACATCAACTTCGGCTGTCCTGTAAAGCGTGTTGCCGGCAAGGGTGCCGGTAGCGGTATGCTGCGCAATGTACCCTTGATGCTCGAGATCACCGAGTCAATAGTAAAAGCCGTGCATACCCCGGTGACCGTGAAGACCCGTCTGGGGTGGGACCATGACAGCCGCATCATCATAGAGCTTGCAGAGCAGTTGCAAGACTGCGGCATCAAAGCCCTCACCATACACGGTCGCACCAGAGCACAGATGTACACGGGCGAGGCAGACTGGAGCCTCATAGGCGAAGTAAAAAACAATCCCCGCATGCACATCCCCATCATTGGCAATGGCGACATCACCACACCCCAAGGAGCACGTGAGGCTTTTGACAAATACGGTGTGGATGCCGTGATGGTAGGACGTGGCAGTATAGGGCGCCCATGGATATTCGAAGAGATCAAGCATTACCTCCGTACGGGAGAGCTGTTGCCCCTGCGTGAATTTGGGTACTACATGGACATCTTACGCAGGCAAGTCAACAACAACATCGAAAAGCTGGACGAGCGCCGAGGTATCTTACACTCACGCCGGCATATCGCCGTAAGCCCTATATTCAAAGGGATACCCAACTTCAAACAAATGAAAATAGCTATGCTGCGAGCCTCTACAAAAGGCGAACTATTTGCACTTATGGACGAAGTGCAGGACTACATATCAAAAGAGAATGCTACATTTGCAGAATAATAAGAACTATAACAGTGTTAATACCATAAACTAAATAAGACGTAGACATATTATGAGACTTTCCAAGCATATATTACCCATCATGGTGGGTGCGGTAATTTTTACGGGATGTAAGAATAATGGACGTAATAAATTTGTAGTGGAGGGCAGCGTGACCGATGCTGCAGGACAAATGCTCTTTCTGGACGAAGTGGGTACCGGCAATGTGGTGTCACTGGACTCCGTGAAACTGGACGAGAATGGAGCCTTCACATTCACCCACGAAGGTACTTACTACCCCATGTTCTACCGCCTGAGACTCAACCGCTCTTCTATCCCTTTTGCGGCAGACTCTGCGACACACCTTGTGCTCAAAGCCTCGGGCAAGGACTTCTTCGGTGGCTACGACTGGACTGATGCCGACTCTGAAAACAGACAAATCAGAGATATCAGTCACCAACGGTATAGTACGGATATGGAGATCGATGAGGCTCTTGCTGATTTCCACGCAGGTAAAATGTCGGCTGACTCGGTGAGCAGGCTCATTACCTCACTTGCCGACAAACTCAAACGTGACCTTACCACTAAATATATCTATGTCAACCCCCGAAGCCCGGCTTCGTACTACGCACTTTTCCAAAAGAAGAATGATGTGATGTATTTCGACACTGAAGATCATGCCGACTCGCGCGCCTTTGCCGCCGTGGCTACAGCATACGACACTTATTACCCCATGGCTCCCTATGCACCGTTTCTCAAGGATATGGCACTTAAGTCTATTGCCCGCAAACGCCAGGCTGTGGCTTTTGCACAGCAAATCAATCAATTTGACTCTGTGAAGACGGTAGATTTCCCTGAACTCACCCTCAAAAACGCTTCAGGCAAAGAAGTGAGCTTGTCGCATATAGCTACAAGTGGCAAGACGGTCTTGCTCAGCTTTACGGCATACAGCGCAGAGTGGTCACCCGCTTTGGTCAACAAGATGAGAGCACTGTACGATAAATATCATGATCAGGGACTGGAGATCTATGAAGTGTCACTGGACAACGATAGCTACTACTGGCAAAATGCATCGCGCAATTTGCCTTGGATATGTGTATACGACTCTGACGGCAAATCACTCAAAAACTATAATGTGGGGCAGCTGCCGGTATTCTTCCGTATAAAAAACGGAGAGCTCAAAGCTATTGCCGATCCCGCACAGGCTATGATGTAAGTGACTTGTGTTGAGAGAGTGCTATGAGGGCTTGATATCTGAAAGTTACATTATCGGGCGAAAATTTGTATCTTTGCACCAATAACTGTAAAAAATGTAAGAATGGATTCTAAACGCGTACTGTTCATTTCACAAGAAATCTACCCTTATCTCCCCGAAACGGAAATCTCCAAAATCTCTCGAGAGCTACCACAAGCAATACAAGAGATAGGCAATGAAGTGAGAATTTTCATGCCGAGATACGGAATTGTGAACGAACGACGTAATCAGTTGCATGAAGTCATCCGTCTTTCGGGGATCAATATGATCATTGACGACAATGACCACCCTTTGATCATCAAGGTTGCCTCCATCCAGGCTGCAAGAATGCAGGTCTATTTCATCGACAATGATGACTTTTTCAAGCGCAAGACAATGTTCAACACCGATAACCGCCCCGTCAATGACAACGATGAGCGTTCTATCTTCTTTGTAAGGGGAGCGCTGGAGGCTATCAAGAAACTGCGCTGGATACCCGACGTTATTCATTGCCACGGATGGTTTACGGCTTTGGCAATGGTATACCTGAAAAAAGTATATCATGATGACCCATGCCTCAAGAAAGCCAAAGTGGTGTATACCGTGTACAATGAACCGGAAGCCGGCGTGATACCTGAAACACTCTTTGACAAACTGAAGTTTGATCATATCAAACCGGCTAATTACGCTATGATGGACAATAAGACTGACTTTGTGGCGTTAAATAAATTAGCCATAGCACACGCCGATGGCGTAATACAGGGCAGTGAGCATATTGATGAAGCTCTTACGGCTTATATTGGCGAGAGCGGTAAGCCGTTCCTGCCATATCAAGGAAAAGAAGATTATGCCCCCGCATTTGATAATTTCTATAATCAATTATAATTGAATGAAAAGAAAAGCATGGTTCTTGATACCATTCGCTATCGTAGCCTCTATATTTGTCGGCTGTAATGACGATCTGTCATCCGTAGGCGAAAGCATCCAACCTAATGATGATAAAGTGAATGCCCGGATGGATTCGATCGATTTGGATTATTCCACGGTCCAGCTGTCATCAGTGTACAGCAATTCGAGTTTTAGCTTATTAGGCGAGATTAGTGATCCCGTTTACGGTGATTTCAAGGGTAACTTTATCACCTCGGTGCGTACTGCACGCAACTTTAAGTTTCACGAAACCCCTCTTGACAACAAGGTGGACTCCGTGTTTCTCGATTTGCGCATCGGGACATATTCAGGTGATACCACTGCCATGCTCAAAGCTGCGGCATATAAAGTAGATGCTAAGCTACCTGATACAGGTCTGTCACTAACTGACCTGGATAAGTACATACAGCCTGCCAATCTGCTGGGAAACAAAACATATTCGGTAGCAACCTCAAACTTGGACTCCATAACCAAAGCTCGTTTTGTGAGAATACCTTTGGACAAGTCTTTGGGACAAAAGATATACGAATATACATCGTCACATCCTGAATACTTCGACACCCAGGAAAGCTTCGAAAAGAACGTGCTGGGCAAGATGCTCTTTACCACCACTACAGGTACAGGCTCTGTACTGCGTATATATGGGGTGGACTTGAGTATATATTACACCATCAAAAGAGAAAAAGTATCGGCTGATGGCAAGAAAGAGGAAGTAAAGGTTCCGGTAAGAGAAATATTTGTAAACACCAAAGAACAAATGCATATACAGGGCTTCAAGAACGAGGATATAGAATCTTTGCTCAAGCCCAATGACAAATATTCTTTTGTAAAATCACCGGCAGGCGTTGTGACCAAAGTGGTGTGGACAAAAGAGAGACTGCAAAAAGTTTTTTCTAATCACAAAACATCTACTTGGGTGATCAATGAGGCTCAATACAGAGTCAACGTGGAGCCGCCCAAAGCCAAATCGGTCATCAATCCCGCACCTTATATGCTGTGTATTGTAGCTGACTCGGTAGATAATTTCTTCAAAAACCACGAAACGGAGTATACTCGCCCCAACTCGGCGTTCCTCTCCAATTCATACAATATCAACTATCGTACATACAGCTTCAGCAATATCTCCCCCATGATTGCGGAGCATATCAAGAAGCACGGCAAAGACAATGGAGCCGGTAAGTACGAAATCAAAGAAGACCTAGTAGCATATCTGATCCCTGTAGAGAGAGCTTTTCTTTCAGAATCAGGCAGTGGATCCAAAACTACTGACATCAGTAACTTCCTTTTCCCGTCAGCAGCACAGATATTAAAGAAAGATGTAGGTGCGCGTATGGGTATTGTAACAACGGAATATCATAAGCAATCCGACAAATAAATAATGTCGGCCATGCTTTGATTCAGCTTGACAGACAAGGAGGGAGGATACCCTTATTGCTACGTTAATTTGCTAATCTATTTTATCTGTTTTAAATAATGAAAAACTTGAAAACTCGCCTCACGGTGATGATCTTCCTCCAGTTTTTTGTCTGGGGGGCATGGCTTATCTCGCTCGGTGGCTATATGATGGGAATACTCCATTATACAGGTCTCGAAGTGGGCGCTATATACGGCACCATGGGGATAGCCTCGCTCTTCATGCCCGGCTTACTGGGCATCGTAGCAGACCGCTATGTCAACGCTGAGCGTTTGTTGGGTATTTGCCATTTGGCGGGAGCTGTTTTATTGGCAGCGGCTGCTAACGTCACAGAGTATTCCGTATTTTATCCCCTACTCCTACTCATCAGCATGAGTTATATGCCCACCATAGCACTCACCAATACCATCTCATACAACGCTATGGAGAAAGAAGGTATGGACATCGTAAAGATGTTTCCCAAGATCAGAGTATGGGGTACGGTAGGTTTTATCATAGCTATGTGGTTTGTGGATGTTGCCGGTTTTGGCCGCTCTCCGCTGCAGCTCTATGTGGCAGCCGTATTTGCTTTTATTCTGGGTGTATACTCTTTTACCTTACCCAAGTGCCCTCCCGTAAAGACTGTTCGAGAAAAGAAAAGCCTGGCTACAGCGCTGGGGCTGGATGCTTTTGTATTGTTCAAGGATCGTAAGATGGCTGTATTCTTCATCTTTTCCATGATGCTGGGAGCAGCTTTGCAGATAACCAATACTTTTGGCAATCCTTTCCTCGATAGTTTCAAGTCTGAGTATGCAACAAGCTTTGCAGTAGAGCACCCCAATGTGCTCTTATCTCTTTCTCAGATATCCGAAACACTTTTCATCCTTGCCATACCTTTCTTCATGGGTCGTTATGGCATCAAACGTGTGATGATCATGAGTATGATAGCATGGGTATTCCGTTTTGGATTCTTTGGTATAGGCAATCCTGGCAGCGGGTTTATATTCCTTATCCTTTCCATGGTGGTATACGGTATGGCATTTGACTTCTTCAACATCTCGGGCTCTATGTTTGTAGAGAAGGAAGTAAATCCAGCCATCAGGGCATCCGCACAGGGCTTATTTATGATCATGACCAATGGTATAGGGGCTATTCTCGGAGGTTTTGGCAGTGGTTGGGTTGTGGATCATTACACGGTTGACGGTATCACCCGTTGGCAACCTATCTGGTTTATATTCGCAGCTTATGCCCTGGTGATAGCTATATTATTTACGATACTGTTTCGGTACAAGGAAGATCAGGCTACAGCAACCAGCAAAGCCTGATAATAAAATACACTTCATAGTAAAAAAGCACGACTGCAATAGTCGTGCTTTTTTATTGAGTTTGCAATGGATATCATTAACGAATCACTCGATGTACATTGATAATATATCCTTTTACGAATTCAGCTCTCATTTTTTTGAGAGGTTTAAAGCGATTCCGTTGATGTACGATGTCACCGTCCCGGATAGAATAGGACGTACAAACGTATGGATAAGGCTATTCAAGAAGCTGTAATTCGAGTTCGGAGACAATAGAGTAATGATCAGGAGGGAAAAGGAGTAAACCTTACGGAAGTCATAGCAATAGATTGCGGTAAGTTTATTTTTAAGGGCCCGATACGGAGACTCAACCTCACATCGGTTAGCCGGATGCAATACACCGGTTTTTACACTGACAATAGTTGGATACGACTTTTCGGCTAAAAGGAGAATCTAAAATATTGAGACCTATAGGTCAATATTGAACGGGTAGCATATAAAAAATGCAGGATAGGTCAACTTTAGACCAATCCTGCATTCTGTTTATATGGATATAATCTCAGAGACGAACTATACCGCTGAAGCCCATGAATGCCATTGCCAAGATACCGGCAGTGATAAGAGCTGCAGGAATGCCCTGCATAGCTTTGGGGAGTTCGGTGCGACTCAACTGCTCACGAATACCCGCGAATACCACCATAGCCAATGTGAAACCAATAGCTGTGGATATAGCATAAACAAGACTTTCAAGGAAATCAAAATCTTTTTGGATCACCAGAATAGCCACACCGAGGATACAGCAGTTCGTAGTGATCAATGGTAGAAATACGCCTAACGCCTGATACAGCGATGGAGATACTTTCTTGAGGATGATCTCAACCATCTGCACCAACGCAGCGATAACAAGGATAAATACGATAGTTTGCATAAAGGCCAATCCGTTGGGATCAAGCACAAATTTCTGCAAAAGCCACGTAACCATAGTAGCAATAGCCAAAACAAATGTTACAGCTGCACCCATACCGATGGAAGTATCTACTTTCTTGGAAACACCCAAGAACGGACAGATACCGAGGAACTGAGACAGTACAACGTTGTTTACGAAAACTGCGGCAATAAATATGATTATAAAATGCATAATGAATCTAATTTAATGTTATTGACTAAGCTTTCTTGGATATTGAATTGACTATGGCAACAAGGTACCCCAACACGATGAAAGCACCGGGAGCCAAGATAAAGAGCAATGATCCGAAGGTATCAGGATAGATCTTAACACCAAAGAAGGTACCTGCACCGAGGAACTCACGCACCATACCGAGCACGGTAAGCGATATTGTAAATCCCAGACCGATACCTACTCCATCCAGCGCTGAGTGTAAAACACCTTTTTTGGCAGCTACAGACTCAGCACGTCCCAGCACTATACAGTTTACCACAATCAGAGGGATAAAAAGTCCCAGACTGGCATACAGAGCCGGCACATAAGCCTGCATGAGCATCTGCACCACAGTAACGAATCCGGCTATGACCACGATGTAAGCAGGGATACGCACCTGATCGGGAATAAGCTTCTTGATCATTGAGATCACCGTATTGGAGCAGATAAGTACAAACATAGTGGCAAGCCCCATACCCATACCGTTGTTGGCAGAAGATGTAGTAGCCAGAGTAGGACACATACCAAGCAAAAGCACAAAGGTTGGGTTTTCGGTGATAATACCGTTTTTGATTATTTGTAATGGTTTCATTTTTTAGCCTCCTTTTCTTTAGCTTGTTTTACAGCGTCGTATGCACGGTTTATAGCATCGAGGAATGCACGGCTACTGATCGTTGCTGCCGTGATGGCGTCAACCTTACCTCCGTCTTTGGATACTACCAAGGGGTATTGTGCAGCCATGTCCACACCTTTGAGGTCTTGTAGATTTGATGTCTTAGACGGTTGGTGAAACCAGTCCTGCATCTTGGATCCCAAACCGGGAGTTTCGCCATGCTCTAGCACTGAGTAGTCTACCAGCTTACCGGCATTATCAAAGCCCACCATAACAGAGATGCGGCCATTGAATCCGCTGTTGGTATATGACTCCACAGCATAGCCTACGATATCGTTGCCTTTCTTGGCAGGATAGACATGTACGGAGTCTGCATCGCCTTCTTTGAGTATTGAGAAGGCTTCGTTGTAAGGATTGTTATCAAACGCAGGTGTTACGTTCTTGATAGCGTCCACCTTAGCTTTCACTTTGGCCTGCTCTATGGGAGCAGCTGTGATCTTATTCATACCTGCAAGAATACCGGCAATGATGATGCAGATACCGGTCAGGGAAAGCAACATGTTGGGTAATGTAGATGATAGCTTTTTCATGATTACTTCCCTCCAAAATGTTTAGGTTTCATATACATATTAATAAGGGGTGTGAAGCCGTTCATGATAAGAATGGCAAATGACATTCCCTCAGGATATGCGCCGAACAGACGAATCAATACGGTGAGAATACCGATGATACACCCGTAAAGCAACTGCCCGCTCTTACTCATGGGTGAGGTGACATAGTCGGTAGCCATGAAGATAGCTCCCAACATCAGACCTCCCGTGAGGAGATGAAACCAAGCCGGCGGATAGATAGCAGGATTGACCATATGCATAATGCCACCAAGAATGAATGCGCTACCCAGGATAGAGATAGGAATGTGCCATGTGATGATCTTGCGCCACAGCATATAGATGAGACCTACAAGCAGTGCCAATGCGCTAATCTCGCCCAAAGAGCCCGACTGCACACCCAGCAACATATTCATTGCCGATGGCATCTGATCCCAGCTTGCACCGGGAGCTCCATGGATAATGCCTTTCATGATCCCCAGAGGAGTAGCACCTGTGGCAGCATCCATATATGAAGCATATTGATGAGGATTGGGCCATACCGTCATTTGGGCAGGGAAAGAGATCAGCAGGAACACACGTCCTACCAAAGCCGGGTTAAAAGGGTTGCCACCCAATCCGCCAAAAGACATCTTACCCATACCTATAGCAATGAGTGCACCTATAGCCACGATCCAGAAAGGAAGGTTAGAAGGCAGGTTCATCGCCAGCAACACGCCGGTGAGAATAGCAGAGCCATCATACAACGTAGGAGTTCTGTGCAAAAGGTATTTACTCACTAGAAATTCGGTGAGGCAACATACACCCACACTGACCAATGTTACGACCAAAGCTCCCAAACCGAATTGGACAAGGGATACAGCATAAGCCGGAAGTAATGCGATCAGCACACCGAACATATTTTTGCTGATGCTATCGCCACTGTGAATGTGTGGCGAAGGTGAGATATAAAACTTATTTTCCATACATTACTTTTTTCTTGATCGTATAATACCCATCACTGTTTGTTTACCCAGACGAATATAATCGAGCAGAGGTCTATTGGCCGGACATGTGTAGCTGCAAGAACCACACTCTATACAATCGACTACATAGTTCTTCTCGGCATCGTCCCAGTCCTTGAACTGTACATCCTTCATCAGGAAAGCAGGGTTAAGTCCCATAGGGCATACATTGACGCATTTGGCACAGCGAATGCATGACTGCATAGGCTTTCTCTCCGACTCCTCACGTCCCAGCAACAAAATGCCGGATGTACCTTTGGTGACGGGGATATCGATGCTCAGCAGTGCTTTGCCCATCATGGGACCACCGCCAATGACTTTACCTGTGTCCTCGGGCAAACCACCTGAAGCTTCGATCAGATTTTTGATAGGTGTACCTACTCTTACTTTATAGTTGGCAGGAACTTGGAGGTGCTTACCGGTCACGGTAACTATACGCTCCAAAAGCGGTTTATTCTTTTGTACAGCTTCGTATACGGCAAATACGGTACCCACATTTTGTACTACAGCACCTGTAGAAATAGGTAGCGCTCCGCTCTTGACCTGCTTGCGTATCACGGCATCGATGAGCTGCTTCTCACCGCCTTGTGGATATTGTACCTTCAGCGGCATCACTTCTATGCCCTGATAACCTGCAGCCAAGTCACCCAATAGTTTTATGGCATCGGGTTTATTGTTTTCTATACCTATCACAGCTTTGGTCACCCCTATCGCCTTCATCAATATCTTTACGCCCACAAGCACCTCTTCGGGTTTGGACATCATCAAGATATGGTCCGATGTAAGATAAGGCTCACACTCTACAGCGTTGATGATCAAAATCTCCGCCTTAGCATCGGGAGGAGGTGACAGTTTTACTTGTGTAGGGAAAGTAGCACCGCCAAGGCCTACTACACCACACTGGGCTATGCGCTCGGTAATCTCTTTGGAGTTTAGCAGGCATTCTTTGACCAGTTCTTCAGAGCGGTCTATTACAGGCTCCCACTCATCGCCCACTACATCTATGATAATAGCGGGTCGCTTGTAACCACCGGCATCGAAAACAGCATCTATCTTGGACACCTTTCCCGAAACGGAAGAGTGTATGTTGGCAGAAATAAAGCCGGAGCTTTTGGCTATCACGGTACCTACTTTGACCTCTTCACCCTTTTGCACCACGGGAGTGGCAGGAGCTCCGATATGTTGCCCCACGGGTATGATCACCTGCTTGGGCAATGGTATCTCTTCTACCGGTTTGCCGGCAGACAATTTATTTTCAGGCGGATGTATCCCTCCTAAACGAAACGTTCTCAACATAATTATGCTTCGGCTGTAGGGTTATTGACTATGTTTTTTCTCTCAAGGTTAGCTTTCAGATCCGGTGTACCCGTTGCTACGGCATCAGCAGTCTCCACCTTAGGCTTGCGTGGCGGGAAGTTGAGTTCGTGTATAGCATTGGTCGGGCATACGCTCACGCACTTGCGGCACATACGGCATTTCACGGGATCAATGTAAGATAGGTTGTTTTGTATGGTGATGGCTTCGAAGGCGCACTGCTTCAAGCAGAGAGAGCAACCGATACAGGCGTTGGCACAAGCTTTCTTGGCCACACCGCCTTTGTCCATATTCACACAAGAGACAAATATGCGGCGACTCTTGGGGCCCTTCTTACGGAGCTCGATGATAGTCTTGGGACAAGCTTTTACGCAAGCACCACAGGCTACGCACTTGTCCTCTACCACTTCGGGCAGGCGTGTTACGGGATTGATGTGGATAGCATCGAAGTCGCAAGCATCCACACAGTCGCCCAGCCCCAGACAGCCGAAGCTACAGTCCGTATCGCCTTTGTAAAGCGCCGAAGCTATGGAGCATTTCGATGCTCCGTCGTAAATATTGGTGCGTGGTCTTGCATCGCAGGTACCGTTGCATCGTACCACTGCGATAAGCGGATCAGCAGCTTTGGCTTCCAGCCCGAGGATAACGGACACTCTTTCCATCACAGGAGCGCCCCCTACAGGACAGAACAACCCTTCCAAGCTCTCGTTCTTCACGCATGCATTTGCAAAAGCCGAGCAACCAGGAAAACCGCAACCGCCACAATTGGCTTGAGGCAGGACTTCGCCGACCTGCGCTATGCGCGGATCTTCTTTTACCTCAAACTTCTTTGAAGCCCAAAATAGAAGCAGTGCACCTATAGCTCCTATTATGGCCAGGACAATAATAGTAATTGACATATCTTAGTTTGTTGTGATTGATATCTTTTTTATCATAAATATCATATCTCGTGATAATCTCTTTTCGAATAGACTAAGGAATAAATAATACAGTACTACGGAAGCCAGCGAGATACCTGCGCCTAGGACTTCGGACGTATGGAAGACACTGATGCACAGCACTGCCACAACCAATAGCAGAACGAGCGGTAGAACGAATGAGAGCAAAACAGCCTTGTGCCCCATGCTACGGGAGCCTATGACAAGTACTCGCTCTCCTAGGGAATAATCTTTATTGTTGAAGGACTTGATTTTCACAGTACGGTCTTTGCAGTCGGTGCTTACACAGTATGAGGCTGCATGACATCCTGTGCATGCGCTTTTTTGCTCAATGCTCACCGTGATTTCACCGGGCTTGATGTTAGTGATGACACCTTCTTGCTGGATGGTCTCTTTCATCTTTTTTGAACTGTCCGTTAAGTTGCGTGTTTGTCAAGTTAAGATTCCATTTTACGCAGGCAAATGTACGTAATAATATCTAAAATGACCAATAATTAGTATTAAAATCGGTAGCAGTAGACTCAATATTTTCTTAAAAACAGTCTATCCAAGAGGGCTATATACATAAAAACAAGCTATCTAAGAGATATATAACCCGAAATAAATATTTATAGTGAATATACCTAAATATTGCTACCGAAGCCTTGTGTACTTGAAAATACTTTTTATGGATATTTTAAAATACTATCCGTAGAGTGGTTTATTTATTTAAGCGACTCGTACTCAGCGATAGCTTCTGCAAAACGGGTGTTGACATCCGCAAGCTCGTACAGTCCCTGCGCATTGGCTTTGAGCCCTGCCAGACGGAGTTGATAGGTCATGGGAGGAGTATTGAGAGACAGCGGTTGCAGCCCTCTCAGCTGATCCGTGGACTGATAAAGGAGACTCACCCCCACGTACTCTTTGCCCGTTTGCTTATCGGCCCACTTCTCGAGGAGCAGTTTACAGCCTATAGGCGTTTTCTTCTCTATCGTAGAGGGCAGTGAATAGTCTTCCACCTTGAGCGCTTTGGTTACTGAGCCTATATTGGAGTCGTGTCCTACAAGGTAGGTGAGTTTGCGTTCGGGGGCACTCAGTTCGTCCTTCATATATACTAGCAAGGGATGTGCCACATTCACAGCCACAGATGGCGCTGTAAATAGAATATCGCCATATACATCCTTTACACCCGATATACTCTCCCACTCCTGCTCACTGAGCTTGTGCCCGAAAGCGGCCTGCTTGTCATCAGCCACTTCGAAGTATTGCAGTATCAGTGCATCCGCTATGCGTGTGGCGAGCTTGAGTGATCCGCTCAGGTTAGGCTCTTCGTTGAGCTTGAAGATAAGCTTGGTATCATAGTCGTCGAGGCTACAGATATGCTCTGTCTCGCACGCCGGGGCATGCTTCATATCCAGCACCTTCTCTATGGTGCGGAAGGCGGGCTTCAGCGTTTCGGTAAGCCCTTTGAGTCCGCCCTTGCCTCCCATAGCGTTTATCTCACTTGTGGCTCGGGCTTCTATGGCAGGGCTCAGCTTGGTCATGCGAGGAAAAAACACGGGATCCATCTTGCTCGGAGCGAAGCGATGATGTACCGGCACATCGCAAGTGGGGAAGAAAGCCGTGGTAAAGTACCGTGCCGTGGCAATGGTGCGCTGCATACTATTGGCGTATACATTGACCTCGTCACTACCGGGGCACTCCCCGTCTTTGAAAAGCCCCTCCGCCTCCAACCATTTGCGGAAGTATTGTCCCATCATAGTCTCCAGCACACCGCCCTTGAGAGTAAGTTCGCTGGCATTGGCAGTCCACTGTGTCCACTTACCATGCGTCACTTTGCCCAGAACGCTATTACCGCCCGAGAGTGGCGCACGTATGTTGTGGCGGCTCAGCACCACCACTTCTTTGAGCTTGTATTGCTCGTGTAGCTGATTGTAACGGGGATTTTGCGCTTGTATAGACGTAAAAGCAACAAGAAGCAACACCCACAATGCAGCTGTAGACCGTATCTTACGGCAGGAGGTCTTGATCCCGTAATCTGTTCGTAGTGTTTTCATAATAATCCTCTTAATAATGAAATGCATATATAAAACTTTAGCTTTGGCTCGCAAGTCAAATGTAAACAATAAACATCAATAAGTCTGAATCCCATGTGTAAAAAGATCTATCACAATTTGTGCAATATCTCCGGGGCGGCTATACATGTTTGTGATTTGCAAACGGATGCGGGGAGAGCATATTAGAATCAATGCGACTCCGCATCTGCACCACAGAACTTTTTGTCTGAATAAACCCGGTATGCGATTGAGAGTAAGGCGAATGATTTACATTTTTTAGCATCTCGCTCTTGACAAGGGGTATGCCGGGGATGTATATTTGCACAGATATTCATCCGCTTTTACTTCGCTTATAGTTTATTCACTTTTTACACTCTATTTACACTCCATGCTTACCACCCCTATACGCACATGTTACTTATCTGTACTTACCCGTAGCCATGGGATAAGTGCTCCCTACATATCCTTTAGGCAAGACTATACTGCCGGTCAGCAATGATGTACACGCAAGGAGGAGCACAACGGCCTCCTCGTGACAACGGCACAGCGTCATACGTCGCTACAGTAAACAGTATGCACCTATAGGAAAGCCTCCCCAAAACATCATATTCCCCACAGCGGACACAGAAGATACTCCACTCTTCCGTGTCCGCTTTTTTTTTACGATATTAGAGTTAAAGACAGAGTCGTATCTTAGTTAAAACACGATGGTAGTTTAGTTAAGACACGAAATCATTTTAGTTAAAACACCACAACGTTTTAGTTAAAACACTTTCGTATCTTAACTAAAACACAAGACCATGACAACTCTCCTATCCACCCACATACACGAGGGGCGGATTAGTAGGTATGCCTAATAAGTTTTTCCTCTTTGCTTAAGCCCTTGGCGCAATAACATTATCATCTCAAGCCTCCTTAGTAAAGATATTATTTAACCATGACCAACAGGGCGATATATTTTAGAAATAATAAGAATCGTCATGTGTTAAATATCCTCAAAAACAGTTCGTTTCGAGCTCCGAGCCGTTAATAAAAGCAACCCCGCATCAGGCTTTTAGTCCGATGCGGGGCATTAGTAGCCTGGAGCTACAGGGAGGCAGAGAGAGAGCTATATTAGAGCTTCACCTCAAGCTTCATGAGACGGTCGGTAGGCGTTTTGGCTACTTTGACCCAGAGACGCCCCTTGCGATCGGCACTGTCATAGAAGTAGCCCGAAGCAGCTGATTCCCATGCTGCACGGGTAGCCACTGCTGTGAGTCGCTTGCCTTGTACCTCTACTACCTTGGGTGTGGCAGTACAGCGGATGTCGAAGGTATAACTGCGCTCACCGAAAATGCCTTGATAATGCCCCTTGACAGGGTGAATCTGCACCTTAAGGTTCTTACCACTATTGTCCAGCTCCGACGTAATATTTGTCATAGCATATTCACCTTGCTCATACTTGCGTGTGAGCAAATCATCTTCATAAAGATCAAAAGAAGTCTTACCCTTGGGCCACAGCTCTACGGTGAGATGATCATGGGGCTTCTCCCACACATAGTGCATGGCGTCATACATGGGTATGATAGCACCTGCCTTCACAAATACGGGGATGTCCTTGAGGTTGCACTTGTATTCCTTGAGCCACTCACCGCTCTTCATCTTCTCGCCCGTGAGCTGGTCATACCATTCTGCACCCCGGGGGAAATAGATGCTGTCACGCACCGTGCTCCACTTCTTGGAGGTATACACCGGTGCTACCATGAGCCACTCGCCACTCATAAACTGGTATCCGGCATGTGGCTTGTAGGTCTCCTTGTCGTGAGGGAACTCTAGCACCATAGCACGCACCATTGGGGTGCCTGACGTATGAGCCTCACGGCAGTAAGTGTATTGGTAGGGGAGCATACGCATCTTGAGGTTGAGGAAGTGCCTGTTGATGCCTATATAAGGATCACCATACACCCACGGTTGCTTATTGGCAGGAGCCCAGCCACTCATGGTCATGAGTATGGGGGTGTACACCTTCCACTGCAAGTCACGTGTGTAGGTCATGGGAGACCCGCCGAATATGCCGTCGATATCGCTGGTAGCAGCGTTGAAAGCCGAGAGTCCCGAGCCTACTACTGTGGGGATGTGGTACTCGATGTACTTCCAGTTGGCCGATTGGTCGCCAGACCACACCGTGGCATAGCGCTGCGTACCGGCCCAACCACAGACTGTCCAGACAAAGCCACGTGCATCGGAGTTGTTCTGTATACCTTCAAACGCAGCCTTGGCACCATTCAGGGCAAAGTCGTATCCACTACCTACCCAGGCTACATCGAGCTTGCAGAGGCGTGTGCCGTAGGTGCCTACCTCGGTGGCTATCTTGGCCACGCCGTTTTCTGTCCAGAGACCCGTCATGAAGCCACGCTTGTGTAACTCTCGTACTACACTATCGAGCTTGACGTAGCCACAGCCATAGCCGTCATTGGGTAATATCCAACCACGTGGCATATCATACTGTACATACTTGTCTGCTACCAGAGGCAGCACGTCGGGGGTAGACTGTGGCGTACCTATTCGTTGCTCGGGCTTGTTGTAGCAGTTGGCATCGCCCATGGTGAGCATCCACATAGCCGGCATAAAAGGTTTACCTGTAATGTCGGTATAGAGGTTGAGGTTGTCCTTGAGCGTATTGCCGGCGAAGTAGAAACAATCGAATCTGTTCTCATCATGGCTCAGTTTAGTGGTGGCTTTGAAGTCATATTCGCCCGTGGAGAAGGTGTTGCGGAAGGCGCCCCAACCTTTGGAACTCATCATAAATGGCGCAGGGTTGGGCACATCACCATCGTCCCACCCCCCGCTTACAGCTATCTTGACCAGGCTGTCACGGTGTGAGAAGCGACCGTTTTGCATACCTCCGCCAAAGAAATATTCATCGTCCTGACGTCTGATCTGCTGGTAAGTCTTTTGTCCGTATGTGAGGGGCGACAGCTCCTCAAACTTGAGCGTCTTGTTGTCTGCACCGTACAAGGCCATGCGCAGAGGCGACTTGTACACACGGAGTACGCAGTGAGGTGTGCTGAAAGCGTAGTAGTCGCGCTGCTCCTTCATCGTTACCTTGGGGCTGTGCACTTTGTAATCGACCACGATAGCATCACCGGCAGGGTTGGTATAGTTGCCTTCGGGAGCCAACCACACCCTGAAGATATCGTCACGCAAGAACGAAATCTTGAGGCGACTATCGCCTGAAGCCACTTCGTATTCATGATCAGCAAGGCGCTTCACAGCGGATACATTGCCCAGATTCATGGCTGTAGCAAAAAGTTTGACACGCAGGGTGTCGTTTGCGGGACGCTGGTCACCGGGAAGTGAAGATACGATCTCGAGGGAGTGGGAGCCCTTGCCGGCAAGGTCGGTGGCAGGAAATGCCACCTCACGTTCTTGATTGAAGGCCAGTGGTTGTTTGGAGCCGGAGAGCACGGCATTGAGGACTGTTTTGTCGTCGACCGTCAGTTTGAGCGGCACATCTCCGGTCACGGGATCGGATCCCATATTCTTTACTTTTACTTTGATTACTTCGCCTTTTTTGAAGTTATTGCCCTCAGGCTTGTGTGATGTAAGCTCGGTGACGGCAAGATCGCTTCGGAGCGGGTTGGCAAGGGCGATGTCATCGATCATCCAATACCATGAGAAGATACCTTTCCAGTAAAAACGCAGGTACACAGTGCGCTTACCTGCTGCCACGTCCGTGATGTTTATTTCCTCCTGTATAGGTTTGTGCGGGCTGGTCACAGCGGGAATTGAGGGGGTGAGGTTGTACCACTTCCAGGTCTTAGCATCATTACTGACCATGACGTACAGCCCTGCATCCTTGTCGGTAAACCAGTCATTCCAGCGAGCTGTGTGTACGAACTTGAGGATGACCTGCTTCTCTGCCGAGCAGTCTATGGCACCCGTCTGAAAGTATGCACTGGGATAAACCTTGCTTTGGTTCCACTTGGTCACATCTTCATTAGTAATAGTACCGGGGCGGTACTGAATATGAAATCCGCGACTGATAGAGGCAATGGGAGGAGCCTGCTGGTTGAACTGGAATGAGCCGGGATAAGGCTGGTCGGTGACAATCCACTTACACTCGGCTTTGGAGCACGAGTCGCCGAGGGTCCATCCCTGTGGCAGTTTGCCGCCGGAGAAGTCTTCATGCCAAAACTCTCTCTGTGTATTGCTCTGGGCTTTGATGCCTATGACCGACAGTAGGCTCACAGCAAACATTAAGGCTAATTGTTTATTCATGTAGTAATCAATCTTATTATAATGAAACAAGTTTTATGTCAAAGGACGGGCTTCTTGCTTATTTATTTATAGTACATAGTGTCAATACTAAAGAAAGAAGATTTGACAAAGATAACTTATTTAAGACTTTGATCAAATGAATCTATTATTAATAATAAATTATCTATAAGTTATGCTATCACGAATATACAGCGAGCTGAGTGCGATAGTAAAGCCTACTGCACCTGACAAAAAGAAGAGAAGAGTGAGGCAGTATACCTTGCGGATTAAACACTGAAATACTGCCCCTCTTGCCAAAGAAGGGTGGAAGCCTTGTTGCCTCCACCCTTCTACAGGTATCATGTATCGCCACCTTACGGGATGCAAGCGCCGGAGACAGTGATGCAACAGCCCGCTTATTTAAGCGATTTATAGATAATATTCACATTGCACAGACAGGGGATGGTATTGCACCACCCTATGACCGATTATCTCCAATCGATCTTGATATTATTCAGCTCTATAATACCAGACTTAGAGTCGAACACATCTTGGTCGTTACCTTTGTAGCTGACTTTTACAGCACCTATTGTCAGTGCTTTGACATCGGACAAGACGGGCTTGAACACCATGCCGCACTTCACCTTAGCGCCTTTGGCGACTATGCCACAAACGGTTTTGCTGAATGTACGTGTAGAGTGCGTACCCGAGAGTATGTATGCTTCCAAAGGTTTGTAAGTATTGCCGGCTGCACTTTTGATAAAAGAGTTGCTTGCGGAACAATCGAGACAAACTTCCTGCGAGGGCAGGTTATGGCTGATTTCGAAGTTGAGTGTCACTGTCTGATTCTGTATGGAACCTACGGCCGATATCAAGCGCACATTGAAATTGGCAGAAAACGACTTCACATAAGGAGGCGTATCGATGCCATGGGGCGGTTGCCTGTGAGTGGCATTGTAGGTCGGACTCTTGGACTGTATCTCACCGGAGAGCAGTGCCTGATCCATATCTACCGCCAGCTCATCGGACGAATTGAACTTGAGGATCGCAAAAGTCTTGATTTGGCCTTTCTCATTGGTAAAACGTCTGAAGTATAGGATAGGCGACTTATAATTGCGCACAGCGAGATCAGCCAAGACAATAGAGTTGTTACCGGCAGAGTCTCCGCCCGCCAAAGAATTGATGGCATCTACAGCCTTACCCAGAAAAGACTTGCGGGCATAGCGAAAGATGGATGCAAATCTGGTTCCCTTTTGGGGAGCTGTGATAATAAGTACATCGCCCACAGCATATGTGGTGCTATCGACACCATAGAAATTATCGTTCGACTTATCGCCCGGAAACTGGGCATAGGCCTGCATAGCCATGGCCCACAACAAGATTGAAAAAATTACTAATTTCCTTTTCATAATATCAGTAGTAAAATAGATTGATCAAGATAATATCTCATAGGAGCTATACACTCCGCTTGGTACACATAATACAATTAAACGGCAGTACGGAGGCAAAAGTATACGCACGGTACTTTTACAACGCTTTTACAGGAGTATCAGCCTCCCCTCTCCACCACAAACAATAAGTACACTGCCGAGATCAGGATGCTATCTCTGCACTCAGCCCAGGTTATACCGTTGCCAGAATCCCCCGTCTTCGGGAATAGCGTCGTGCGTAACCATAAGGATGGTGATCTCATCCTTGCGAAAGGCTTCGAGTAACTCGGAGAACTGTGTCTGAGCCGTGTTATCGAGAAAGCTCATCGGTTCGTCGAGGATGAGTATTTCGGGATCCGAAGCCAAAGCCCTTGCCAGCAACACCCGCTGGAGCTGCCCTCCACTGAGGCGACCTATAGGAGCAGTGCTCTTGCACTCCAGACTCACTGCCTGAAGCAAGTGCGCTACACGTTGCTTCCGTTCGATACGAGGCATGCCTCCAGGCAGTCCGGAATCTATCACCTCGGCTACATTGATGGGAAAAGCATGATCGATGCGACTGATCTGCGGCAAATAACCCATAGCGGGTTTGCCACATACATTCCCCGCTACATCATAAAAACGGAGCGATCCGCCTAAGAGCGGAGTAAGCCCCAGTATCGTTTTGATGAGTGTCGTTTTACCACCGCCGTTAGGCCCTGTAATAGCCCAATGCTCCGACCTGTGCACAGTAAAGTCGACATGCTGCCTGACAATGCGATCCTTATAGCCTATTACAGCATCGCTGATTTCAATGATGGGCTTGGTCTGCATGAGCTATGGAACGTGCCACGTGATACATCTGCGCCTTCCAGTCACCGTCCAGAGGGTTTATTGTCACAATCTCAGCATTGATCTCCTGAGCTATATTTCGGATAATATCCGTATTGAACTCCGGTTGCAACAGTACTACCTTCACGTGGTCGTGCCGTGCGCGGTCTATAAGATCTCTGAGCTGGGCGGGATTAGGGTCTTTGCCATGTTGCTCCACTACCAGTTGGGTAAGGTTGAAGTCCTTGGCAAAGTCGGTAAGCGACGGGTGGAATATCACAAAGGAGCGTGAAGTAACACCGCTCAAGATAGACTTGATATCGGCACCCACTTTATCGATGTCAGCCACGAGGGAGTTATAATTGCGCTCCATCATCTTCATAGATATCGAGTCATGGGGATCACTGAGACTAACCAGTGCGGCATAGGTGTTACGGGCAAGTTCCAATGCACCGGAGATGCTTGTCCAGTAGTGCGGATCAGTACAGATATGTGTATCGTCGTGCTTATGATCGCTATTGCATGTGCCGTTGTTATTGCCGGGAGCAGACGTGCACCCGCCTACTTGCGGTTCCATATCAAATAGTTTGATACCGGCATTCACCTCGCCTATGCGTTTCACCCAATTCTTTTCAAACCCGAGTTGGCCTATGTAAAAATACGCTTCACAGTCAGCCAGTTGTTGCATCTCCTGTGGGGAGGGATCGTAAGTCTCTGGGCTCTGCCCTTTGGGCACCAATGTGACAACGTCAAAGAGTGTATCGGCAATAGTCTTGATGATGGCCTTTTGAGGCTCTATCGTCACTGCAATCTGCTTTTTCCGCTTCGCAGCCGGGGTGCATGAAAAGAGTGTAAATCCGATAAAAAGCAATGAAAAATACCGGAAGTATATATGCTTCATGTTAAACGAGTAATGTTAAAATTGATTTTTCCAATAATTCTATCAAAGGTAATAATAATGTATCGGAAAAAACGCCCATCCCATAAGTATCTCCAAAGAAATAAACACCTAAAGCTTTATACCTTATATGATTTGAGTGATAATTCATTACTTTTGTATATCATATGGATAACAAATCCGTGCACGAGGCATAAACACCGGCACAGGATATTCTTATTGCATTATTTGATTCAATTTTACATGAAATATATCAATTCCAAGTCTACAAACGGCTGCTGCCGTATGAACAAGACCGGTAGCAACGGTTGTCTGAAGACTCAACTTAATACATTTGACTGGCTCACGGATATACCTCACTTCCATGAATCCGGCGATTACGTGGAAGTGCAGTTCAAAAACACGCGCAAGGGCTACTACCTCAACACAGAAAAGATAGACCTGTACAAAGGAGACATCGTTGCCGTAGAGGCCTCCCCCGGTCACGATATAGGTATCGTTACGCTCACCGGAAAGCTGGTACCGCTGGCTATGGCGAAGCACAAATACAATCCGGAGAAAAACGAAGACCGTAAGATATATCGTATAGCTCGTCCCGGAGATATTGAAAAATGGGAAGAAGCGAAGTCACGTGAGCATGACACGATGATACAGTCACGGCAAATAGCAGCCGATCTCAATCTGGATATGAAGATAGGCGACGTAGAGTATCAGGGCGATGGTAACAAGGCAATCTTTTACTACATTGCCGACGGGCGAGTCGATTTCCGCCAACTCATACGTGTACTGGCCGATACTTTCCATGTACGTATCGAGATGAAACAGATCGGGGCACGGCAGGAAGCCGGTCGCATCGGAGGTATAGGCCCCTGTGGCAGGCAGCTGTGCTGCTCATCATGGATGACCAACTTTATATCTGTAAATACCTCTGCCGCGCGCATCCAAGATCTGTCCATGAATCCGCAGAAACTCACGGGACAATGTGCCAAGCTCAAATGCTGTATGAACTTCGAAGTAGATGCTTATCTTGAGGTGCAGAAGAAGCTGCCCAGCAAAGAGGTGGTGCTCGAAACACTACACGGATCATACTACCACTTCAAGACGGACAACTTCCAGCGTATGCTTACCTACAGCCCGTCCAAGACCTCCACGATGCATATGGTCACCATCCCAGCCAAGCGTGTATTCGATATCATAGCGATGAACAGGCGTGGAGAGAAACCTGAGACTCTGGAATATGACTCGCTCAACGACAAGCCTCAAAAGCAAACGGCAGACATCCTCAACGAGAACAGCCTTACACGATTTGATGGCGGAGCCGAACACAACGGACAAGGAGGCAAGAGATCTCACAATGGACGTAATGGCGACAGGAATCGCAATAGGAAGCCACCCCACGCCGTTATGCAACAGCCTGACAAGTTACAGGACTCACGTCCCAACCCCAAGAACGAAAATAGAAGAACAGAGGAGCAAAGGCGTGTGGCGGATAGGAGCAACAGGCAGCGCGAGGGCGGACAAAATGGCCATCCCAACAATCAGCCCCGCAAAACAGAGCAGATAAGAAACGGAGCATTCAACAGAGAAAATAAAAACGGTAACAATCAGGGACGAAACATTAGAGAAAACCGTCCTGCTACCGACAATAAGGAATAAACCAACCCATCAGTCATTACGATACAGTGATACCACTATTACTCCATTACCTCAGGCAGCACTACATGGCAGTATTGCTATGTAGTGCCATGTTGTGCCTAGCTCTTACAGGCTGCGACAGCCCGGGACCGGACAAGGAGTTTATCAGTTATCGCAAAGTCGACGACAATACTTGGAGCCCTGATATGCCTGTGACTTTCGATCTGTTCTTCCCCAAGATCGGAGATACATACAGCTTACAACTCCTGCTGCGCCACAACAATGACTATCCCAGTGGCAGGGTAAGCATCCGGGTAGAGTTTATGCGTGACTATCAGTACCGCAGGGTAGATACCCTGCATCTCAACCTCGCCTCAGCCCCGGGCAAATGGCTGGGGCATGGCGTGGTACTCAAAGAAATATCCTGCCCCGTCTATTACTCTATATCACCACCCATAGCAGGTATTTACAAGCTCAACGTATCACCCTTGGATGTATCCGGGGCAAACGGTATAGAAAATGTGGGCGTACGGTTACTGAAAAAATAACGCCCCCTCACGTTCCTCCATTGACGATTTCCCATCACAAGAGAATTATCTTCTATAAGAAAAGGGAGCAACTCTTTACTCTGAAGCGTCCTTGATTTTTTTGATAATCAGATCTATGAGCCCTGTGAGGTTCACATAGGGTACCGGTCTCATGCGCCCTGTGCGGGGATCATACTCGTAGTTCACACCGCCCTCAATGCGTCCGCCGCCCTCTACCATATAGCCTACACCACCACCCACACCAAATGAGCGGTTCATTGCATTGAAGTTCTGATTAAAGTACGGGGAGCTACTATAACCGCCGTAGCCCGTACCATAGATATAAAAGCCTGATCCGGGGGTAAACATATAATTCACACGCATATTTCCATAGTAATTGGCATTGTTAAACCCTTGTGAGAAGGGAGTATTATACAGCATGGCTCCGCCATTGAGCATCACATCTACATGGTCGCCCAGGCGTATACCTGCATTCATATAAGGATTTATAAATTGTTGTCTCATATAGGATCCGTAGCCAATGCCCGCACTCAACCTCATATTATCCATAGGCCTCAGGGTCACACCCAGATCGGCACGGTAATACTTCTCTATCGTGGCTACAAAAGGCGATGATGTAAGGCCTATATCCACGGAACCATTGAGCGAAATCCGTCTATCAAGTCGCACACTCACCCCCAGTGACTTCACATCATTGTAAGCATTCGCCCTATCTACCCACTGATGCGCCTGTGCCGATCCCAATATATCTACTGATCCAATGCGTGCCCCTCCCGCTTGTTTACTTACCAGTCCCAAATCGAAGGCTTTTTCTGAATAGGGAACCGATTTGGTATCGGGTTTCTTCAAGAGAGATTTTACATCCGTAAATAGAGGGCTCATTGTTTTTGGAGTATTAGTCGGCAACTTTGTCGCAGGCAAGGAATCGGGTAGCGACAACGAAGGGACGTGACGTTCCAATGGCTTAAAAAGAATCAAGCTATCTCTTCCTGATTTATTCTTTGGCGTCTGTGCATGGGTCACAGAAATGGTAGAGATAATTATAAGTAAGGAGTAACAGGCTATCTGTTGCATAGTACTGCATTTGTGTTTTTCTAAACAACGTCAATACTAGCCCATAAAGTATATAACAATCATAAATTTAGGACTTATCTATCGCTAGGGCTAAAGATAAATCAGGGGTACGGAGGTACGGCATATCCCAAAATGAAAACAATACTATCATTTTGTCAGATTTCGAGGCTGTTTTATACATCGCATCTCCGAGCTCTTTACCACAAGATGCAGGGTATTGACAAAGGGGGGCTGTGTGTTGTATCTTTGTAATATAAACTTCCTTCCGTACTGATTGCAACGCTCGCATAAGGATTTATACAGACACCAGGATATGAGTACCGTAACGAAATATACTTTATGCACATTCACTGCTCACAGCTTGTTCCCCCTGGAACACGTTGAGAGCATCGCATCTCATCATCGCTCATCGTCAGAGCAAGCTCACGCCTTGAGCCTCGAGCATAATAGCGCGCGCGCATAGCCTACACCTGCACAGTACTTACCCTTAATACGATTTCTTACCATTTGCCCCGGATCTCACTTCCGTGCACATGTATCTGCTGACTTATCATAATAGGTCAGCCGACCTATCCTATACAGTCAATAGACTTATCCTATAAGGTCAACAGACCTATCTTATACGGTCGATCGATTTATCGTATCCGGACAACAAACCTATCGTACACGGATGGCGGTCTCATCTTAATAGAATTTTAGACGTTGCACCTCCCCCACCTAATCGAGACGCAGCAATAAAGAAGTGAAATATACAGGCTGTGTATTTTATGATTATTGATTTTGTGCGCCATAATCGGAGACTCATTTTATTTAGACACCGTTTGCAGATCGTTTTGATGCGCCCAAAAGCCCTTCCTTATTTAGACTTTGTACAAATAAGCCTCGTGTCTTAACTAAGAGAAGGGAAATTTCAAGGCTCCTGGACTGATTTTGAATTTATTTAGTAACCTTACCACAAGTCTATTGGAGCGAATGATTAGCCCCGAGACAGCAACACCGTTTTTTGACATTTTGTCAAAAAAGATTCACCCAACCCTCGGCACTACAAATGTGCATAAGCATGATGGTTGAGCACAAAATCACCGTGATCATAACCTCCCCTCTGATAGGAGACGTATAAGACGGAAAAGAAAGGATAAGAGGTATTTCAATAAGTATGATTATTTTTGTAACTATGGTATTGAACAACTTCTATAGATTGAGCCGATGATCGTTTGCATAGCTGAAAAGCCCAGCGTGGCTAGGGAAATAGCGGCGATACTCGGAGCTACGAGCCGCAAACAAGGGTATATCGAAGGCAACGGCTACCAAGTCACTTGGACGTACGGGCATCTCTGTACGCTCAAAGAGCCGCACGACTATACACCTTATTGGAAACCTTGGAGCCTATCGGGGCTCCCCATGATACCGGATCGCTTCGGCATCAAACTCATCGAACAAGATAGTTACATGCGACAAGCTGAGGTGATAGGTTCCATTGTAAAAAATGCGGAAATGGTGGTAAACTGCGGTGATGCCGGGCAGGAAGGAGAGCTCATCCAACGCTGGGTACTACAGAAGGTACAGTGCCAATGTCCTGTAAAAAGGCTGTGGATATCTTCTCTTACGGACGAAGCCATACGTGAGGGCTTCCAGCACCTGAGAGACGAGGAGGACTTCCGCTCTCTCTATGAAGCAGGCCTTGCCCGTGCCATAGGAGACTGGCTACTGGGGATGAATGCAACCCGACTATATACCCTCAAATATGCCAAGAGCCGGCAGGTACTCTCCATAGGACGTGTACAAACCCCCACTCTGGCACTCATTGTAAACAGGCAGCGTGAGATAGAGCACTTCAAACCCGTAACTTACTGGGAGCTCAAAACAGTCTACAGGGATACCACCTTCAATGCATCCAAGGGCAAATTCGACACGGAGCCAAAAGCCCGAGAGGCTCTGGAGGCTATCACAGGCTCTACATTTGAGATCAAGGACGTAAAAAAGAAAAAGGGCAAGGAAGGCCCCCCCAAACTCTTCGACCTGACCAGCCTGCAAGTGGTGTGTAACAAGAAGTTCAACATGAGTGCGGAGGAAACGCTCTCTACCATACAATCGCTTTACGAAAAGAAGATTACTACTTACCCCCGTGTAGATACAACATACCTGAGCGAAGATATTTATCCCAAGATCCCCAAGATACTTACGGGGCTGGTAGCATACAGGGAACTCACAGCTCCTCTGCTGGGCGGTGCTCCGCTACGCAAAAACAAAAAAGTCTTTGACAATGACAAGGTCACAGACCACCATGCCATCATCCCCACGGGACAGCCGGTGCATGGGCTTACGGAAAAAGAGCAACAGGTATTCGACATCATCACCCTCCACTTTATAGCGGCTTTCTATCCTGATTGCGACTTCAGCACCACCACGGTGCAGGGCGAGGCCGGTAAGGTACCCTTCAAGACAAGTGGCAAAGAGATTCTCAATCCGGGATGGCGCATGGTCTTTAGTAATAATGAGGAGGACGAGGAGGATGACTCTGCAGATGACAGTAGCTCCAACAAGCCTTCGGGCAAGGTTTTGCCCACTTTCAAAGTAGGAGAAAGCGGTGATCACAAGCCCGACTTGCAAGAGAAGCAAACCCAACCTCCCAAACCGTATACCGAGGCTACGCTCCTCAGAGCCATGGAGACAGCCGGTAAGAGCGTGCAGGACGATGACTTGCGGGAAGCGCTCAAAGAAAACGGTATAGGACGCCCCTCCACCAGGGCAAATATCATCGAAACGCTATTCAAGCGCAACTACATCGTGAAAGAACGCAAAAGTCTGCGTGCCACTGCTACGGGGCTGGAACTGATTGATACTATCAACTACGAACTGCTCAAGAGTGCCGAACTCACAGGGCAGTGGGAGTGCAAACTGCGCAAGATAGAGCGCAAGGAGCTGTCGGCAGCGTTGTTTGTGGACGAACTGAAGCAACTGGTGCAACAGCTGGTACAGGATGTGATGCGCGGTAATGTGGGTGGCAGGCAAGCGGGAGGCCAAGCCTCAGAAGCACCTGACCTGCCGGTGTGCCCGTCGTGCGGTGCAGGATATATAGTCAAGGGCAAAACGGCTTATGGCTGTAGTGCCTATGCTCAGGGGTGTGCATTCAGGCTCAGCTTCGACAAGTATGCCTCGGACATGACCAATGAGCAACTCAAAAGGGTGATCAAAGAAATAAAACAACAAGAGATATAAAGATGAAGAGAAAAAGCATGATAAACAGCATCAGGAGTTTGATGTTATCGATAAGTATGGCTCTGATACCGGTGGGGATGTGTGCCCAGGAAGAGATAGCTGACAGATTGATGCCTGTGGATTTGGTGAATCCGCTGGTGGGTACGCTGAGCAGTTTTGAACTCAGCAACGGTAACACTTACCCCGTAATATCACGCCCGTGGGGGATGAATAGCTGGACTCCCCAGACGGGCAAGATGGGCGATGGCTGGCAGTACACCTACACGGCACACAAGATCAGGGGATTCAAACAGACCCACCAGCCCAGTCCGTGGATCAACGACTACGGACAGTTCTCCATCATGCCTTTTGTGGGTGACTCCGTGGTATTCGATGAGGAGAAGCGGGCATCTTGGTTCAGTCACAAGACAGAGATAGCCACCCCTTATTACTACAAGGTCTATCTGGCAGACTATGACCTCACGGCTGAGATGACACCTTCGGAAAGGGCGGCCATATTCCGCCTCAAGTATCCGTCCTCGTCGGTGGAAGCAGGGTTCAAGACTGCGTGGATCATTATTGACGCCTTCGACACGGACTCTGACATAGAAGCAGCACAAGGATCTAATAAGATCACAGGCTACTCCACCAAAAACAGTGGAGGTGTGCCGGATAATTTCCGTTGCAATTTCGTTATCACACTGGATCGCCCTATTCTGGAGGTAAAGAAACAGGTAACGGAAGACCCCAAAACGGGCAAACATACTATGCTCGCAGTGCGGTTGGATACGAAAAAGAACCCCTTGGTTACGGCCAAGGTGGCATCATCATTCATCAGCCCGGAGCAAGCTGTAACCAACTTGAGAGAAGTAGACATCAAAAGCTTTGATCAGGTGAGAAAAGAGGGGCGTGATCGCTGGAACGAAGTGCTGGGACGCATTATTGTAGAGGGCGGATCTACCCGTGAGATGCGTACCTTCTACTCCAATCTTTATCGCTGCCTGCTCTTCCCGAGAAGATTTTATGAATTGGATCCTGCGGACAAGCCTATCCATTACAGCCCGTACAACGGCAAGACTTTACCGGGATATATGTACACCGATACGGGTTTCTGGGATACATTCAGAGCGCTATTCCCCCTGCTCAACTTATTTTATCCCGACGAAAACAAAAAGATACAGGAAGGATTACTCAATGTTTACCGCGAAAGCGGATTCTTCCCCGAGTGGTCGAGCCCGGGTCACCGTGATTGTATGGTGGGTAACAACTCCGCCTCTGTACTTGCCGATGCTTACCTCAAAGGGGTACAGGTGGCAGACAGCAAAACGCTGATAGAGGGGATACTCAAGACAGCCAATAGTGAGCACCCTACCATCTCATCTACCGGTCGCAAAGGATACAAGTTTTACAACAAACTGGGCTATGTGCCGTGTGATGTGGATATCAAAGAAAGTGCCGCACGCACGCTGGAATATGCCTACGACGACTGGTGCATATACAAGTTGTTACAGAAACTGGGACGTCCGCAATCGGAACAAGAGACTTATTACAGGAGAGCTCAAAACTATCGTAATCTCTATGACCCCACAAGCTATCTGATGCGGGGCCGCACTCGCAAGGGGCGCTATCAGGAGCCTTACAACCCGTTCAAGTGGGGCGATGCTTTTACAGAGGGTAATGCATGGCACTATTCCTGGTCGGTATTCCACGACGTGCAGGGGCTCATCAATCTGATGGGCGACGAGGATACATTCACTTACATGCTGGACAACGTGTTTAACCTCCCTCCCGTGTATGACGACAGCTACTACGGCTTTGTGATCCACGAGATCAGGGAGATGCTACTGATCAATATGGGTAATTATGCTCATGGCAATCAGCCTATCCAACACCTGATCTATCTTTACAACTATGCCAAAGAGCCATGGAAAGCACAGCAAAGAGCACGAGAAGTAATGGCGAAGTTGTACTCCCCTGAGCCTGACGGGTATTGTGGCGATGAGGATAACGGACAGACTTCTGCCTGGTATGTATTCTCAGCTCTCGGGTTCTATCCCGTAACACCCGGCACAGATCAGTACGTTATAGGCTCTCCGCTTTTCCCCAGAGTATCATTGCACTTCGAAAACGGCAACAAAACCGTGATCAACGCTATGAACAATTCATCAAGTAATGTGTACATCGACCAATTGGATATAGATGGTAGTCCTGTTACCCGTAATTACCTCACGCACGAGGAACTCCGCCGTGGTGCAACGCTGAACTTCAAAATGACTTCTAAGCCGAATAAGGAAAGAGGTATCGAAGAGACAGACAAACCATACTCTCTCACAAACGAAAAGCTGAAATAAGATAATACAACGGACTGAAGTAATGAGACTGAAGAAACAAACGATAGCCCTTGCGATAGTGACAGCGATAGGGCTCACTGCTTGCCACAAACCGATGTCATTGACTTCGGTACAAGACCCTGTGGATTGTATCAATCCGTACATGGGCAATATCAGTCACTTGTTGGTCCCTACGTATCCGACGGTACATCTCCCCAACAGCATGATGAGAGTGTACCCCGAGCGTGCGGATTATACTGCCCAGATTATACACGGACTCCCCACGATAGTGACCAGCCATAGAGGTACGTCGGCCTTTCGCATATCTCCGATATCGGGGCTCAATGATTCACTGCCCGAAGTGAAAGACTACACCTACGACAACGAATACGTAAAACCATACCGCTATAAAGTGGATCTGGACGAAGAGAATATCAGTGTGGACTATGCTCCATCGTTCCAAAGTGCCATTTACGAGTTCAGCTTTGAAAACAATGAGAAGAATCCGGCCGTTGTCTTGAATACTGCGAACGGACAACTCAAAGTGCACGACAACACCTTCTACGGCTACCAGACTCTGCAAGACAGCACCAAGGTGTACATCTATATGGAAAGTAGCGAAGATCCTGAAGGCGTGGGTGTGCGTGACTCTCTCACCGGCAAACTGCTTACGGGTGATGTAACAAGTATCGACTCGGCGTATGTAAACCACGGCGTACTTACAGGGAAAACGGTATTGGCATGGTACAAATCAAAGACCAAAGCTGTGAAGATGCGTTATGGCGTATCATTTATCAGCGTGGAACAAGCACGTAAGAACTTGAGGCGTGAGATTGCGTCATATGAAGTAAACGTAGTGGCGAAGAGAGGTAAAAACGAGTGGATAAAGGCGTTTAACAGCATTAAGGTTCAGGGTGGGACAGAGGATCAGCGGGCTGTCTTCTACACAAGCTTGTACAGGACATTTGAGCGTATGATCTGTATCTCCGAAGACGGACATTATTACAGCGCATCCGACGGCAAAGTGCATAATGACGAGGGGATACCCTTCTATACCGATGACTGGGCATGGGATACGTATCGGGCAGCTCATCCCTTGCGTATGCTCATTGACCCGCAAAAGGAGGCTTACATGATCTCATCCTACATCCGCATGGCTAAGCAGAGCCCTGATGGCTGGCTGCCTACGTTTCCCGAAGTGACGGGCGATAGCCACCGAATGAACGGCAATCATGCCATAGCCATCATAGCAGATGCATACGCCAAGGGGATCAACGGCTTTAACCTCAATGAGGGCTACGAAGCCGCAAAGAAGGTGATGAGTGAGAAGACATTTATCCCCTGGATGAAGTTCCCCAAAGTCGAGATAGACAAGTTTATGGACGACAAAGGTTACTACCCGGCACTGCACCCCGGCGAGCGGGAGACAGAGCCCAAAGTGTCCAAGTGGGAACGTCGGCAAAGTGTTGCTGTAACTCTGGGAGCGTCATACGACTACTGGTGTCTGAGCCAACTGGCTAACTTTACCGGTAAAGCGGAGGAGTCTAAAGAATTCCTTGCGAAGTCTTATAATTACAGGAATCTCTTCAATTATGAAACAGGCTTCTTTCACCCGAAAGACAACCAAGGAAAGTTCATCACGCCATTTGACTACAAGCTATCGGGCGGACAAGGCGCACGCGACTACTATGATGAGAATAACGGCTACACTTATCGCTGGGACGTACAGCACAACCCTGCCGATCTGATATATCTGATGGGGGGCAAAGAGCAATTTATCAAGAACCTCGACGCCACCTTCCGCACTCCGATCGATGGCAATCGGTTTGAGTTTTATTATCAGATGCCTGACCAAACAGGGAATGTGGGTCAATTCTCCATGGCCAACGAGCCCAGCTTGCACATCCCTTATCTGTACAACTACGCAGGTCAGCCGTGGCGCACCCAAAAGCTGATCAGGAAACTGGTGGGTGAGTGGTTCCGTAATGATCTTATGGGAGTGCCGGGTGACGAAGACGGCGGTGGCATGAGTGCGTTCGTAGTCTTCTCCATGATGGGTATCTATCCCGTGACTCCGGGCATGCCTGTATACAACATAGGTAGTCCTTTCTTCCCGGAAGTAACCATCACACAGCCCGGCGGACGTAAGTTTGTCATCACAGCAGATAATGTGAGTGAGGTAAACAAATACATCCAAAGTGCTGAGCTCAACGGCAAGAAGCTCAACAAGCCCTGGCTCAAGCATAGTGACATCGTGGGCGGAGGCTCATTGGTCTTAAAAATGGGGCCTAAACCCAACAAAAACTGGGGTATAGAGGTACCGCCTCCGTCTGCCGACCCTTACCAGCCCTATATCAGTAAGAAGAAAAAATAGTCAGGGCGCTCAAGAACCCTATAGATCGCATCATACCTTCAGCCCTATCCCCCATCGGAAGGTGCTGAAGGTATTGTTTTTTGGTAGAGTCATCATAAGACAGCTCTACTGCAATCAAATTATTTCTATCGCAATATGAACATCGAATACAAATTCCGGAAGAGCCATGGGCTATGCACAGCCTTTCTGCTCATGATACTTCTATCCCCCATATACACACGTACGCCCAAAAACAACAAGTGCAGGTAGAGCCTGCTTTCTGGTGGGCAGGGATGAAACATCCACAACTACAGCTCATGCTACGGGGCGATAAGATCGGTGATAGGCTGGTGAGTATTTCCGCCCCACACATCACTATCGACAGCATTGTCTCAGGCGATCCTTCCGCGGGACGTCTCAGCATCGATATGCAGCAAGGAGAAGTGAAGCACATATACACTCCCGATAATAAAACGTCGGACTACCTTTTCATCTACCTCAATATCGCTCATGCACAAGCGGGGAAGTTTACGATTTCCCTCAGGACCAAAGCCCGTGGCAAATCTATAGAGCTACCCTACGAGCTAAAAAAGAGACAACTCGCACACGGGGCTCAGGGCTTCGATAGCTCTGATGTGGTTTACCTTATTATGCCCGATAGGTTTGCCAATGGAGACGGGACTAATGACCGTAGCCAAAGAGTCAAACACCCTGATATTCTCGATCGCAAAGCACAAGGCGACAGGCATGGGGGAGATCTCATGGGAATTATGCACCGACTGGGGTATCTTGATAGCTTGGGAGTAACGTCTTTGTGGCTGACTCCCGTACAGACCAACGATATGGGCAGAGGATCATATCACGGTTACGCCATCACTGATTATTATCGGATAGATCCCCGATTGGGTGATAACAAACTCTACTGCAAGCTGATACAACAAGCCCATCAGCGTGGCATGAAAGTAATCATGGATGCCGTATTCAATCACTGTGGAGCACTGCATCCGTGGATAACCAATCTACCATTCCGTGACTGGATCAACTCTTCCGATAGCTATGTGAATACCAATCATGTGAAGTCCTGCTATTACGATCCCTACACCAGCAGGCGAGATAGCACAGCGTTTACCGACGGTTGGTTTGTGCCTTCTATGCCCGATCTCAATCAGAAGAATCCACATCTGGCAACATATCTCATTCAAAACTCAATTTGGTGGATCGAATACGCAGGTATCGACGGCATCAGGCAAGATACCTATCCTTACCCCTACGCACCCATGATGGCAGAGTGGTGCCGACGTGTAATGCACGAGTATCCACACTTCAACATCGTAGGAGAAGCTTAGGAGAGTGACTCCTCGGGTAGTGCCTACTGGCAAGCGGGATCGAGACTCAATACTCACAGCGATAGCCGCCTCCCCTCCGTTATGGACTTCCATTTACAGAGTATTCTCCCCACGGCTACACGTGATGCTACTACTGCTTCTAGAGGACTTGCATCTGTGCATCACTCCCTCGCACAAGACTATCTCTACTCTGATCCGATGAAGGTACTCCGCTTTATTGAGAACCACGATACCGACCGCTTTCTCAAACAATTACCGACTACGGAAGAAGATCTGGCGTCCCTCAAGCAGGCACTCACCATCATACTCACCATACCAGGAATACCCCAGCTGTACTATGGCACAGAGACTCTCATGTACGGGACTAAGCAACATGGCGATGGCAACATCAGGCGAGATATGCCGGGCGGATGGCACAGTGATAAGGCAAACTTCTTTGACGCTCACGGCAGAAGCCCGCTACAAAACCACTTTTGGGACTTCCTCTCCACTCTTTTGCGCTGGCGCAGAGGTAATGAAGTAATTGCTAAGGGAGCGATGACACACTTTGTCCCATCAAACGGAGTATATGTATATGCCCGTACTACGCCCGCAGCCGGTGTTTTGATTCTAATAAACGGTACAGACTCTAGCAAAGAAATAAAACTGAATGAATATAACGAAGTATTACAAGGCACAGATACTTTCGAAGACATATTGACCCATAAAGAGATTACTCGCCACGATGGTCATGTCACCTTAGGCAAGCGTGGGGTCAGAGTGCTTACATGGAAAAAATAGAATAGATTGTGGGCTATTAAAAATAATGACTAGTCCACATAAGGGGACTAGTCATCAACAAAAGAATTAATTCAAATCAGGATATGCTGACCAATCAACATCCATCACTGTATTGATATCGAATTTGCTGGTCTTTACTTCCGGTCTTGCCCATCCGGCTACAATCAAATCCCAGAATACACCACGATAAGGCATAGTTATATTTGAAATTTCTAATTTGATCCCGGTTTTGAACTTCACATTATTTACATTCTTTGAAACCTCATATACAGCAGAGTGCTCCAATGTCCAGTGCTTTCTGTACTGCTCAGGAAGGTCTTTAATAGGCTTCATATCGTTGTACTTGAATCCTATCACAGAACCAATATGTAAGCTTTTGAAGAACGAGTACTCACGTGAAGGGACTTTGTTGAAAGTATCAAAGGTAGTATACGTATGCTCCCAAGTAATACCATTTGTTATAGGGTCTACATTGGTATTTGTCTCTGCCTTGTCTTGAGTATAAGTAACTTCTCTACCGACGCTCAAAGTTCCGCTTGGTCCTGATTGTGCTACTGTGAGACTAAAGTTCGTTTTGTCCGTTACAGTCTTTGTTGTATGGGGAACTGTTTTAGGGGCAAAAGATGAAAGCTTGATCTGAAGATTTCCCAAGGGCTCTATAGGCTCGATGTAATATATAATGTTGGAAGGGACGTTGTGTACCGTATTGTTTACCCAGCTAAACCAGTTTCCATAAAACTCTTGTTTCATATTGGTTAGAGTACCAGGGCCTTCATTGAAGAATTCTATAATGTTATCGTTGCCATATTTCTGCAATTTGTATAGACGAGCCACCCAATTTACCTGTACTATAAAACGGATATGAGGCATATCGGCTTTCTTGGGTGTGCCTTTAATCACTTCGTCTTTGTCAGTAATATAGCAGAATGCCACAAACTTCATTGTAGGAGCTTTGAGTTTATTGTTAGCCGCAGTTGATCTAAGCCCAATGTGAGCTACAGTCTTGCTCTTCTTAAGATCTTTGGTAATCTGATCTTTCATAGCCATGTCCATATCGATTCCATCAATATTGTTTTCATCGGCATACATCACATTGTCTTCTCCCAGATTCTCAATCAAAGTCTTTTTAATCTCAGCCCATTTATCTTTTGAATAATCGGTCTTAAGCTTATTGAAATGGTCTTCAGTAAATCCTACATATTTTGCTGTATCAAGCATGTTGGTACATGCTTCTGTATAGGAGTCATAACTCTCTTTTACTTCCGGCTTTCTTTTCAGAAGAGTATCGAAAGACGGGGTAACATCTTGTGGCTGATAAATGCTTCCTTGATAAACGCCATCCTCATCATGACGAAAGAAATACAAACCATCACCCATATTGATCCCGGCTATTTGCTTCATCTTTTTCTGCCCTTCCACACCTTTGACGTCAAGAAGTAAACCTCTTTGATCTTTATAGGCTTTCTTCAAAAGCTTTACATCGTCAGCCGGAGTGGATTTGTCAATGTCTGAAAACACAAGGTTTACACTGTCCAGCATAGACACCATCTCATCATAAGACTTTCCTTTTGTACTCATTTGATTACCTGTCACCCATTCATTAGCATTTCCGCTAAGGGCAAGAACTTCTACAGATTCATAGTATTTGGGGTCAGGGATAGAGACCCTATCAGATATATCTTTACTACAAGAGCTCAGAGTCAGTAGAAATAAAGTGACTACGGCTGTCAATGATAATTTGTTTTTTTTGTTCATAATTTTGAATATATTAATGAATAATAATATAAGCTTCACTTTAATAGGAGCGATGACAAGTATTTGCTCTATTTCCAGTATCCCTATGCAGTGATGTTTTTGGAGAAGTAGTAAAAAGGGCTGCTACACGAAGGTATCTCGTGCATTCAATAGACAATTTTGATACAACAAAAACATTTGGGAATGAAGCTTTTGTAAAAAGAATCATTTATAAAGAAATGACTCCGAATAAAAACACAATAAGACTAAACATACTAAGTTGTGGTTAAAGTTTTCCTGACAATAAATGACCGAATAGACGAATGTTTTTAGCGCCAAAAACAATTCCAAAATCCTATCATCACTGACAAAGATGCAATGATACCCAATAAGGGCTTGATGCAATAGAACGGTATTGCGTCATCTAAATGACAAATCACCTTCTGATGAACGCAAATAAAATAAACAGTAGGTTCTGGTTTTTTTATATTCAAAGCATTTAGTGCACATGCACAAATGAACCGTTTATGTGCACAAATATATAATAAGAAATTATATTATGAAAGGGTTTATGCCATATTTCATAATAGACCCAATCTATAAAGTCATTCAGCCATTCAATGATTTAAGCTATGCCAGCTTACTCTTTATCGTCTTACACTCACAAGGACAAAGAGTTGTTTGTAATAAAAAAAGCGCCTCGTTTTATACAAACGAAGCGCTTTGAGATAGTCGTATAATATTTATGCCTCTAAACTAAAGAGGACATATCACATTCTTAACGACGAATTCCAAGTTCTTTGATGATCGCGCGGTAACGCTCGATGTCAGTCTTGATAAGATAATCCAACATGCGACGACGCTTACCTACCAACATTTTCAGAGCACGCTCTGTGCTGAAATCCTTACGATTCTTCTGCAAGTGAGAAGTAAGGTGTGAGATACGGAAGGTAAAGAGTGCGATCTGGCTCTCTGCGCTACCTGTGTTGGTAGCTGATTTGCCATACTTTTCAAAAAGTTCGGCTTTTTTTGCTGAGTCTAAGTACATTTTTATGAACTCTAATTGTTAAACAATAATACTACGCCCGCCGAAACGGAGGTAGATCGGGCACAAAATTAATACAATTTTACTGAAATACAAATTATTAGCCAACTAAAAATTCAAGGAGCTGTATCCGCTCACTTCATAAGATCACCACAATACAAAGTGTTACAACCAACCTGCTCTTTATAGCAACAATCCCATTATAATGTATCAAAACGTAAGTAAAAACAAGGCGTGCATGAAACGAACCATACTCCCTCTGCAACCAAAATTTGGGGGTATTGACATCAGGGGGGGCTTGTTGTATCTTTGTAATGGAACAATTTATTTACCGCTACGCCTCCGAAACACTGATCAAATCAACCTCAATATTATTTCATACTCCCCGCAACATGAACACAATTATCTGCAACACATCCGAAAGTAACCGAGATATAGAGGAATACTATTTCCTGAATATGCAGTGGGTTTTAAGCTCAGCATAGTCCACAGTTATCCAGTCTGTATGCCAAAGCACACCAATACGCTATAGCAGAGCCGTGCATGGCCATAGCTTCCCTACACTACACATCTGATACCTGCCGCATCTTCTACCTCAGGATTACACCACCCTTTTGATCCCTCTCCAATTCAATCTCATAGATGAAGCCCCTCATATACAAGAGTGGCAAACTCATCATATACGGGCAACAGATCTATCCTATACGGACAATAGACCTATCGTATACGGGCAATCGACTTATCCTATACGGACAACAATCCGATGTACACGGACGACAGACTTATCATAATAAAATTGCGTACAACTCCATTATCACCCCGTGTAGGGATATATCCATAAAGAATCGCAATATAACCGGGCAATATTCAGCAAATATTTATTTACAACTCACAATACCACCACCCTATTTATTTAGCACCTCACTTAGGCAGCTTTTAGCCTTACAAAAAGCTACTTCTTATTTAGACTTTGTACAAATAAGCCCAATGACATAACTACAAAACCATAAATTTGAAGTCGTGATCACAATTATTCAAATCGTTTAGTTTGCAGATGCATAAAAACTTATCCACCAACCGACGATGGCGGGGATGCGAGAGCCGATTTGACAAAATGTCAAAATCAAACAGATATACAAGCTCGCACCACTATCCCCCACCATAAACCACCTGTCACCTGATGATTCGGAGACAATATGAGCGTATAGCATATTATTCGCCAAGCTCTACAACTGCTTAGGAATTAAAGGGCTTGACACGAAAAAAAATAATCGATCACAGCCCCTCCTTTTTTGCAAAACGGATAAACATTAATGTTGAGAATTTGTTAACTTTACACAACCTATAATTATTTTAAAGCATCTGTACATTTATTCCAAATTTTGATAGAGCATCTGCGATGGCGGAGCATAGTGAGAGACAAGATTACGGGCGGGAAAACAAAAGGAACTCAAATGCGGAGCTTTTCCAAAACAAGCAAAAAATGAAGAATTGTAATGATAAAAAAGTGGAACGTAGCACAGTTTTCAGAAACGGAGATTGCGCAGGGCAATACTTTGGCCCAAAAACTGCAGATGACCCCCCTCGTAGGGCGGTTACTTGTTCATCGCGGGATTACCACTGAAGAAGAAGCGGAAAAGTTTTTTCACCCCAGTCTCAAAGACCTTCACGACCCTTTCCTCATGAAGGATATGGACAAGGCGGTGGCACGATTGAACAAAGCAGTAGGCAATAAGGAAAAGATCATGGTCTATGGAGACTATGACGTGGACGGCACTACCGCTGTAACTCTGGTATACAAGTACCTGAGGAGTACAGTGTGCTCGGCCTCCGAACTCAACTATTACATCCCTAACCGAGACGATGAGGGCTACGGCATCAGCAAGCAGGGCATCGACTACGCACACGCTTGGGGCGCCAAGCTCATTATAGTACTAGACTGCGGCATCAAGGCCGTGGAAAAGATAGCTTATGCCAAAAGCCTGGGTATCGACTTTATCGTATGCGACCATCATAACCCCGACGACATACTCCCACCTGCAGTAGCTGTACTGGACGCCAAGAGGCCGGACAACACGTACCCCTTTGAGCATCTCTCAGGCTGTGGCGTGGGCTTCAAACTCATGCAGGCTTTTGCTCGCAGCAACGGCTTCGATGAGAAAAGGCTGTATAGGCATCTCGACCTGCTGGCAGTGAGCATAGCGGCGGATATTGTGCCTATCGTAGGCGAAAATCGCATACTTGCTTATTTCGGCATCAAACAACTCAATCAGAACCCCTCGCTCGGGCTCAAAGGTATCATCAGGACGGCAGGGCTCGAGGGCAAGCCTATAGATATGAGCAGCATCGTATTCAAGATAGGGCCTCGCATCAATGCATCAGGACGCATGATGAACGGCAAAGAGTCTGTAGACCTCCTCCTGGCCAAAGATCAGGAGTCTGCCAAGAAAAAGAGTGCCAATATAAACGAGTACAACATGCAGCGCCGCGAGCTGGACAAGGAAACTACCGGGCAGGCACTTACGCTCATGAAGGAAAGCCCGGACATGCACGACCAGAAGTTACTGGTGCTGTATCAGCCGGAATGGCACAAAGGTGTGATAGGCATTGTAGCATCACGCATTACGGAGAAATATTCACGTCCCACTATAGTACTTACCAAAAACGGCAATTACATCTCAGGGTCGGCTCGCTCACTGGGAGGCTTTGACGTTTACAAAGCCATAGAGCATTGCAAAGAATTTCTCGTCAACTTTGGAGGGCATACTTACGCTGCAGGACTTACTATCAAGGAGGACAGCTTAGAAGCATTTACCAACATGATACAAGCTTATGCGCATGAGACGGTAGTGCCGGAGACCCTGATCCCACAGATCGAGGTGGATGCGGAAATCCCCATAGAAGATGTTTCTCTCAAGCTGATGCACGAGCTCAAGTCCATGGCACCCTTCGGAGCCGGCAATGAGAAGCCCGTATTCGTATCACGCTATGTACGTGATGCGGGAGGATCCAAAGCGGTAGGTAAGCATGCTGAGCATCTCAAGCTGGATATTACGGACAGATTCAGGCAAATAAAGCCCATCAACGGTATTGCCTTCCAACAAGCCAAATACACCCGTGACATCAAGATGCAAAAGCCATTCAGCATTTGCTACACCATAGAGGAGAATAATTACAGCACCAATACCTTCCTGCAACTTCTGGTGAAGGATATCAGGATCGAAGAGGAGCCATAGCCCCAGAGTACAACGCCCAAAGGCCATGCGCCACAAGGCACATATCGGAGAGGAACGAGGTATCATGGCGATGCGTGTTCCTCTTTTTTATTAAATTCGTATGGTCTTATTACTGACGAAAAGCGGTAACTATCGCATCACATAACTTCATTCCATGCAGCAAGAGGACGAAATGATCGAGGAATTTGATAAGCATGACCTTCAGGAAGAAATGCCCGAAGACAATCATGCTGAACCCGACTTCGAGTGGTTACCGCCATTGGAAGAGGAGCTTCATGGCTATGAAACTACTGCGGGGGATGAAATACAATCAGATCACTCACTCTCAGCCCCGGAGATACTCAAAAAATACTGGGGTTACGATACCTTCAGACCCAAACAGGAGGACATCATACAGAGCGCACTCGACGGCAATGATACACTGGGGCTCATGCCCACGGGAGGGGGCAAGAGTATTACGTTTCAAGTCCCGGCGTTGATGCGTGAAGGGCTGTGCCTGGTGATAACGCCCTTGATATCGCTGATGAAAGATCAAGTAGATCACCTGATAGACAAGGGTATCAAGGCCACGGCAATACACTCGGGCATGTACCGTGACAAGATAGTGACGGCAATGGACAATTGTATTTACGGCAGGTACAAGTTTCTCTATATCTCCCCGGAAAGGCTCACTTCTCCTCTGTTTTTGTCTCGCATAGAAGCGCTCAACATCAGTATGATTGTTGTGGACGAATGCCATTGCATCTGCCAGTGGGGCTATGACTTTCGCCCGTCTTATCTGAGTATCGCCGAAGTGAGGGAGCAACTCCCCCATGCGCCCGTATTGGCTCTTACGGCTACAGCAACCCCCAAAGTAATTGACGACATCATCATGCACTTGGGTTTCAGACCGGGCTACAAGATTGTATCCAAGAGTTTCTTCCGATCCAACATTTCGTATTCCATACGCAAATGCTCTGGCAAAGAAAAGATGATGCTTCATATCTTGAGCAAGGTACCCGGAGCAGCTATCATTTACTGCCGTAATAGGAAACTTACCCGTGAGATATCCAAATACCTCAACGAAAACGGAGTATCCTCCAATTACTTCCACGCCGGGCTCACACATATTGAGAAGGAAATGCGCCAAAACCGATGGATGAAAGGCGAGGTACGGGTCATGGTAGCCACCAATGCCTTCGGTATGGGTATAGACAAGCCTGATGTAAGGCTGGTGATCCACCTGATGATGCCTACTTCCTTAGAAGAATATTTCCAGGAAGCAGGACGTGCAGGACGTGACGGGCAAAAGTCCTATGCGGTGGCATTGGTAGAGAAGGGAGACGACACAAAACTCAAGAGGCGACTATCGGACGAATTCCCGCCCAAAGAGTATATATTCAAAGTCTTTGACTCGGTGTGCAACTTCCTACGCATCGGTGAGGGAGAAGGATTGGGACACAACTATGACTTCGACTTGGAGCTATTTATGCGTCGCTTCAGGATGCACCCGGTGCATACGCTCTCTGCCATCAAGATAATGGAGGCTGCCAACTTCTGGACTTACAATGACGATGAGAGCCGCTCGCGCCTCAGGATCACGGTGACGAGGGATGAACTGTACCGCCTCAAAAGTCACGAATATGATGCCTTGATGAGGAGTGTACTGCGCACCTATCCGGGAATATTCACGGACTATGTGTTTATCGATGAGAAAGTGCTGGCTGTAAAAACGGCTATATCGGCACAAGAGGTGTATGAGTTACTCTCCTACCTGAGCAATAGAGATATTGTACATTACATCCCCAAGAAAAAGATACCTCGCCTGTATTTCAAGATCAGACGTGAAGATACGCAGTACCTGTATATACCCCGCACTGCGTACGAAGACCGCAAGGAACGCATGGCTAACAGAATAGGTAGTGTACTGGGATTTATCACCGAAGACAATATCTGTCGCAGTAAATTGCTACTCAACTATTTCGGAGAAAGATCGGACAAAAGTTGCGGTATGTGCGATGTATGCCTCAAACGCTCTCCTGCGGGAATACCCAACTATGTGGTGAATGATGTAAAAGATTTCATAAAAAACAATATCAGAGAGGCGGGAGAGACCTTTGAGATAAAGGAATTGTGCCGAAAACTCGACTACCCGGCTCCGCAAGTAGCTCAAGCATTGGAGTACCTATTGGCGCATCAATACGAATATATACTTGACGGTAATGTCATTGCACATCGCTAATTCAAAAAAATCACACCTTCATTTATAATTAGGTACGTACAAAATTCGATTAAAGAAACAATTCTTTTATCTTTGTAAAAGCAAAATTATTGAACATGTCAGGCAATACACTAAGCAACTCCAAATCAAACGAAGGCCTTTTTATACCCGAGCCTTCACTAAGACGCCTTCCATGGTATCTATCGTACGTAAAATTTCTCCAAGCCGAAGGGCAGGAGCAAGTATCATCTACTCAGATCGCGAGAGGCGTTGGTGTGGATTCATCTCTTGTGGCAAAAGATTTGTCATATGTAGACCTACAGGGAAGAACACGTGTGGGCTATAAAATCAATGAGATGATAGCCGTACTGGATGATTTTCTCGGATTTACCACCACGCACAAAGCGGTAATCTTTGGGGTGGGTAGTCTGGGAGCAGCACTACTATCGGATCACGGACTCAGACAGTTCGGCCTGGAAATAGTGGCCGGCTTTGATGTCAAATCCGAATTGATAGGCAAAACTCTGGAAGGAACACCCATATATCATATGGATGAACTCAGCTCCAAAATAGATTTATCCGTTGTAAACATCGCTATCCTCACGGTGCCCATACAATCGGCTCAGGATGTTACCAACAAAATTATCGATTATGGTTTCAGAGCTATCTGGAATTTTACACCTTTTCGTATCAGCGTGCCTGAAGGTGTAGTGGTACAGAATACTTCTATGTATGCTCATCTGGCTGTAATGTTCAACAGAATGAAGAGTAACGGATAATCATCGAAATTATACCCGTAAGCTGAATGAAAATGATTGCCGTAGGGATGAACTATCCCAAACATACGGAAGAGATAGCACCCATCGTAGGACATAAGTTGATGGGCGGAGACGTTGCTATGGCAGCTAAAGAGCCGGTACTTTTTCTCAAAGGCGATGCTCCGGTAAGGCAGGGATTCCCGTTTTTTATCCCTGACTTCAGCAAGCGTATCGACTACGAGGCCGAGATCATAGTAAAGATCAACCGTACGGGCAAATATATCGCAGAGCGTTTCGCTCACAGATATTACAGCGAAGTAAGCATAGGCGTTGACTTCACAGCACGCGATCTCCAGAAGGATGCGGTGGCAAAAGGCCTTCCGTGGTCCAACGCCAAAGCTTTTGACGGATGTGCCGCATTGGGCAACTTTATATCCGTAGAGAGCCTTGGGGATAGAGGCGTGCAGGATATAGACTTCTCTTTGTGTATAGACGGCCACACGGTGCAACAAGGCAATACCTCACAGATGTTGCATACAATAGATCATATCATAGCCTATGCAAGCATGTTCTACACACTCAAGATAGGGGACATCATATTCACCGGTACGCCTGCCGGAGTGGGACCCGTACAGATAGGCCAGAGACTTGAAGGGTTCATCAGAGATCAAAAATTGCTGGAAATAGACATCAAATAAAAGATTACGGGTAACCTCCGACACAGTAATGTTTATTCTTTACTCTTTCTTTTATACCTTTAGACCATAATTTTCAAAAACACACCCTGATAATGAATATAAAAAGAATAGTTTTGTCCATGGGACTGGGAGTAACATTAGCTTTGACCGCGGGAAGCATCGACGTCTTGGCTCAGAACTTCAATCCTATCCTGACAGGTGTACCATCGATCAACATTACTCCGGATGCGCGGGCAGCGGGTTTGGGTGATCAAGGAACATCAACCTCTCCAGACGAATACTCTCAATATTGGAATGCATCCAAATATGCTTTTATGGACAGTAAGGCATCTTTCAACTTCTCTTATACTCCGTGGTTGTCCAAGCTTGTCAATGATATAGCCTTGTATGAGATAGGAGGGCATTATAAGATAGGCACCAAGGACAATCAGGCCATCAGTGCTTCACTTCGTTTCTTCGATATGGGCAAGGTGGATCAGTGGGATGATATGGGACAGTCGCTGGGTGTGGCTCATCCCAATGAAATGGCAATAGACTTTGCATACTCACGCAAACTGAGTCCTTACTTCTCAATGGCATTGGGCATGCGATATATCCACTCCAATCAAGATTTGAAAGAGGGGAACGGGTCAGGTCATGCTTTTGCCATGGATATATCCGGATTCTTCAATAAGACTTATAGTATCTTCCATAAAGATGTAGTATGGTCAGCAGGGTTCAATGTAAAAAATATAGGGACCAAGGTAAACTACGGAGATTCCGGCCCAAACAATAACTTCATCCCCTCCAATCTGGGCATAGGCACAGGGATATCCATCGCATTCGATCAGATGAATACCCTGGCAATCCACACGGAGTTTAACAAACTTTTGGTACCTACCCCCCCCTTGTATGACCCCAAAGATGTGGATAAGGATAAGAAAAGAGAAAACTACTTCAATACTTCTTCTATAGGTGGTATATTCAAATCATTCGGAGATGCACCCAAAGGTTTTGCGGAAGAGATGAAAGAGATTAGTTGGTCTATAGGTACGGAATATGGTTTCAACAATCAGTTTTTCGGAAGAGCAGGCTATCACTTCATGCACCCTGACAAGGGTAATCTCCAATTCATGACCTTGGGTGCGGGCTTCAAACACAAGGTATTCAGAGTAGATGTATCTTACCTGATATCTACTGTGCAAAGCAATCCTCTGGATCAGACATTCCGACTGACTGTAGGGCTAAATATTCCTGAACTCAAAAACTTATTTCGCTGATGATTCCATATAGAACCGGATTTGGCTACGACGTACACCGTCTCGAAGCGGGCTATCCTCTGTGGTTGGGGGGAATAAAGATAGATCATGATAAAGGACTCGAAGGGCACTCTGATGCCGACGTGGTAATACACGCTATTTGTGATGCCTTGTTGGGTGCAGCAGCATTGGGAGATATAGGAGTGCATTTTCCACCCACGGATATGAAATATAAAGGTATAGACAGCAAGGTGCTGCTGGAACATGTGGTAAACCTGCTTATGGATAAAGGATTTGAGATAGGTAATATAGATGCTACCATAGCTGCGGAAAAGCCCAAGCTTAACCCTCATATCCCACAGATGCGTAAAATACTGGCTGAGGTGATGAACTTGCCTCAAGATCGTATCTCACTCAAAGCTACAACGACAGAGCGCCTCGGGTTTACAGGGCGTATGGAAGGAATGGCGTGCTATGCCACAGCCCTTATCGCAGAGAAGAACTAACAATAAAATGGGTGAGATATTAAAGACATTTCTTTGACATCCACCTTGACTGATAGATAAAGAAATGCCCTGCCGGGAAGATCCGGGCAGGGCTTTTACACGTTTAATATATCAACGGGGTGTGTATGCTACAGCGAAGCTTGTTAGGCTTTGCGCGGGTACACACTCTCCAATATCTGGCGAGAGATGCTCGACTCGATATTCATGTTTTCGCCCATCTTGACTCCACGTTCAGCAAAACGTTTTTCTATTTCCAAGATAACATCATGGCTTACTTCCATCTCTTCAAGACGAGTCTTGAGCCCGAGAGAACGGAAGAAATCTTCTGTCTTCTCTATGGCTTGGGTTATACGGTCGTCCTCTTCACCTTCAGTGATGCCCCACACACGCTCGGCATACTGCAACATCTTTCCTCTTTTCTGTCCATACCCAAGCACTCGCATAGTACCCGGCATAACGATAGAAAGCGTGTGTCCGTGAGTAATGCCGGTGAGGGCTGTAAGTTCATGTCCGATGCCATGTGTAGCCCAGTCCTGCGATACCCCCATAGCAATAAAGCCATTGAGAGCCATGGTAGAACACAACATCATTTCGGCACGAGCATCATAGTTCTGAGGATCCTGACGTATAATAGGAGCTATTTCTGTGAGGGTAAGCATAAGGCTTTCAGCCCATCTATCCATCAGACGGCTCTGTCCGGTAACCGTGAGATACTGCTCCAATGTATGTACAAAGGTATCTGCTATACCGCATGAGACTTGATACTCAGGAAGAGAATAAGTGTACTCCGGATCAAGAATGGAGAATACGGGGAACTCTCCGGCAAAAGCAAACTTCTCCTTGGTGGCAAGGCACGAGATTACGCCTCCGTTGTTCATCTCCGATCCTGTAGCGGGTATAGTAAGTACTGTACCCAACGGTATGGTTTTATTTCGGATCTTATGTGACTTTACCAAATCCCAAGCATCCATATCAGAGAGTATAGCTCCTGCTATAAGTTTACTGCCATCGATAACCGATCCGCCTCCCACAGCCAAGATAAAACCCACATTGTGCTCACGCCCCAGTTCAATAGCTTTTCTGAGAGTCTCTACTTTAGGATTGGCCTCAATACCCCAAAATTCTATGGTATTGTGGTCTTTCAATGCTTCTTTTACAGCATCATAAACTCCATTTTTCTTTACACTACCGCCGCCAAAGGTAATCAGTACAGGGACAGACTGTGGTACCCGTTTGGAAAGCTCGGACACCATACCTTTGCCAAAGATCAATTCGGTAGGATTTCTGAATTTAAAATTATTCATATAGCAATACAATATATATAAGTGATTAATTGTATAGATGGAACAAATACCCCATATGAATGTTCATTCACATCAAATAAAATCAATGAAATCGATAAACTTTGTGGTGTATGAGATCAGCAATACGAGATATTTCGGCTCTATCTGCCGGCACTGTAGCCATCAGCACCAATGGAACAGACTTGGCTGTGGGGCGATAAGGAGGCTGAAAATAATCGAAAGGCATCTGCTGGAAACCCAAACGCTCATAGAAGCGGATACGACGGCTGGCCATAAGTCCGTCATGAGGCTCTGCTTCCAAAACCAAAGGGCTGGATGGAGCTAAAGACTTTACAGCATTGATCACCATGGCGCCAAACCCTTTGTTACGATGGCTATGATCAATGGCAAAATGCTCAATGTATACCCAGTTGTCAATATTCCAACGAGTAACAAAACCCACCGGAGCTTCAGTCTCTGTGGCATAAACGATAAAGAGAGTAAAATCAGGTTCGGTATCAAGCAACACTGTAAAATCAGTCCAGGGCCTTCGTTCGTGTTCGGGAAAACTTTGGTGATATACGGGATGTACCAATTGATTTATAGCGTAATCTTTCTCTGTATCCGACAGTCTGTGATATTCTTTGAGTGTGATATGTGAGAGTTTGTCTGATAATATCATAAATAATCATTTTTAGGAAGAGTATATTATGCTACACAGCATATAGTCCATACAATTATCCGGCAGTCATGCATTCTTGCGCCGGCTGAGCTTCAGGCTCTATTACATCTAGAGCCTTTTTTAAACTGACGAGTTCATTCCTTATACTTTTCATACGACTGATGAGTTCTACTTTACGCGCAGCATCATCATAATTCATAGACAATGTCTTACGCGCAGCATCTATTTTCATACCCTTGACCTTGAGCAAGTGCTGCACCGTACGGATATTCTCAATATCCTTATGAGTGTACTTTCTGGTGCCTTTATTGGTAGTGTTGGGACGCAATAAAGGAAACTCCTTCTCCCAATATCGCAGGGTCGACTGCTCCAATTGAAACATAGCCGCGACTTCGCTGATAGAATAGAATATTTTACTATTTGTTTTCATATATAAAACATAATTATAAAAGTGTGTGCGCTACCGCGATATTAACAAAGATAATCATTTACCGTAATTTGTAGCTTTCGCCATCGATATCGTTTTCATTACGCATAAGGATATTAAGTAAGACATCCAGAGATCAATATCTCCTCGGAGCTCTACAGATAAAGATAGAATAAGGATATAAGAAGATGTTAAGTAGAAAGCGAATATAGCCTCAGCATGCACAATCTATCGACTAAAAAATATATACTTGGGAAAGGTTTTGCTATCTTTGGGATAAACACATAGAAGATAGCATAACTCTTAAAGATACACGTATGGCAAAGATATTAATAGCGTTCAATACCCTCAAAGAGGGTTTTGAAGAATTGAAAGAGAAACACCAAGTCACTTTCGCGCCGGAAGGCAGAGACTTTACAGCAGACGAACTCATGGACATGGTAGCTGACTATGATGTACTATGCTCCGTATTTGACATCCCTATAACTAAAGACCTCATAGCAAAAGGGAACAACCTAAAACTGATCTCCAACTATGCAGTAGGCTACAATAATATAGATATTGATTTCGCTCGTGAAAAAGGCATCGTTGTTACTAACACGCCCAAATCAGTGGTGGAACCTACAGCAGAGCTTGCTATGGCATTGATGATGAGTTGCTCGAGAAAAACGGTAGAATTGGACCGACTCATGAGACAAGAGAGAGATAACCTCAAGATCACGCGTCTGGACAGATTGGGCTGTGATCTCTATGGCAAGACAATAGGCATTGTGGGGTATGGCAATATCGGAGAAGCCGTAGCCCGACGATGTAGAGCCTTTGGGATGAAGGTCCTATACAACAAACGTAATAGGCTGGACGAAGCTACTGAAAAAGAGAAGGAGCTTACCTACGCTTCTTTGGAAGAAATACTGAAACGATGCGATGTTATTTCTGTACATACACCTTACAGCGCTTCGTCTCACCATCTGTTCGGAGAAAAAGAGTTCGGCATGATGAAGGACGGGGCTATATTTATCAATACATCTCGGGGAGCTGTGGTAGACGAAGCGGCTTTGGTCAAAGCACTTCAAAGTGGCACTATACGAGCCGCAGGACTAGATGTTTTTGAGAATAAAGATATCCCCTCGCCTCAGCTCTATGAATTGGAAAATGTGTGTATGACTCCGCACGTAGGCACTCAAACATATGATGCACGCTTATCCATGATACACGAGCTTGTGGATAATGTACTGGGCTTCTTACAAGAAGACCGCCCCATAAGCAGAGTGGTATAAATTGAGTCCCGATATTTCCTTTGCTTCATAAATACCAATCCTTGCATATATCGTAAACATATGCAAGGATTGGTGTTTTTGTATGATAAAGTGCGGCGAATCTTCTTGACCTCTACTATAGCTTTACCGTTATCTTCTTGGCTTTGCTCTCGTTCCAAAACCTATCGATAGTGGTAACGACATATGTGAACTTAAATTTACCGTCACGAAACGGTAGCTTGTAATAAGGCGTATTGGATATGCTTACCAAGGCTCGAGGATCATCAATATCGACTTTGACACCTTTGGGGAAAGCATATACAGCATAGTAATAAGGTTTGGTAGGATCGGCACGACTCTGATCCCGTACATCCTCCCACATCAGTACAAAACCATCAGGTACCCACTCGGCATGTAATGAAGGCACCGCATCCGGGATACCTTGGTACATATGGCTATATTCCGGCAAAAGTGCAGGGTGTTTTTGGTATTTTCGTGTCAGCGTATCAGCAAACCCCTTGTAATTGCTCCAGATGTCTTCGGCAGGCCACCAAGCATTACCCTGCGAGAATCTACGGGCGAGCAACATTTTAGGAGCCATTTGACGCCCATCCATCGTTCTTCGGATATGCTGTCCGAAATAGAGATGCGACTTGCTAGTCATGCTTTTGCTCCACCATTGCGATAATTCTTGATAATCTGCTGCTTTATTACCAATGTTCCAATACAATTGTGGCAATACATAGTCTATCCAACCGCGCTTTTCCCATTCCATTACATCGGCATACAAGTCATCATAGTTTTGTAATCCGTTGGTATTACTTCCTTTGGCCCAGTTCCTTTTGTTACGATATATCCCGAAAGGGCTTATGCCAAATCTCACCCATGGCTTGGTCTCCAAAATGGTTGACTTGATTTCCTTGATCAGCATGTTTACATTTTTCCTGCGCCAGTCGGCTTTGTTGGCAGGAGTATATCCCTCAGGAATACCATAGGTGGCAAAACTTGTTTGATCAGGGAAAGGCTCTCCCGCTACAGGATATGGATAAAAATAATCGTCCATATGTATAGCATCCACATCGTATCGAGACACCACATCCTTGACAATATTACAGATGTAGCCCCTGCATGCCGGGATGCCGGGATCGAAAAAAAGTTGGTTATTATACGTGACAAACCACTCGGGGTGCACGTGGTAAGGATGTTTTAGGCTCAATTTATTAGACAGATTTGCGGATGCCCTGTAAGGATTGATCCAGGCATGTACTTCCATTCCCCTTTTATGGCACTCTTCTATTACAAAAGCGAGAGGATCCCATGCAGGATTGGGCGCTTGTCCTTGCACTCCGGTAAGGAATCTACTCCATGGCTCATAAGGTGAATCATACCAAGCATCGGCTTCGGGACGTATTTGGAAGATTACGGCATTACAGCCCGCACGGCGAAGATCGGATATCCTTGCCAATAGAAGATTTCGTGCCTGATCAGCTGTAAGTCTGCTGTACTCATTGCGGTGGATGGTAGGGACCCAAGCTCCTCGAAATTCTCGTTTGGCAGGAAGATATTCCACTTGCTCTTTCAATGCGCTTTTGCGAGTACCGCAACTTACTGCCAGCATACTTACCGCCAAGGTAAGCACAAGGGCTATCTTACAATGTTTCGACATATACGTCCTATATTTTTCCATGTTTTTACAAGAAGCAAATTTACGTTATAAGGTGCAATGTGACAAATAATGAATTGACTAATAAGCACAGCAATATCAATAGATACATTCTATCGAATCTCTTTTTTATATCATTCTTATCTATGGCTTGAAATGGGTAATGAAAAGGATGAAGTGTAATCTGAGTGTTTTTTCGTATTTTCGTCTAAATTCGCAAACTCAATAATTATGGAAAATGAATTTATGCAACTGGAAGAAAACATCGTAATGATGCTAAAAACGGTGTACGACCCCGAAATTCCGGTAAATATATATGATCTTGGGCTTATTTATAATGTAGATGTTGATGACCAGAACTTCGTCACCATCACCATGACACTTACAGCGCCCAATTGCCCGGCGGCAGACTTTATCATAGAAGATGTAAAAATGAAAGTAGAGAGTATAAAAGGAGTCAAAGGCGTTATGATTAATCTCACTTTTGAGCCTGAGTGGAATAAAGATATGATGAGCGAAGAGGCTTTATTAGAGCTCGGATTTATGTAAATGCCCCCTAGCTCTTTTTGATCTGTACAAACATATTCCAAGCATGTATATGGAACCAACACTCACTCCTCCGGCAAGAACAAAGATATTCTTTACCAGCGATGCCCATTTAGGCTCATACTATCATCAGGATGCTCTTGCAGTCGAGCGAAAACTCACCGCTTGGCTCGATAGTATCAAATACGAAGCCATCGCACTGTATCTTTTGGGAGACATGTTTGATTACTGGTTCGAGTACAAAACGGTAGTTCCCCGAGGGCATGTGCGTTTTCTGGGTAAGCTGGCGGAGTTAAGTGATATGGGTGTAGAGATACATTTTTTTGCAGGCAATCATGATATATGGTTCACCGATTACCTTGGACAAGAGATAGGAGCTACCATACACCATCGCCCCATTATTACCGATCTTCTGGGCAAAAGATTTAGACTATCTCATGGCGACTCCGAATATTGTCCACTAAAGAAAAGTTACAATTTTCTTTATCATGCATTCCGATCGCCCCTACTCATCAAGCTGTACGGAGCCATTCATCCGAGATGGACGGTGGGGTTCGCCATGAACTGGTCATTACGTAGCAGGAAAAAAGGTCTCAAGCAGGAGACAGAGGGCAAGATTCCTCACGCTTATCGCAATGAGTACTTCAATGTGGAAGATGAGTGGCTGGTAAAGTTTTCCAAAGAATACAGTTTACAACACCCTGATATAGATTTCTTTATCTACGGTCACAGGCACATTATGATGGATCTTGCCATCAAAAATGACAAACGGGTCGTTATTTTGGGTGATTGGTTATCTTACTTCTCCTTCGGGGTGTGGGATGGCTCCGCTTTTTATCTCGAGGTGTGGGATCCCCAAGAACAGGCGTGAAATACAAATTCTTTCATAAATTCACCGGAATCGAAGTCATATAATTGACAAATAAAACCAGGACCTGCAGTCATCAGATTTATTATTTCAGACTTTTGCAACAGTCTCAAAAGATTTTCTGTTATCCACATTCCCCTCTCATTAATACACCCAAAAACAAATCCCGCTTAAAAAAGGAAGTTTGAGTGATGGAAGTTAAGACCTTCTATCTCTATCCCCTACTTGTTTTTTTAAGATAAAACAAAGCAACCCTCAGAAATGAACGATTATTCATTCGCTTTTCTTATATTTGCATTATCAAACATAAAGAAAAACGAATTATGGGGTTGGACAACTTGACGGAAACATTACCGGAAAAGGAATTAGCACTGCTCAAAGCAGCATTGGAGATGATCAATAACAGTGGCTTTCATGATGCGCCCATGTCCAAGATTGCAAAAAACGCGGGCGTAGCTGTAGGCACTATCTACATTTACTTCAAGAGTAAGCAAGAGCTTATCAACAAGCTTTATATCACTGTAAAACGTGATTTCTGCCAAAAAGCCTTCGGCAACATCGAGCTAAACGAGCATAAACCTGACGAAGCTACTTTCCGCCAACTATGGTACAATATTGCAAACTACAAAATTAAAAATAAAGCAGAGTCGGCCTTTCTGATGCAATGCGACACATCTCCCATTGTAGACAAAGAGACTTTCAAGAAAGGAATCGAATTCATGAATCCTTTATTGGAGATATGGCAATATGGCAAAGAAAATAAAATCATCAAAGATGTTTCGAGCTATCTGCTTTACGCCTATTTTGTATATCCTATCAATTTCCTCATTTTCACAGCATATGAGAGATATGACAGCCAAGAGTGCGAAAGCCTTTTCGGAGAAGCCTATCGTGCCGCATGGGATGCTATCAAATTGAGATAAAACAGACCGAACAAACATACACACAAAAACATGATCGATCAATCAAAAGAACAGCAGCTCATAGCCGAAATGGAATCCATCCTACAAGAAAAGATGGAGAAGGACTATGCACAAGGCGAAACCAAGCGTGATGCTCACCCTAAAACATTGGGACTGATGCAAGCTAAGTTCCGCGTTATGGAAGATATTCCCTCTCAAGTGTCACAGGTGGCAGGAATTTTTTCTACTCCGGGCGAATATCAGGCATGGGTAAGATTTTCCAACGCCAGCGGCAGTATACAATCCGACCAAAAGAAGGACTTCCGCGGCATAGGCATCAAACTGATGGGTGTAGAAGGAGAAAGGCTCAATCAGGATGAGAAGCAAACTCAAGATTTTTTGCTGATGACCTATCCTATCATGCCTTTGGGTACTGTACAGCTTTTCCGTGATGCAGTATATTACTCCATCAAGAAAAGTCCGCTACTCCTCGTGCTCAAATTTCTCTTTGGTGGCCATGCTTCCATACTCAAGCATCTTGCCCAAGGCAAGAAACACGACACATCTCCCCTTGATCTCAATTACTGGAGCACCACTCCCTATAGATTGGGTGATACGGCTGTAAAATACAAATTAGTACCGACCTCCACTTATCGGTCTGCTCTCCCTTCGCATCTTACCTCTGATTATCTGCGGGATAATATGAAAAAACATTTACAGAATGCACCTGCAACGTTCGATTTCATGATACAGTATTTCAAGGACGAGCAAACCACTCCTATCGAAGATGCAGCCATCGAATGGAAAGAATTTGATGCGCCTTATATCAAAGTGGCAGAGCTCAGTATAGATCCGCAGGATTTCTGTACTGCACGCCACGAAGAACTCAGTGAAGCTCTCACATTCTCCCCCTCCAATACACTCAAAGCCAATGAACCTCTTGGAGGTATCAATCGTGCCCGCATCACGATCTATAGGAACCTGAGCCTCTTTCGCCACCGCCGAAACGGCAAGAAGCTGTATGAGCCCCTGCCGGAAAATATTACAAAAGATTAGTCCCGTTTACTATTAATAACAATAAAACTTATTTTGATTATGGAATTAACTAAAGCCCTAGAATGGCGCTATGCGACTAAAAAGTTCGATACTGAGAAAAAAGTGAGCGAAGAAGACCTCGCTACAATTAAGGAAGCTATCCGACTTTCTCCCTCATCCATAGGATTACAACCTTACGTGGTATTGACCGTAAAAGATCCGGCAATACGTCAGCAACTACAACCTTTGGCTTGGGGACAACCACAAATCACCGAAGCTTCGCACCTGCTTGTTTTTTGTAACATGACTTCCCTTCCGGCTGAATATATCGATGCTTGTGCCGAACTGCACCGATCTGAACGCAATGGTGACGAAGCCATGGTACAACAATTCAAAGGGGTGGCTGCTAAAATAGCATCCGACAAAAATGCCGAACAACTTGCCGCATGGACAGCCCACGAAACGTTTATTAGCGTAGGCATAGCTATAGCAGCATGCGCAGAGCTCAAGATAGATGCTTGTCCTATGGGAGGTTTCGAACCCAAGGAAGTAAATCGTATTCTTGGACTTGATGCTCAGGGACTCAATGCCGTTCACATCCTACCTATTGGTTACAGATCTGCAGAGGATGCTTACGAAAAGCTACCCAAAGTACGCAAACCGGAAACGATGCTTTTTCCTGAAATTTAATATTTAAACTCAACCCTCTTCTTATACGTCGGCATGCCTACACTTTTTGAGTACAGGCTCCGGCGTATAAAACAAACATTTACTATGCAGAATAAAAAAATCAGCTCATACATCATGCAAGGCCTGCGCTATCTTCTTGCTGTATTTATGATATACGCAGGGGCCCAACACTTCATGAAACCTTTGTTTTACATTCCTTTTGTTCCGGCATTTTTGCCTTGGAAAGAATGTATAGTATTGCTCTCAGGTATTGCGGAAGTATTGGTAGGAGCATGCCTTTTCTTTCCTCCTCGTATATCTCGTTGGGGAGGACTTGCGGTATTTGTGATGATGCTTGTGTTTATGCCCATTCATATTTGGGATGTTTTCTCAGATACACCGGCCATAGGCAATCATAAAGTTGCTATTATACGTGTCTTTGTACAGATTATTTTCCTTCTTTGGACATGGAGCGTTTATAGGTTCCTATCCCGCAAAAACCAATACAACGCCTAAGCCCAAAAAGTAAAAATCCGTTCCGATCTCTCAGCAATAATAGGGGCTGTCCTAAGATCTTATTAAAGACTAAGGACAGCCCCGGCTGTTTTTTCAAAGGATTAAATTAGTTATAAAACAAGTAACAAATAGGAATACTGATTGGCTCAACCAAGAGCAATCAATGGCATTACAATAGCTTTACCTCAACGTCGATATTACCTCGGGTAGCATTGGAATAGGGACAAACCTGATGAGCCTGAGCAATAAGTTGCTCCCCGACCTCTCTTTCCACATCCGGGATAAGTACCTCAATGGTCACAGCCAAGCTGAAGCCACCATTTTCATTAGCACCGATACCCACCTTTGCAGTAGTCTCGGTGGTTTTGAGCCGTATACGCTGCTTACGAGCCACCAGATTCAATGCACTATCGAAGCAAGCAGCATAACCTGCCGCAAAAAGTTGCTCAGGATTGGTAAAAGCACCGCCTTTACCTCCCATCTCTTTGGGTATTTCGATCTTAAAATCCAGTACGCCATCGGCTGACGACACTTTACCTTCACGTCCGCCTACCGCGGTAGCTTGTGTTTGATATATAAGTTGCATAAAATTGATTTTTATTATTTTGACACTTTGACGAGTAGTTTACCGGTATTTCTTCCTTCAAAAAGTCCGATGAAAGCTTCGGGCAGCTTATCGAACCCTTGCAATACAGTCTCATGATAAAGAAGTTTTCCTTCTTTGATCCATTCGGCAAGTTGTTTTATGGCTTCGGGGTAGTACTCATTGTAGTCATTGACTATAAAGCCTTTCATAAGAGCGCTGTTTTTTACCAAAGCGACTTGCGGACGAGGTCCCATAGGCATCTCAGTACTGTTGTAAAGAGAGATCTGCCCACAAAGGATAATCCTCGCAAATCTATTGATGTGAAGCAGTACAGCATCCGATACTTCTCCCCCTACGTTGTCATAATAGACATCCACGCCATTGGGGCAACACTCGGCTACAGCTTTGGAAAGATCTCCGGCTGTCTTATAGTTGATCACGGCATCAAAGCCCAACTCATTCTTCAGGAAGTTTGCCTTCTCCTCACTCCCCGCTATACCCACTACGTGGCAACCCATGATTTTGGCTATTTGACCCACTACCGAACCCACAGCTCCGGCAGCTCCTGATATCACTACTGTTTCACCGGACTTAGGTGCCCCTATACGAGTCAGCCCCAGATAGGCAGTAAGTCCCGGCATACCTAATATACCCAGATAATAACTTGCAGGAGCTATGTTGGCATCCACCTTGTTGAGCTTATCAGCTCGTACCACTTGCTCTTCTTTCCAAGGTAAATTGCCCAGCACAACCTCGCCTTTCGAGAGTGCACCTGACTTGCTTTCCACGACCTCTGCAACTACACCGCCTTCCAGAGGCTTGCCCGTTTCAAAAGGGGGAATGTATGACTTAGAATCCGACATACGGCCTCTCATGTATGGGTCTACAGATATATACAATGCCCGTACAAGGACTTCTCCGTCATGCAATTCATAACTTCCGGATACTTCTTTTATCTCAAAATTGTCGCGAGACACCATTCCCACAGGTCTCGACTTAAAAATAATTTCTCTGTTCATATATTCTTGTTCATTTAATAAAATTCAATGGGTTAAAGATAATGAACGAATATTCATTCTGCAAATATTTTTACAGTTTTCTTTTCATGAGAGAGAAGATTTAACATTTCAAGCACTTATTTCAATGAGTAAAACGAAAAAAGGATAGTCCCCCCGGAAATAGTTTACCACAATATTTACCCCAAGTATAAAGCTCGTTTGTCACTGATGAGTTCATCTGCGATAAGCAATACGAGAGCTGCTACCAACATGAAAGGGCTATGAAAAAAATCTGCTCAAGCTCTTGACAAAGGGGGGTGTGATGTTGTATCTTTGTTGCAAAACACAGCTATCTCCGCACACTACAAATAAATTACCCAACAAACTATAAAGCACAGCCACGGACACCGATATGAATAAGAACATAAATACTGCATTAAGCCCCAAAGCGAATCATCACTTATTCGCAAAATACCGGTACGTGCCCCCGGCATTATATGCCCTTACATTTTGTCAGAATTAGATCTATAAACCCCAAATATCAAAATGTCAGTATGTAAAAAATAGATATAAAACAGACACAAATCGTCCGTAAGCAGAACTTTGCCCTCTGTTTGCGGATTTTTTATTTACATCAGGCAATAAGGATTTTCTTAGTTGCGCTCCAATATTTTTGTAACTAAGAAAAAGTTTTTTTCTAACTAAGACATCAGACTTTCGTAACTAAGAAAATAGTGGAGCGTAACTAAGAAAATAATGAAACGTAACTAAGAAAAAATCATCCTACAATTACAGCACTAATCAATCCCTTAGCACACCCACACCACCTTATTTTGCAATAAAAAGCCATGACGCCTAAAAACAAAAAGAATCAAAGCAGGAATACTACCAACCACAATGGTATAAAAATAAGCATATCAGCATCATTATGACAACCCGAAGTCTAATAAAAATGTAAGTTTTAGCGGCCCTCACACCATTCATCAAAACGCATCACTCACCTACTGAGACCTTTGCATAGCAGGCAAATTGCTTCGTTGCTTGCGAGATTCGCGCTTGGTCATTTACCTCAAGTAAACTCCCTGTGCACTCACTCTTAGCGCCTTGCACTTTACCTTCTCTGCCCGGTCAAAGTGTCTTTTGTCGGCTTTCCCTCCAAAATCCATGAGACTGTTGACTTTTGCAACAGTCTCCTACTGGACTACCTAACTTTATCTGGAGACTAAGTTGAGCCGCAAAAGAATTAACTTTACACAATTGGAACAAAACATTATGACAAGGGGCTGTCTGCTTAAGCAAAGAGCAAGAATGTGTTAATTCGTCGCCCCTTAAAAAGCATATTTGAGCGATACACTAACCATAAAAATTGTATCGCTCAAATATGCTTTTAAGGATCGAATAAAATAGAATTACAGGTTATGCTTCTTCAGGATTTAGGCTATATAAAGAGAAATCCCTTGAGAAGCCTTATGCTTCTCAAGGGATTTATTCAATCGAGATACTTCTAAGGAGATTAGTAAGTATGATCGGATACTTCCATCTCTTCTTTGGTGATCTTGTGTAAATCCAGAGATCTCCAAGCGTAGTAGATATATGCCAGCACAAAAGGTATGAGTAATGATACATAACTCATAACTTTGAGCGTAAAGGGACTTGAAGAACTATTATAGATCGTGAGCGAACTTTGCATATCTGCCACTGAAGGATAATATGAGGTATTGTTGAGACCGGCTACTAAAAGCATAGCCCATACTGCCAATACTACTCCTGTACCCTCGAGCCAAATACCTTTTTTGAAATGAGGCTTGAGCAGAGTCAGAATAAGACCGGCCAATACGCCTACTACTCCCAAAAGAAAAACAATCAGGACAAGAGGCATAGCCAAGAAATTGTGAAGATATTTGTAGGGTTCGAGTGAGATAATTCCTGTAGCAGGATCTACTGCATACCCCGTAGCTGTGAGCATAAAACCTACGTAAGCCAAGAAAAACACAAGGAAGCATGCGGCATTGACGATAAGTCTCTTGTGGCTTTCCTTTTCCACAAACTCATTGTTGATATTATTGATAAAATAAAGCAATGCTGTGGTACGTGAAAGGAAGAATACTGCCAAGCCCAAAACTACATTCCAAGGATTGAGCACTGCTTCAAGTCCGTGAAGTTGCACTCCTTTGTAAGGGACCCACTGGGAAATAATCTGATTACCTCCCATGATATCCATAATGGAGTTTTTATTGACTATAAAATTGGATCCTGTAAAGAATGTGGATACTGCTGCTCCGAGGAGTACGGGTGCAAGTACTCCATTGACAAAGAGGAATACCTGATAGGTTTTCTTACCCCAGACATTACCGTGCTTACTTTGGTACTCGTAAGAGACTGCCTGAATGATAAAGCAAAACAATATGAGCATCCACACCCAATAGGCTCCACCGAAACTGGTAGAGTAAAAGAGTGGGAATGAAGCAAAGAATGCTCCCCCGAAAGTAACCAGTGTGGTGAAAGTAAACTCCCATTTGCGACCGGTGGAGTTGACCAGCATCTTACGATTGATTTCAGATTTTCCTAAACTGAAAATCAAAGACTGTCCTCCCTGAACGAAAAGGAGAAAAACTAACAAGGCTCCCAACAGCGAAACCAAGCACCACCAATATTGCTGTAATGTTGTATAATCCATATTTGTATGTTTTATTTATCGGTTGAGAATATGTTAGTGATTGCTATTTTCCTGAGTCGGCCCCTGTTTGATAGCTTCAATCATAATCTTAATCTCGGCAATAAGCAAGATAGTAAACAGGATAAAGAATAGGAAGAATGTCACTTTCACGGACGAAACCTCGAGTTTAGATATAGCCGCTTGTACAGGAAGAAGTCCTTGTATTGCCCATGGCTGACGCCCTACTTCAGCAACAATCCAACCGGACTGGCTGGCCATGTAGACAAGTGGTAAGCAAAACAAAGCTACGATATGGAACCATTTTTGAGATCTGAATTTATCAGGCTTCGATGCAAAAATCCATGTAAGGATGAAGAGTAGGATAAAGATTATACCGGCTCCAACCATCAGACGGAAAGAGTAATAAATCATAGGTACATTGGGTACTAGTTGGCTTTTATCCTTGAGATAGCCATAACCAAAATAATTAAAATTATCTTCAAGTGTCTTTCGACTCGATTCCATGGTTACCTTATCATTCTTGGCTTTGGCTTCACTAAAATCCTTGAGTGCACCTATAGCCACTTGTCCTCGACTCATCATGCTATCTGCAGAGAGAGCCACTGTACCGTCTTGCTTTACATATCCGCCATCGAGAATGTTATCAATACCTGGGACAAAGCCATCAACAGTGCGGGTAGCCATCAAAGACAGCATACCGGGAAAAGGAATATTGAAAGCATAAGGATCAACTCCGTCATTGCCGATAGTCTTTTTGGTATTAAGAATACCAAACATGCTGAGGGGAGTACCTTTGCCGTCAGCATTACGGCCTTGTGCATTAGTTTGGCCTCCATCGTAAAGGGCCTCCATCGCAGCAAGTTTCATAGGTTGATGCTGAGCAATGTCATAGGCAGAAGAGTCACCTGTTACGGCTGTAAGGACAGCTGCCAAAAGGCCAAAAGGAGCGATCATTTTGGCATTACGCAAAGCAAAGCCCACGTTTTTCTTCCTTATTAGATACCATGAACAGATAGCCAAGGCAAAAACAGCGCCCAAAGTCCAGCATGAAGTAGCAGTGTGCCAAAACTTGACCATCGCTGTAGGAGACAATGCTACAGCCCAAAAATTTTCCATCTCACTGCGGACTGTCTCAGGATTGAACTTCATGCCCACCGGATTTTGCATCCAAGCATTGGCTATAAGAATCCATATAGCCGAAAGTGTTGCTCCTATAATAGTGAGCCAAGTAGATGTAAGGTGGAAACCTTTACTTACTTTGCCCCATCCAAAAAACATAACAGCAATGAAAGTAGCTTCCATAAAAAACGCTAGGATACCTTCGATAGCCAGTGGAGCACCGAATATATCTCCTACAAACCAGCTATAGTTGGACCAGTTGGTACCAAACTCAAACTCAAGGATGATCCCTGTAGCCACTCCAATAGCAAAGTTGATACCGAAGAGTTTCTGCCAAAACTTTGCCGATTCTTTCCAGAAAGTTTCTCCGGTTCTATAATACTTAGTTTCGGCAATTGCCATAATGACACCTAAGCCCAAAGTCAACGGGACAAACAGCCAATGATACATTGCGGTCAGAGCAAACTGAGCCCTGGACCAATTGAGTAAAGCTTCTAAGTGCATATGAATATTATTTATTGATTATGTTGGTCATATATTATTTGTTATTATTCGTTACCACGTTCAATAAGTTCTTTTTGAACATAACGGGACTGACCATCACGATCAGATGATTGTTGCTTCAGAAAATTGGGGAAAAAGAACAGACGCAGTACAAAAAACATGATAAAGAGCTTAATAATAATAATAGCCCATAGCTTACGTCCAAGTTTCATTTCCCTAAATCCCTGCCTGTAAAAATGATATACCCTCTTAAACGGGTTTTTACGAACCTGTAAATCTTCCATGATCAATAGGTAATTTGAATCACTACAAATATATGGCATAAATATGAGACAAACCTCATATTTATTCTTAAAAAAGATAAATATGAGGCAAATTCAGGGCGCAAAAGAACAAAATCCAATCAAAACCAGGGGGAAGATATCGAATTTTGCCCTATGGATGTGTGAAATTTATTTATTTACTTCTTCAAACTCGACATAGTCATCACTATTCTTTTTTTCAAATTTACGCTTGGCTATATCATCGAAATCTACCTTTTCGGCAGATTTTTCATCTTCTGATTGTGTAGTATCATAATCTCCTCTACGACCGGCATCGGTGTAGTGCCGTGCTCTTTCATTCATTTTTTCCTGCATAGTACGCATGGCTTTATTAAAAGCCCAACGGCTGATATACGGCCACAATAAATAAACAAGCAGGATTACTAATAACAGTATGTAAAACATTTTTTGCCTTGAATAATTAAGTAAGACTTACATTCAAATATAATCAATTAGTTTTTCTTCTCACCAATAACCGACAGTAATATATAAAGTAATACAGCCGGCGCAAATCCGCCAAGATGAAATACTCCTATAGATATAACGCTCAAAATAATCAAAGCGTATCTGCTTTCATTGCCTTTGAAACCCAACCCGTGAATTTTGAATGAAAACATAGGGATCTCACTAATCATGAACCAACAGAATAACAAAATAAAAATGTACATGACAGGGAAAAGAAAATAAGGAGACAAAGCAAAAGGATGCTGATAGAGCATAGACGACAAACCGATCCAGAATAAAGCATTGGACGGGACGGGAAGACCTATAAAAGAGGTGGTCTGACGTGTATCGTTATTGAACTTTGCCAAGCGGAGAGCTGCAAAAACTCCTATAAGAAGAGAAGGTAATGCAAGATAAAGATTACCGGAAAGCTGTAAAACATAAAAAAGTAAGATGGAGGGTGCCACTCCAAAACTCACTACATCTGCCAAAGAGTCCAAATCTTTGCCGATAGGTGACGAAACATGCAGAGCTCTGGCAGCCAAGCCATCGAAAAAATCAAATACAGCCGCAAGGATAATAAGGGCAATAGCCCACTGAACGGAGTTTAGCCACAAAACACAGATTATAGACAACACACCTGACAAAAGATTCATACAGGTGATCGCGTTAGGGATATGTTTTTTGATGTTCATAGCTGTATGTGCTATAAGATTATAATGGAAGACGAGCTATTTGAGTAATATTACCTTGTACATTTTGCTTGAGAGTTACCATTACCTCTGAGTCCAATGGTAAAAAGACATCTACACGTGACCCAAATTTGATAAAGCCCAAATTATCGTTGATCTGAGCTACATCACCGGCTTGCGGATAAGTGACAATGCGTTGTGCTACAGCTCCGGCTATCTGACGCACCAGGATGCGATGACCTTCAGGGGTGCGTATGATTACTGTAGATCTTTCGTTGTCTGTACTGCTTTTGGGTAAATACGCCGCCATAAATTTTCCATTCTGGTGAGAAGAATGCTCCACAACACCATTACACGGAATCCAATTGACATGTATATTGAAAACAGACATAAATATAGATATCTGCTTACAACGACAATGAAGATGCTCAGTCTCCTCCACTTCTTCAATTACAACCACTCTGCCATCTGCGGGAGCCATCACTGATCCCGGCACATCGGCCAACGGGGTCTTACGAGCTTGATAACGAAAGAAATTGAGGACAAGGAGATATAATATGGAAGAGAGGACGAGTACTACCCAAGGGAATACCATACCTCCTGCAAAAGCGAATACTGATGTATTGATCGCTACCAATACGGCAGCCATACTAAAGAGCAAACCGGCTCCTTCTTTATGTATTGTCATTTTTATATATAATGATGGCAATTAAATATTTTTGCAAAGTTAGCTTTTTCATCTGTAATTTCACGCATTTATGATAATTGAGCAGTTTTCATCGTCTTTTATACTGTATCCTTATTTCCAACCTTTATCACTAAAACGCACATCAACATAAAATCTTAACCGATATTTAATATCATTTAGGACATAAACGTTTGGTTTCAACACTTTTATTATTAAATTAACAGTCTCAAATAATATACCCGTAACAATGAATCCTACCCTATATATCATCTTAGTAGTATTGGTAGTCATCATCGTTTTGGTGGCAATACAAACCTTGTATATGCAGGCCCGCAAATGGCTTTCCTACAAGGAACTCAACAGCCCGAAAAACAAATTATGGCTCAAACTTATATACTATTTGCTTATCAGTATAGTCGCGGTATTGCTTTTTACATTGCTCAGAGGCATGTAGGCTTATGCGGATAAATAACGGAAATGGTGAGTCAATCTATATCTTTTGTCGGTGATACTCACAGAAGATAAGGGATATGATTATATCAATTTATTCTCTTTTCACTACATTTGCATAGAAACACATATATAATCAGATGGCTATACGGAAAAGACTCTGGAAACGAATCATTCTTTCTATCATACTACTCCCCATTGCACTCGTCTTATTGGCGGCATTGCTCCTTTATACCCCACCCGTACAAAAGTGGGCCATTAAATTAGTTGCCGAAAAGGCATCCAAAGCCACGGGAATGGATATCAAGGTAAAAAGCCTGCACCTCTCTTTTCCTCTCAAAATCGTACTGGACGATGTAGTGGTAGTAAAACCTCCGCAAGACACTATGCTGAGAGTGGGAGAACTGCATACTCTGATATCACCCCTGCCGCTGCTCTCCAATGACTACCTTATCCCTGTACTCAAACTCAAAAAGGTTCGCTTCTCCATGAGCGATAGTACGGGCCTGTCTCACACCAAAGTGCTCATCAACTCATTGGATGCATATGAAGTATCGATAAAGCCGGACAAGCACAAAGCGAAACTAGGCAATTGGTACATAGACGATGCCTATGTCTACTACAGTAGCACCGATACGGTGAAAAAGCCGGAGGAAAAGAAAGATACATTACTCTGGAACGTCAGTCTGAACAAACTGGATATAAGCCGCCTGAAAACCAAAATCATCATGCCGTATGACAGTTTGCTTCTGGATATCAATCTCCCTGAAGGCAAACTGCGTGATGTAAAAGCCGATTTGAAAGAAATGCATTTCAAAGCCGGATATTTGGCTCTCAAGAAAGCTTACGGCCTATATGCTCAAGATTCCTTACCTGCCCGCAAGGATTTCTTCGATTATAAGCATATCTATGCAGACGACCTCAATCTGATAGCAGAGAAGATAGATTCTCACGGCTCTGAACTCGATCTTAGAGTAAGGAAAGGGAGTTTCAAAGAACGTAGCGGTCTTGTTCTGGAGTATCTCAAGGGAAGATATCAGATGGATTCGCTACAAATGTCTGTGACCGACATCTCAATGCGCACCTCGAAATCAGAGTTATACGGATCTGCCCAAATGCCTTGGAATATTTTCCGTGGTGATACTACAGCCAAAGCAGACATCGGCGTACAGCTTTCATTGGGGCTTGAAGACTTCAATCGATTTTCCGACAAAAAGCTCATAGCTCTAAGAGAAGTAAAAGGCGAATACGGAGGTCACAGGGAATCCAAAGAGTCTTTACCACCCATTGATCTCACGCTATTTGCAAAAGGATCGCTTACCGAGCTCAACGTAGATCAGCTGTCTATGTTTTGGCTCACTGTAATGGACTTTGATGCCGAAGGTAAGTTTTACAATCTGACCAATGATAAAACTCGAGCAGGAGACTTCAAACTCAGTGCAGGTTTTCAGGAGCAGGCCTCATCATTACTGTCTTTTATTAATAAGGAGACAGCTGCCAAATACCACATTCCGCAAGGGATGACCATCGATGGGGATCTGAAGATCAAGCGGGGCAATTATAACGCTAACCTGCTTGTAAGAGACCGCAACTCTAAGCTCACCCTGAAGGGGTTATTTGCCCAAGGAAGCAAAACATATCAGGCCGATATCCTGGCGCATCAATTCAATCTGCGACGCTTTATGCCCAAAGATTCACTTGGTATCGTAGAGGCCACGATCAAAGCTTCAGGGCAAGGTACAGATATCTTGAGCGAGCGTTCACGTGCAGCTATAAGAGCCAAGGTAGACTATTTCAACCGCGGTAAAATGGTAATCAAAGACCTCACATTGGACGGCTCACTGAAGAAAGGTGTAATGAGTATGGCACTCAACAGCACAAGCTCCAATGCGATGCTCACGGGACAGATAGATGCACTCCTCAATAAAAAGAGGATAGATGGCTCTATGTTTTTCAATGTTGACACCTTGGATTTGTATAGCCTCGGATTTTACGGCACACCGCTCAGTCTTTCTTTGCAGATGAACGGCGAGATCAAAAGCGACCTCAAAGAAACACACCATATCACGGCTGATATCACAGACACAAAGCTACGCCTCAATGGGAAGAATATAGATCCCAAAGCAATCAAACTATTGGTAGATACACGCCCCGATAGTATCAAAGCCAATGTCACAGCCGGAGATTTATATGTAAATATAGGGATTGGTGAAGGAATCAATAAGTTTAAGATCACCGCCAGCAATCTCTCCAAGGAGATCAACAAAAACATTGAATCTATCATCAAGGAACAAGATACCAACGGCAAACTTTCCACACTTGTCAGGATGCTACCTACGGCCTGCCTTGATATAAACATGGGACGTGAAAATGCTTTACGATACTACTTGCAAGAGAAAAGAATTGCCTTCAACCGCTTAGACACACATATCAAAACATCTGCGCAAAGCGGCATCACAGGCTTTGTGGATGTCAAAGGATTTATGCTCGATACCTTGAGAGTCAACTCTGCCCAGTTGCTTCTGGAGACCTACCGCTATGAGAAAACATTGGAAGATGTATCTACCGATCTGGGCAACAACCGCTATAAATCCAAGCTTGCCGAAAATATTACAGGCAACGATAGCTTGGCGTTAGGACTCAATGTTGTGATCAACAAAGAAAAGTATCGCAACCAAAAGCCATTTATAGCTACAATGGAAATGCTGTTTAATCTGCAACAGGCAAAGGCTGGAGTGGCATTATACGATAGTCGCAACCAACTGCAACACAAAGTAGAGGCATTGGGCAGATGGGACAAAGCTAAATACGGACTCAAGATTACAAGTGACACGCTCCTTTTGGCTTATAATAAGTTTAAAGTCAATAGTGAAAACTACATTTATCTTCACAAAAAGGACAAACGCATACAAGCCAATCTGGATCTCACCGGAGCAGATAGCAGCTTGATAAGTTTACACTCTGTAGACAGCGTACCGGGCTACGAAGAATTACATTTGCTGGTACAACGCTTGGAGCTAAGCAGGTTCAAAGACATGCCATTCATGCCAGAGATAAGCGGGACTGTATTTACAGACCTGCGATTCAACCGCAATGGCGGCTCACAGAGCCAGCCGGTAATCACAGGGGATCTTTCTATCAACAAACTCAAATACCAAAACAAAGAATTGGGGCACATCGCTTCGGCTTTGTTCTATGAACCTCGCGACAACAACTCTCATTATATCACAGGTGAAATAAGCTACAATGGTATACCGGCTTTGATGGTCAATGGTATTTACCAACCGCAAAAAGAAGGTTCCGCACTCACCGGCACCATAGTCATGGAGGACTTCCCTCTTGCCATTGCCAATCCTTTTATCGGGAAAGAAATAGGAACGCTGGAAGGTATAGCCAACGGAAAGATCGATCTCGGCGGAGACATAAAAGCACCATTGCTCACGGGTAAATTCAATCTCGCAAATGCATGGGCCAATCTCACTCCCTACGGCACACGACTCAAGCTGGACAGTATACCTATTCGCCTGGAAGAATCAAAGATATTCTTTGACCGATACAAAATCACGTCTTCTGCCGATCTTGACAATCCTTTTGTCCTCAACGGCTCGTTTGTTCTGATGGGAAACAATGCTTTGCAAACCGATCTTACACTCAAAGGCAATAATATAACTATCATCAATACAAAACTACGCCATGCCGACCAGCTGGTCTATGGCAAGCTTGTAGGCTCGACCAACTTCCATGTAACCGGTACGGCACAAGCTCTCAAGGTGAGAGGAGATATGTCTGTACAAGGAGGTACCAATTGCACCTATGTAGTCAAGGGAGGTACACTCAATACCAATGACCGCATGTCGGATGTAGTGACCTTTACCGACTTTGCCGATACGCTTTTCACCAAAGAGCCCATAGACGAAAAGTCATTGGGTGGATTAGATATGGTGGTCAATCTTCATATCGATCCATCGGTGCAGCTCCGTGCAGACTTGTCCAGCGAGTCTGGTGACTTTGTAGAAGTAATAGGAGGCGGTGATTTCAACTTTACTTATCCTCCCTATGGCGAAATGAGCCTTACCGGCAAATATGCCATGGTGGGCGGTGGTAACCTCAAATACACTATGCCTGTAGTAGGGGCAAAGAAGTTTGAGATAGACCCCAAAAGCTATATTTCATGGAACGGCAACCCGATGAATCCTTATATTGATTTCCTTGCAAACCAAAAGGTAAAAGCTAACGTGAGTGAAGGCGGACGAGCGTCTCAGCGTGTCAACTTCGTCGTGAGTGTCAAGGCCAAGGAGACTTTGGAAAAACTGAATGTGACTTTCGACCTCAATGCCCCCGAAAATCTTTCTATACAAAACATCCTGAGCGGGATGAATCCTGAAGAAAGAGGTAAGCAGGCTATAGGGCTCATGGCTACAGGCGTATTCCTTGCTTCCCAAAGTTCAGGACAAGGCTTCAACTTTGACCATACACTATCCAGTGTATTGCAGTCGCAGATCAACAACATGTTTGGTAAAGTACTGCAAGGCACCGACTTCAACCTGGGTATGGAAGTACATGACGGAGCCGATGGCGGGAATGTATACACAGACTACACCTACTCATTCAGCAAGAGATTCTACAATGATCGTCTACGAGCTGTGATAGGAGGTAAGGTACAGTCAGGCAATGTACCCACAGACAGGGAGCAGACTTTTATAGACAACTTCGCCCTGGAGTACCAACTTGATCAAGCAGGATCTCAGTTCCTCAAAATATTCCACCAACGCACCAACGATAACATCCTCGAAGGTGAGCTGACCGAAACAGGTGGTAGCTATATTTTCCGTCGTAAGCTCAATAATATCTTGGACATCTTCAGGAAGAAGAAACCCTCAAAAACTCCGGTTGATTCCATCCCTCAAAATAATAAGGAAGTTCCTGATGAGAAGTATGCCAACCCTCCGGTGATAACTCCCCCTAAAGACTAAGCAACGATACAATGAAGATGAGACGCAAAAACAAACATATCTTACTTACCAGAGTCCTTGCAGCCTTATTTGCAGGAGGCATAGCGGCAGGGTGTTCCGTAACCCAAAACTTGCCCGAAGGACAGCAACTGTATATTGGAGTCAAAAAAATAAAGATTGAAGATGAAGATCGCAGTGCTCATGGACAAAAAGCAATAGCATCAGCGGAGAAGCCACTATTGGTTCCCCCCAACAATGCTTTGTTCGGTAGTGCCAAAATGCGGTCACCTCTCCCCCCCATAGGTTTGCTTATATATAACAAATATGTCAACGACTCCACAAGACTGGGGAAATGGATATTCAAGCGTTTTGGCAGCAAACCCATTTTCATTTCTGATATCAATCCTCCCACACGCTCCATTGTTGCCACCAATATTCTGCATGAATATGGTTACCTCAATGCTGAGATCAGAGACAGTGTGATCACTATGCGTAAGGACTCGTTACAGGCCAAAGTGTCTTATTTCATCAAGATGAATAAGCCCTACACTTATGACTCGATAGAATACCTCCCTCCCATACGCCTTGCCAATGGAGACACGCTCAATCACAAAGAAATATCAGTATTGAAAAAAGGCGGATATTTCATGCTGGATGATATGATCACGGACAGGAAAGAGATTACACATATCTTGCGTGACAACGGATATTACTACTTCCGAGCCAAAGATGTAGCCTTCGAAGCCGACACACTCATTACCCCCAACAAAGTACACCTACGCACGCTATTTGCGCCCAACCTCCCAGCTCAAGCCAAAAAACCGTGGAAGATAGGGAACATCAATGTACAGATATGGAGTGAAAAAGACTTGAAAGAAAACCTCAAGCTCAAAGACTCTACGGTGCTCGACAACAAGATTACAGTCTATCACAACGGCAAGCTTCCCTTCCGCAAAAAAGTATTACAGCACCGCATCAGGCTCAATAGTAATGATTTTTACAGCCAGACCAATCAGGAAAATACCTTGATGTCGCTCACCAATTTGGGTACGCTGGCAGGGACAGAGTTTCTTTTCCGCCCACGTAACCCGAAAGAGATAGAGGAGCGCTCCGAGGATAAAAAAGAAAAGAAGGCAGGGGGAGAAACCAATATAGAGGAAATGAAAGCCGATACTATCCCGGGGATTCTTGACCTCACCATGATTCTTCGCAAAGACCGCCCACTGGATTTATCTTTGGAGGCTCTGTTCAAATTCAAAAGCAACAACTATATCGGCCCCGGAGCCAATGTAGGGATTTCACGTAGCAATGTTTTTGGAGGAGGAGAGGTACTGGCTCTCAATCTATATGGGTCATATGAGTGGCTTACGGGTCAAAGTTCGTCCAACGAAAAATCATTCAATGTCAATAGTTACCAACTGGGGGCAGACCTCGGGCTCACGTTTCCGGCTTTGCTTTTCCCAAAATTCACGGACAAGTACTATCCCTACCCTACATCCACTACCTTTAAGATCAGTGCGTCGACACTCAACAGAGCTCGATTCTTCAGTATGAATTCTTTCGGGCTCAGCATAGCCTATGACTTCAAGCCCAATGGACTGGTCAATCACCGCATTGTACCTCTCAGTCTGGCATACAACAAGCTAGGTCATCAAACAGAAAGATTCAGGGAGCTTATGGCACAAAACCCTGCGCTGATGCTTAGCTTCAGGAGCCAGTTTATCCCGCAGATGGCTTATTATTTTACCTTCGACAATTATCTCAACGGTAATGCTAATCAACACTTATGGCTCAGATGCAGCTTCTCACAAGCAGGTAATCTGCTCAATCTGGGTTATCTCGCAGCCGGTAAGAAATACAATGATACCAAGAAGCTTTTTGGGGTTCCCTTCGCACAGTTCGTAAAAGGTACGGCAGAAGTACGCTACACCCATCGGATGGATCGTAACCAGAGCTTGGCTTTCCGATTTGGCACCGGAGCGATCTACAGCTATGGCAATATGAAGTCAGCCCCGTACAACGAGCTCTTTTATGTAGGGGGAGCCAATAGTATACGTGCATTTACGGTGAGGAGTTTGGGACCGGGTAAATACATCCCCACCGGCAAAAGCCGATATTCTTATATCGACCAAGTGGGGGATTTCAAACTGGAAACGAACATCGAATACCGTATCAAACTTGTGGGTGCGTTGGAAGCAGCTGCCTTCCTCGATGCCGGCAATGTGTGGTTACTGCGCAAGGACGAACAACGTCCCGGTGGAGCTCTCAGCGAAATCAAGGGAGCCAAAGACTTTTTCAAGCAAATAGCTTTGGGTACTGGTGCAGGATTGCGCTATGACCTCAGCTATCTTGTAATCCGCTTTGATGCCGGTATAGGGCTGCATCTTCCTTACGAAACCTCTCGAAAAGGATTTTACAATATCCCCAAATTCAAGGATGGATTGGGACTACACCTTGCCGTGGGATACCCCTTCTGATAATATCCTATAATATGTGGCAAATATATTTGCCACATATTATAGGATGTGAAGGAAACTTTCATCACACTAAACACGCTACGGAAAGCATATGGGGAGAGGACACTATCTCCTCCGAAACGTAGATGGAGAGAGGGCTACGCACTACTATCATGATGCGGGCATGGCATTGTCTTTGCTATGCTCCGCAATCCGTAAGACTCTATACACAGCGCATTCTTCATATAAAAGAAGCATATCGCACAATAAAAATAAATACATGCGAGTCTATCACATATATTGACTTCTCTTACACTATGATATTTTTATCACGTTTATTTGCTATATTTGTCATCAAATAAACCATTATAACACCTATATGGAAAAAATGGACAATCTGGATCTCAAGATCCTCAATATTATCTCAAACAATGCCCGCATTCCTTTCAAAGATGTGGCGGAGCAGTGTGGAGTATCACGTGCAGCCATTCATCAGCACGTTCAGCGCATGATAGAATTGGGCATTATCACAGGCTCAGGTTATCGCATCAACCCCAAAGCGTTGGGGTACAATACCTGCACCTACATAGGAGTAAAGTTGGAGCGGGGCTCTCTCTACAAAGAAGTATTCCCCAAGCTGATGGAAATCCCCGAGATTGTAGAATGCCACTACACCACCGGGCCTTACTCTATGCTGGTAAAGCTATATGCAACAGACAACAATGATTTGATGAGGATACTCAACGGTACTATCCAGGAAATACCGGGTATTACAGGAACCGAGACGCTCATCTCTCTTGATCTGGGATTCTACCGCAATATCTCCATACCCGAGAAATAAGTATCGAGAGAGACACTCGCATTCGTTTGAAATGTATTAATTTTATATTTTTGGAATATAACAATTGATACATGTAGATGCCTACGCCCACATACTCGCTCCTTGAGCTTAACTCTGCCATACGCAAATGTTTGGAAAGCGGCCTCCCCGGTCAATACTGGGTAAGAGCCGAAACCAGTGACGTGAGGGTAAATATGCAAAGCGGGCACTGCTACATGGAATTGCTGGAAAAAGGCAAGTCCGGTAACATCGTAGCCAAAGTGAGAGCGATGGTATGGTCTCATATCTTCAAAACCATAGATCATGAGTTTAAGAAAGTGACCGGAGTCTCCCTGGACTCCGGCATGAGTATTTTGGCACTGGTGAGCATTTCCTTCCATGAGCAGTTCGGGCTCAGCCTTGTCATCAACAATGTAGACCCCGCCTACACCTTAGGCGATGTGGCCAAGCTAAGACAAGAAGTCATACTCAGGCTTCAGAAAAACGGGATTTTCGATCTCAACCGTGAACTACCCCTACCACGACTTATCAGAAAGATAGCTATCATATCCTCTCCCACAGCAGCAGGATATGAGGATTTCATGCGACATCTTACGCTCAATGAGTGGAATCTCAAGATATACACCAAACTTTTTCCCGCCAAGATGCAAGGTGACCAAACGGAAGACTCCGTGTTGAGTGCACTCGATCGCATCGCAGCATATGAGCACATCTTCGACGCTGTGGTGATCATACGCGGAGGGGGAGCAGTGAGTGAGCTCAGGGCTTTTGACAGCTATGCTCTCTGCGAGGCTTGTGCCCAATATCCATTACCTGTCATCTGTGGTATCGGACATGAGCGCGATCAGTCTGTACTCGACCTTGTGGCCAACGTAAGCATGAAAACACCCACGGCCGTGGCGGACTTTCTGATGATGCGCCTGTATGGAGAGCTGGAGAAGTTGGTGTGGAAAACAGAGCGCCTCGCCAATGCTTACCGTTATCTTATGGCAGGCAGATATGAGTGGATAGGAAATATGAGCTATCGCCTACCCCTTGCTACACGAAAGAAACTGCATGATCAGCACCGCCTGCTACAAAACAATCGCAAGAGGCTATCTATGGCCACAACAACAGAGCTATACCGCTACAACAGGCAGGTTTTGGAGTTGAGCCACCGCTTGCCCGCCGCTGCCAGTCGCAAAATATCAGGTGAATTTGCCAGACAGTCTTCGCTGACTAATAAGCTGAGCAAAGGTGCACGCCAACAAATATATCGGTCACAAACAGATATACAAGAGCTTACCTATCGATTACCCGCAGCAGCTACCCGATGTATAAGCACAGAGCGTGGCAGGCAAGATGCAAGCATGCGCAATCTGCGCTACCATGCACGTCGTATGATACGCAATTCTGAGATTTTACTACACAAGTACAACCGTACGCTACCCCATACGGCGCAAAACAGACTCGAGCGATACCGTCGCCGACTCGATGTATCACTGCACAAACTACCCCTACTCATAGGCAAACATACGGAGAAGTTCAGAGTGCAACTCGATCGCAGTGAACAAGCCATACGACTTTCCAATCCCAAAAATATTCTGAAAAAAGGATTTGCCCTCGTTTATGACTCGGAAGGCAGACTTATCCGCTCTGTAGAAAATCTGCATCCCGGCGATAAGCTACGCACCGACCTGCACGACGGCACAGCAATAAGTACAGTACAAGAGCTTACCACCCGCAAGCAGTAAGCTCTCACATAGATTACGAAGATCAGGACTCAGAAGCCTTACTGCTGCTGATGCTTCATATAGATCGTGTCAATAATACCGTCCGCAAGACCTGTAGTAGGTACAATAACCCCATTGGCATGGATACCATTTGCCACGGCAAGGAATATATCTCCTGCAGGTACTATTACATCAGCACGGTCAGGCTTGAGGTTGTACCGGTACATACGCTCTTCTTTGGAGTAACTTTTGAGTTCGTCCGTGATGCGCTGTAGATTTTCCAGCGGTAAGAAGTTTATTTGCCCGGTGTATTGGTCAGGTGCAGCCAGCCTGATGAGTTTGTTGATGTTACCTCCCGTACCAATGATCTTAATATCGTCATATTGACTATTCATTTCCTCAAGACAAGCTTTGAAACTTTCTTTGACCTTAGGCTTTACCATACCGCTCAGGAGGCGCACAGTACCGATATTGAATGAGCGGGAGAATACCTTGTCACCATTGACACTCAGGTTGAGCTCCGTACTACCGCCACCCACATCGACATAGAGGTAGTTGCCTCCGCCGGATGTAATCTTTTCCAGCCTGTCATCAGATACCATCTTGGCTTCCTCGTCACCGTCTATGATCTCTATCTTGATCCCAGTCTTGTTATATATCTCCCTGACCAGCTTGTCGCCATTCTGAGCATCACGCATGGCAGAGGTGGCACAAGCCCTGAAGTCTACCACCTCATATATGGTCATAAGTTCTTTGTAAGCCTTCATGAGGCTGATGAGCTGCTTACTTTTCTTCTTGGATATGCGTCCTTTTACAAAGGAGTCTTCACCCAGCCGCAAAGGCACACGCACCAGTTGCACTTTGCTCATGAGCTGTAACGAATCCTCTTCATTGACACACTTTATCAGAAGCCTCACGGCGTTCGATCCGATATCTATACCGGCATAGTTTACTTTGTTCATAGCTCAATCGTTTAATATCGTTTTGTAATACTCATACAAGTCTTTCTGAGATCGGTATAGAGGTTTGGGGGCGGTGAGGCGCCGAGGCTCTCCCTTGTTGCAGTTTACATAGTGTCCCTGACTTGTATCACGTAGACCGGACTCCACTATTCTTTTCAACTGGCATTTGATATCGCTGTCATAGACGGGTGATATCACTTCTATGCGCCTGTCGAGATTACGATTCATCCAGTCGGCTGATCCTAAGAAATACTTTTCGTTGCCCTCGTTACAGAAGATAAAGATACGGGAATGCTCTAGATAACGATCAATAATGGCATTGATAAATATGTTTTCGCTCACTCCTTTTACACCCGGCACTATGGAGCAGTTACCCCTAAGGCACAGCTCTATCCTCACCCCGGCAGTAGAGGCTTCATAGAGCTTGCGCACCATACTCTCATCTACTATATGGTTTATTTTTATCAGGATGTAAGCATCCTTTCCCTCTTTTTTATTCTTGATTTCTTTATTGATAAGGGCGTAAAACTTGCGCCTCATCTCATTGGGAGAGACCAGCAGTTCTTTGAACTTAAAATTGATAAAAGGTCGCTCTATGTAGTGAAATACTTTGTTTACATCACTCACAATACCCTTGTGATGTGTCATCATCATATAATCTGTGTACACACGAGCCGTACCCTCATGCAGATTACCTGTACCTATACAGGCTATATCGCCATGCTCAGTAGATATATGCACCATCTTGGAGTGTATCTTGAGAGATTCGGGGCCAAACACGACATTCACCCCGGCTTCTTTCATCTTCTTACTCCAGTTGATATTGGATGCTTCGTCGAAGCGTGCCATGAGCTCCACTACTGCAGTGACTCGCTTGCCGTTTTGGGCAGCAGCCATGAGAGCCTTGATAACTTTGGAATTGGGAGCCAACCTATAGAGGCTGATCTTGATGCTGGTTACTTCCTTGCTTATCGCCGCCTCACGCAGCACTCTGAGGAAATGGTCGAAATTCATGTAAGGGAAATGAAATCCGCAGTCTTTCTCGAGAATCCTATGCAACATGCTCTCTGAGTACTGCACCTTGTCCATAAAAAGCGGAGGCTGGGGCTCAAACTTGAGATCACTCCTGCCACAGTCAGGAAATGACATGAGATCTCTGAGATTGTGATAGCGTCCGCCAGCAATGCGCATGTCAGACTTCTCCAGCCCGGCTTTGTTCATCAGCCTTTCCTGTATCCTTTTGGGCATGTTGTGGTCATACACCATACGCACGGCTAGTGCCTGCTTGCGTTTCTTGATGCCCTGTGACACTTTCTCCAGCACACTACTCTGCAAGTCGCCTTCAAACTCCACCTCTGCATCTTTGGTAAACTTGAAGTTGTAAGCTGTAAAGTGATCGAAGTCCATACCGGTGAAGATGTAAGGCAGGCAGAAGCGCATGACATCGTCGATGAACATCAGGTAGCACTCACCTGCTTCGTCCGGCAACCTGATAAATCGCCCAAACTCTTTTACGGGAATCTCAATGATGGCCAGCTCCTTACCCTTGACCTCTTCATGCTTATTGATACGCCCAGCCTCTACAGCGAGGTAGAGCGTTTCCTTGAGATGATAGTCTTTGTTGAAAGTCATGCTTTCTACAAACACGGGATTGGAAGAGCCGTTGAACTGATTCATGTAAAATGAAAGCACTTGCTCCTTCTGATGCTCATTGAGTTGTGTCTCATTGATGATATGTATATGCTCTTTTTCAAGCTCGACAGAGAGATCATCGAACGTTTTTTCAAAAAGACGGGAATAACATGTATTGAGCGAACTGATAGCATGCAAAGTGTGCTCTGCTCTTTTGCGGGTATTGCGGGGGATATTGCCACTGTACTCGGCTATGCGGCGGAGCGATGCTACACGTACCCGGAAAAATTCATCCAGATTATTCGAATAAATACCCAGAAAGTTGAGCCTTTCAAGCAAAGGCACATCAGAGCGGCCTGCTTCAAGCAACAATCTTTTGTTGAAATACATCCAACTCTCGTCTCGTTCGATATAAGGATATTTACTATTCATATGGAATAAAGCTATGTTTTAGAGGTATTATTACAAAGATATATTTTAATTAGAATAATATGCCATAGCCTTTCATATAATAAAACCATATAAAGGAGCCTAATGTTGGGAAAAACGATGATCGTATACCTGTTCGAGTTGATGAAGGAACTATCAGAGGCTAACGGTTACTCCCATTTATAGGAATATGAGCGACTATATCTTCTGATTTGGATTTACACGAAGTGATTGATAAGGAAAATTGATATGAAAATTCATAAAAAGAGAAGCTAATGGACTGAAACCTGATGGCATAATTTTTATGCTCTATCCTTGTTTTGCAAATAGCTATATAAATTATTTTACTATCAAAATAACAGCCTTCGACGCTGAAATCTTGTCGGTATGCTGCACATCGCAACGTGTGACAGTAGAATTACCACAATGTTCTATCTTTATGATAGTGAATTTATTTAAAAAGCAATTGTTTTAATTATGTTTGCCAACATAATCGGTAAAAGGTTATGAGGATAAGCCTATACAGGAGCACCTATATATAGTATAGGGGTGCAAATCGACACACAAATGCGGTAAACACATCTTGTGGCATAGCGGTTAAAGTACTTTAACTAAAACACTAAAACGTTTTAGTTAAAACACAAAAACATTTTAACTGTAATACCACGGTGTTTTAACTAAAGGACAACGGTATTTTAACTAAAACAAAGCGGTGTTTTAGTTAAACCATATAGGTGATACCCTTGAAGAAAAGTGAAAAATAAGGAAAATAAAAATCCTGCCAAAAAGGTTACAAAACCTATTTGGCAGGATACTACTTGCTTGTACAAGAAGACTATATACCTCTCAGAGAGTAATCATAGCCTGTAATGTGTGTTATATTAGAGCAACGCGTCAATCTCTTTCTTGAAAGTATCTTTGTTTTGCGCACCTACGAGTTTCTTTACCACTTCGCCGTTTTTGATAAAGAGCACAGTGGGGATATTACGTACACCAAACTGCATTGGTAGCGTTTGGTTAGCGTCCACATCCACTTTACCAATGATCACTTTGCCTTCATACTCAGTAGCCAATTCTTCGATGATGGGACCTACCATGCGGCATGGACCACACCATGTAGCCCAGAAGTCTACTACCATTGGTTTACCTTCAGCTTTGAGCGCTTCGAAATTCGCGTCTGTTATTTCCTTTGCCATAACTATGTTTATTTAATTGTTTGTATTATGTTTCGTTTATATCAGCTCACCCTGTAGGTAACGCCAAACTCTTCAAATATATTAAAAAAGTCCGGAGTAGGGTTGATGCTTCCTATATTTGTTTTAAGTATAACAGCATTTTCTCCCGAAAGTTCGCTCACAGCAAAAGAGAGTTCGGCATTGCCCGGGTATTCTTTGATTGTAGCTGCTATACTCTCTACAATGTTATCGTCTATACCATCGAGCTCCAGGTCTATAGTTACTTTTTGGATCAAATTGTCCACAACATCAGGCAGTAGTTCGATACTATTGATATTGAGGTCAAGTTCATCGGGGTTCCATTGTCGGGGTTGCACCGTGGCTTTTATAAGAAGAAAGAGATCCTGCTTGCAATAGTTACTATACTTGATATGGTTATTACCAAAGAGAGCAATCTCAAAATTACCGCTGAGATCTTCCAATGTCATGCGGGAGTATGGTGTATTCTTACGGGTAAATCCCTCAAATGTACGGGTGACCATACCTGCAAAAACAAGTTCCCGGTTTACCCCCAAAGCAGCAAGATCAGAAAGCTCCGACATATGGACATTGCAGTAATGATCGAGGATGATACGATACGGCGCCATGGGATTGGCTGATAAGTACAGCCCCACAAGCTCTTTTTCCTTATTGAGCTTATCAAGATCTGTCCAGAGCTGTACATTCTCGCTCGGCATGGGACGGGGTATGGCCATAGCTCCATCGTCGGACCCAAATAGAGAGAATTCCTGCTGATGCTTATCCTCTTGAAAAACACTTCCGTAACGGATCAATGATAGAAGGAAGGAATCCTCAGCACCATTGGCAGAAACCGCAAAATAAGCTTCACGGCAGAACCCGAAGCTATCGAAAGCACCGGAGAGTGCCAGTGACTCCATGGTCTTTCTATTGCAAGACGATAGATTGGTACGCTCCACAAAGTCATAAATATCTTTGTAGACTCCGTTTTCCTCACGTTCCTTAATAATAGATTCCACAGCTCCCTGCCCTACACCTTTAATAGCACTAAGTCCGAAACGGATATCCCCCTGTGCATTTACGGAGAATTTGTAATCCGATTCGTTGACGTCGGGCACAAGTACACGTATCTTCATGTTCTTACACTCGTCCATCAGTTTGGTGATTTCCGTGATGTTGTTGAGGTTGCGACTCAAAGCACCAGCCATGTATTCGGAAGGGTAATTAGCCTTGAGATATGCCGTCTGATAAGCCACCCAACTATAGCATGTGGCATGGCTCTTGTTGAAGGCGTAGCTGGCAAACTTCTCCCAGTCGGCCCACACTTTATTGAGTATTTGCTCCTTATGTCCATTAGCTTTACCACCCTCGAGGAATTTGACTTTCAGGGCATTCATCTTATCGATGAGTTTCTTTCCCATCGCCTTACGGAGTGAGTCTGATTCACCTCGAGTAAAGTTAGCCAACTCACGCGACAGTAACATGACCTGCTCCTGATACACTGTGATACCGTAGGTGTCCTTGAGATAACGCTCCATCTGGGGCAGGTCGTAGGCAATGGGTTCGCGCCCATGCTTACGAGCGATAAATGATGGTATGTACTCCATGGGGCCGGGACGGTACAACGCATTCATAGCAATAAGATCCTCAAATGAAGTGGGCTCCAACTCACGCAGGTACTTCTGCATACCGGCGGACTCAAACTGGAATGTCCCCACCGTGCGCCCTTCACTGTAAAGTTTGTAGGTAGCCGGGTCTTCCAACGATATTTTATCGATATCCAGATCGATACCGTGACGCTTCTTGATGTTGAGTACAGCTTCTTTGATTACTGACAGGGTCTTGAGTCCGAGGAAGTCCATTTTGATCAGTCCGGTCTCTTCAATTACGGACCCTTCATACTGGGTTACCAGCATGTCTTCGCCCGTCTCCTTATCGGGAGCGGTACTGATAGGCACAATATCACTAATATCCGTTTTTCCGATAATGACACCGCAAGCATGCACGCCCGTATTTCTCACATTACCTTCGAGCATCTGAGCATACTTGAGCGTATCTCTCATAACGGGATTGGGGCTCAATGACGCCTGTTTGAGCTCAGGTACATACTCGATGGCTCTACGCAGATTTATCTTCTTGACATCAGGTATTTTGTCCGGTACAAGCTTGGCAAGACGGTTACTTTCGGCAAGTGGTAACTTCTGCACACGTGCCACATCCTTAATGGAACTCTTGGTAGCCATGGTGCCGTAAGTAATGATGTGCGCCACCTTCTCTTTGCCATACTTGTCGGTTACCCATCGGAGTACTTCGGCACGTCCGTCGTCATCGAAGTCGACATCGATATCAGGCATACTGATACGGTCAGGATTGAGGAAACGCTCAAAAAGCAAGTCGTACTTAATAGGGTCAATATCTGTGATGTTGAGGCAATAGGCCACAGCCGATCCTGCAGCGGAACCACGACCGGGTCCCACCGACACCTTCATTTTACGAGCGGCAGCAATGAAATCTTGGACAATAAGGAAATAACCCGGAAATCCCATGCTTTTGATCACACCCAACTCAAAGTCGATACGCTCACGTACTTCTTCCGTGAGGTTTTCTTCGCCATACTTCTTTTTGGCTCCCTCATACGTAAGAAACCGCAAGTAATCATCAGCATCCTGAAACTCCTGCGGAATAGGGAAGTCGGGCATGAGTGCTCCATTGTCAATGCTGTAAAACTCTACTTTGTCGAGTATCTCCAGCGTATTGGTAAGCACCTCAGGCACATCTTCGAAAATCTTATTCATCTCCTCCGTACTCTTGAGCCACTCCTGCTTAGTGTAGCGCATACGGTTAGGATCGTCAAGGTCTTTGCTGGTGCTCAGGCAAATAAGGCGATCATGAGCTTCACCGTCTTCCTCATTCTCAAAATGCACATCATTGGTGGCTATAACCTTTACATCGTGTTTCTTTGCGAGATCAAAGATCACCCTGTTTACTTTTTGTTGCAAAGGATATATACTTTGATTGCCAAGCGGATTATGTGTTTCGTGTCTCTGCACTTCGAGATAGAAATCATCTCCAAAAATGCTCTTGAACCATTCTATTGTTTCAGAAGCCTTGTCAAGTTGCCCAGCCATAATCATTTGGGGGACTTCACCCCCCAAACATGCCGAACTCACAATAATACCTTCATGGTATTTCTCAAGCAATTCCTTGTCAATACGCGGACGATAATAATATCCTTCAGTCCAAGAGTAAGAGACCATCTTGATCAAGTTCTTATACCCTTGTAGGTTCTTGGCAAGCAAGATAATATGCCAACCACTATTATCTATGGCTCTACCCGGTCTGTAAGGATCCTGCACAGAGGCATCTTTATCATGCCGCGTACGCCGGGCACAATAGGCTTCGCAGCCGAGAATAGGCTTGAAGAGTTGGCTTTCGCTCTCCTGTATCTTCTTCTGTAATTTCTGTACTCGATCGGCTTCCTCGCTATTGAGCTCCTGCTTATTCATCAGAGATTCTATCTCTTTTTTACAATCTTTGATGGTAGCTTTTACTCCGCTGTTTTTCTTGTTTACATAGTTGTAAAACTCTTTGATCCCAAACATGGCTCCATGGTCCGTGAGAGCTATTCCCGGCATACCGTCGGCTATAGCTTTGTCTACGAGACCGGAGACAGAAGCCTGACCATCGAGTAGCGAATATTGAGAGTGTACATGTAAGTGAACAAAAGGATGCATAATATGTGTATTGTATTTATAGATAGTTTATTAAGATGACTACAGTGTGTACATTACAGACCGTGTCATGATCTGTTATACCCCAAGACACAATACAAATATAGACAAAAACAATAGCTTCTTTCGGCATACCTCGAGGCTAATATCTTATTTAAATTCCTTTTATTCTTTTTAACAAGATCGGTGCTAATATTATGCAATTACCCCGAAAGTCCGGAATAACCGAAACCTTCGGGGTAGTGCTAGATAGGTAATAAATGTGAGCTTATCGTAATTATTGCTACTGTAATTTACTTACGATCTTCTTAAGGATTTTTATCTTTTTCTCATAAATATCTTGCATAGCATTGTAAATATGATCCTGAGAAAGCACGGTATAGTTTCCTGACGATTCAAAATTATTGTAGTCATCGATCCATTCATTATAATAATAATCCGTCATCTCCGCTAAATGCTCATCTATAATCTTGATAGTTCTGTTGACTTCGGCGAGGTATTTCACATGGTGTTCCAGCGTTTTGAGCAGTTCCTGTTTACCCGCAATTACCTCTTCTCGTTCTTTTGAATTGTAATTTGTTTTCTCCATAATTTTATCTTTCTAAAAATATAAATTTTGGTAATTATACACAGCGGCTGTTTATGGCTTCGTCTATATGAATCCTAATATATGGTTTTTCATCCGAATATACATCATACCCGGGTGCTATTAAAGAAGGCGGATATTGATTATGATGCTTTAGAAGGCGTAATAGACTATATGCATCTTCTTGTCCCACGGATCCACCGGCAAAGATGCTATTTTTTGCAGCCCAAATGTAACACCTATGCGATATGCATCCGTAAGGGCAAGATAACGGTCGTAATAACCTTTACCACGCCCCAGTCTGTAGCCGTAACTATCATAAGCAAGTGCAGGAACCACTATCAGATCCAGACTCATGGGATCCACAGTTTCAGATATTCCCGCCGTAGGCTCCTGTATACCGAAGGAAGATGACCGAGAGAGCATATCCACACCCTCAAACGGATAAAAGTTGATGCATTCCGGTCCCTCTACTCGAGGCAGAAAAAACTTTTTGTCCGAATGCATATTGAGAAGAATGTGATCAAGCGAGGGCTCATCATGCAACGCTGCATACAGCCCCACACTTTGAGCCCGGGCAAAATGAGGATCGGCCAGCAACTGCTCACAAATATTACGAGCTCCACGGCTCCTCATATCATCCGTAAGCACTTCTCGGCTCAAAGTCCTAAGATTTTTCCTCAGCACATGTTTAGGTGTAGTAATCTCCATAGCACAGTTATTGAAAGTATAGGCAGGGCTATACCCCCACCACTGTGAGGGTATATTCCGCTCTTATAAAGCTTGGTTGGCGTACTTGTTGCGAGGCATCAATGTTTTAGGTGTAAAGCACGATACAGTCTGGTTCCATACAGAAGACTCATAGCGGTCACGCTTCAGTGAAGTAACACCCTCAATCGGCTTCTTCTTACCGGGGTTAGTATCGTTATTTTTGATCGCTTCCACTGCCAAGTCTACTGCTCGGTCATTGGTGTTGAGTATGCGATAAAGCCCCTCCCTGTCAAAGAAGTACTCCGTAATGAGTGCACATAGATTCTTAAATATGAGTTTCTGAGAGCGCTCAAAGAGCATGGTGCGCATCTCCACGCCATTGTCATTGGCATAACGAGCAAATTGACGAGCAATATCTTGATGACTAAGGTGTTGTACAAGCTCCTCTATAGTCTTGAACTCACTCAGGCGGGCTCTGTTTCTATCGGAGTAAAGGAATGTAAATTTCTGAAATACCCCTGACTCCATAAGTCGCAAATAATAAGAGGTGATTCCTACACTGTCACGTGGCACAAAGGTATCCGGCGTAATCCCACCACCACTGTACACTGTGCGTCCGCCATCGGTGAAGTATTTGACCGTATCAGCAATCTGGATACTATCGGCGGAATAAAACTCTCCGTGCAAGAACCTATTCTGTATATCTTCTTCATAACCAAGCTCGTCATTCTTGCCATATTTCTTTTGTATGCATCTGCCCGACGGTGTATAGTAACGAGCCACGGTAAGGCGTATCACAGAGCTATCTGGCAATAAGTACGGGCGTTGCACCAGCCCCTTACCGAAGGTACGGCGTCCTATGATGCGTGCACGGTCATGATCCTGCATGGCTCCCGCAAATATCTCACTGGAACTTGCCGAGAACTCGTCCACCAATATGGTCAGAGGAACATCTTTTAGCAGTCCGTCACGTTCGGTACGGATATCTTCACGAGGGAATGACTTACCCTCAGCATACAGCACCAGCTTATTTTTGGGTAAGAATTCACTACTCAAAGCCACAGCAGACTCCAGATAACCTCCACTGTTTTGCCGCAAATCCAGAATAATACCTTTGAGCTTATTGCGATTCTCGGCATATGCCGTAAGTACCTCAGCATGTGTTTTACGTCCCCACCCGGTAAGTTTGAGGTAGAGTATGTCATTATTGATTTTGTACTCCGCATCAATACTATTGACAGGGACATCATCGCGCACCACATTCACCTTGATATTGGATCCATTGCGTAGCACATCCAATTTCACCACAGAGTTGTGAGGCCCTTTGAGGCTCTTGAGTATACTATCCTGCGTTACCCCTTTGCCATAGAGTTTCTTATTGTCGGCTTGGAGGATGCGATCTCCGGGTTTGATACCCGCACGCTCAGATGGCCCCCCGGGAATTACTTTGACTACGACAACGGTATCGGTGATGGTATTGAACTGTACCCCGATACCACTGAAAGATCCGTCCAGCCTTTCCGACTCTGCCTGATTGATCTCCTTACTCAAATAAGCCGAATGGGGATCAAGCCCTTTGAGCATAAGCGGAATAGTCTCGCTCTGGAGTTGCTCCACATCTACGGTGTCTACATAGTGCTTATCAATCAGTCGCACTACCTGATCCAGCAGGCTGGATCCATTGAAGATCCTGTTCCTGTTTATAAAATAAAATCCAACGTACCCCGCAGCAAACATAACCACTGAGATCACTACGATACCCAGGATGTTGCGCATACCGGCTTTTTTCATTGAAATATGCCTCCTCGTTATTTAATCATTAAGTGATATATAATCCACTTTGATACCCGCCCGCTTCAGCAACTCGCTTCCGTCGGTGAGCCTGTATTCTTCGCAATAAACTACACGTTTTATTTTACTCTGAATAATCAGCTTGGCGCACTCTATACATGGTGCGGCCGTAATGTATATAGTAGCACCTGTGCTGTCATTGGTAGAACCCGCCACCTTGGTGATGGCATTGGCCTCTGCATGCAACACATAGGGTTTAGTCACTCCGTTATCGTCTTCGCATATATTTTCAAAGCCGGAGGGAGTACCATTGAATCCATCGGAGATAATCATGTTTTCCTTTACGATAAGGGCTCCTACTTTGCGACGTACACAGTAAGAATTTTCCGCCCAAATCTCCGCCATCCGCAAATATCTTTTGTCTAATGCAAGCTGTTTTTCTGCGCTTTCTGTCATTGAAGTTGGCTTTTAATATAAAGTGTGTGGTGAATCAAATGCAATTATCATCCAAAACACTTGCAAATGTACTATAATTAATTTTATAGTTTACACCCTCTTAACGCCTTATAACAGCTTTAGGATATAAAAATACTAACTTGTAACTACTATGTAGGCAAAGTAATCATATTTGGAGTCTTTCAGAACAACAAATTTCGCCCGTTGTAAGAGCTACATCTCATTGACAATATGTCAAAACACATCTCCATTTCATCAGGAAGAAAAGCTCACAAAACTAACAAGGCACAAGTAAACTAAATAAATTATAGAAGTGTAAAATAAACCTGAAATTTATCTTGTCTTAGTTAAAATAAAGAGCTTATTTGTACAAAGTCTAAATAAGAATAGCTCCACACCCACCTGTAATTGGGTCTAAACAGACGGTTAATAAAACAGGGATCCATTTCGAGCCCACAAAACCAATAATCATAAAATCCAAGTGCCACATATTATATTTTATTATCATGATGCTTAGGTTGGACGGATTAGCCGGATATGTTCGAAATCCTATTAGGATGATTCTACCGTCCGTGCATAATAAGTCAACCGACCTTATATGACAAACCGATCGACTGTCTATGATAGATCAGTCGGCTTTGTACATGAAACAGCCAACCTACTATCATAGGTTGGAGCAGGTGGCACATGAATTTGAAGTTTGGAGAAAAAGAGTTGAGGGTGGTTTTGAAAGGAAATGCAATTCCAAGCACAAGCTAAGGATTAGCGATCTTGGAAGAGCAGGGGTATGTTAAATATGACAACAGGGCTCGAGAATTAGAAGCTATGATACATCGGCTGTATTCGGGGTAGAATAAGCTGAGACTGTTGCAAAAGTCAACAGTCTCGTGGATTTTGGAGGCAAAGCCGACTAAAGACACTTTGACCGGGCAGAGAAGGTAAAGTGCAAGGCGTTAAGAGTGAGTGCACAGGGAGTTTACTTCAGGTAAATGACCAAGTGCGAATCTCGCAAGCAACGAAGCAATTTGCCTGCTATGCAACGGTCTCAAGCTGTGATTTGTATAGGCTCGTAATGTACCATAGTTTATAGTCGTCATATCTACATATTAATATTAATCAACACAATTTAGGATAAGCATCAATCCATACAATAACAAAGGTACAACATCAAGCACCCCTTTGTCAAGACCTCATAAAAAGCTAAAAGAGCTAAGACATGGGTAGATGGGAAAAATTGAGATAATATGACAAAATGATAATGACTGATTCGTTTTGATATGACAACTCGCATCGGGGTGTCAATCCGGGGAGCTCTTTCAGTCTACTTTTATATACACCTTGGCGACTTTCACTCATAAGACCAATTGGCCACGTAAAAACACTTATAATTATATACCAATGAGAAAGTTAAATTCAAGGACAAAAACAAGGTTTGTTAAAATTAGTAAATGGGGCAAGGAGTGCAACATATAATCAATCCAGGAGGCAGAAAACCCACATGTTATTTTAATTATTTTATATACAGGGGATATATAATCAATATTTTTACTCCATTTTCTCGATTTAGGCGCTTTTACAATTTCTTTGCTATTTTCTTTCGGATGTCCGATTTCTTTTTTTCTATCTTTGAACATATCTCAATTCTTTGATTTTAGCATATCTAATATTTAAAATAATTAATAATATGGAAAAGATAGATGGCCTGCTTGTAGCACCCTTTACGCCGTTTACACAAAATGGCGAGGTGAATTATGAGCCGATAGAGAAGTATGCCCAAATGCTTCATAAAAACGGACTTAGAGGAGTATTCATCAATGGATCGTCAGGCGAAGGCTACATGCTCAGTGACGAAGAGCGTATGAAACTTGCAGAGAAGTGGGTAAAGGCAGCTCCCAAGGAATTTAAGATCATCGTGCATGTAGGTAGCACCTGCGTACGCTCGAGCCACAAACTTGCCCGGCACGCCCAAGAGATAGGGGCTTGGGGCATAGGAGCAATGGCATCACCTTTCCCCAAAGTGGCACGTATAGAGGAGCTGGTAAAATACTGTGAGGAAATAGCTTGCGGTGCTCCCGAACTACCTTTTTACTACTATCATATCCCGGTTTTCAACGGTGCATATCTGCCCATGCTTGATTTCCTACAAGCGGTAGACGGGCGTATCCCCAATTTCGCCGGCATCAAATATACCTTTGAGAGTCTCTACGAGTACAACCAATGCAAGCTTTACAAAAACGGCAAGTTCGATATGCTTCATGGTCAGGACGAGACATTGTTGGCAGCGTTGGCAGCATGCGATACCAAGGGAGGCATCAGCGGTACCGCCAACTACTGCGGCAATGTATTGGTAGGGGTGATAGATGCATGGAAAGAAGGTGATTTGGCAAAAGCTCGTGAGCTGCAAAATTTCAATCAGGAAGTCATCAATGTCATCTGCCACTATAGAGGTAACATCGTAGGAGGTAAACGTATCATGAAATTAATGGGATTGGATTTAGGTCCCAACCGTACGCCTTTCCGTAATATGACAGATGAAGAGGAAACACTGATGAAAGCTGAGCTCGAGGCTATTAATTTCTTCAACCGTGGCAATAAATTCTAAACACACACCTGGCGCGCACTAACAAATAATTATGAATAATATACAAAACTATCTCTCCTACTGGAGAGATAGGTATAAAGAAGATCTTACGACGGACATCCTACCCTTTTGGATGCGTCACGGACTCGACCGCAAACACGGCGGTATATATACTTGCATTGACCGCAACGGTGACCTGCTCGACACCACTAAGAGTGTGTGGTTTCAGGGTAGATTTGCTTTTGTAGCAGCCTTTGCTTATAATCATATTGAAAAGAATCCTGAGTGGCTGGAAGCATCACGCACCACTCTCGAATTCATCGAAAAACATTGTTTCGATACCGATGGGCGCATGTTCTTCGAAGTAGAAGAAGACGGCACTCCTCTACGCAAACGCAGGTACGTGTTTTCGGAAACCTTTGCAACCATAGCCATGAGCGAATACGCTATTGCCTCCGGAGATAAGTCATACGCAGAAAAAGCCTTGAGGCTATTCAAGGATATTCAGCATTTTATTACTACTCCCGGCATATTGGAACCCAAATACACCGACAATCTCAAAGCTCAAGGGCACTCGATTGTAATGATCCTGATCAATACGGCAGCCCGTGTGAGAGCAGCTATCAATGATCCCGCACTTGACAAACAGATTGATGAATCTATAGCGACCCTTAAGAAGTACTTCATCCATCCCGAATTTGAAGCTCTGCTGGAGATGGTAGGTCCTGAAGGTGAATTTATCGATACCATCAATGGCAGACTTATCAATCCGGGGCACTGTATTGAAACTGCTTGGTTTATCCTCGAAGAAGCCAAACACAGGAATAATGATCCGGAACTAACAGCTTTGGGGGTAAAGATACTTGATTGGTCATGGAAGTGGGGTTGGGACGAAGTTTACGGCGGGATAATCAATTTCCGGGACTGTAAAGGGCTCCCCTCACAAGACTACGCACACGACATGAAATTCTGGTGGCCGCAAACAGAAGCGATTATAGCCACATTATATGCCTACCAGGCTACTCATGATGAAAAATATTTGGAGATGCATCGCCGTATCAGCGACTGGACATACGCTCATTTTCCCGACTATGAATTCGGAGAATGGGTGGGATATCTACATCGTGACGGATCGGTATCTCAACCTGCCAAGGGGAATATTTTTAAAGGGCCCTTCCACATACCGCGCATGATGATCAAAAGCTTCATGCTATGTGATGAACTCTTAAGGTCAATCTAATTAATACTCAAACACAATAATTATTATTTATCATGAAAAGGACTTTATTCATTATTATTCTCAGCCTATGCTCTTTGGTAGCATCGGCTCAGAATAAAACTATCACCGGTGTGATAGTCGATAAATCCAATGAACCTATTATTGGTGCCAGCATCAAAGAAGTGGATACTGGTAACGGTATTGCTACAGATGTCAACGGGAAATTCTCTTTGACCGTAAAATCGGGATCAAAAATTCAGATTTCTTACATCGGATACAACGACAAAGTACTTCCCGCATCGGATTTCAAAACAGGGACTCCTCTAAAAATCGTTTTAGAAGAGAAATCTGAAATCCTACAAGAAGTTGTGGTTACCGCCTATGGGGGTAAACAGCTTCGTACCAAAGTGACTAACTCTATAGCCAAAGTAAAAGACGAGACACTCAAACAAGGACTTTATGCCAACCCCGCACAAGCTCTGTCAGGAGCAGTCTCAGGCCTCCGTGTAGAACAGACCTCAGGTGATCCGGGAGCATCTCCTCGTATTGTACTTCGTGGTGGAACCAATCTTGATGGTACAGGTTCTCCCTTGGTTGTGGTAGATGGCCAGGTACGAGGCAACATGAGCGATATCAACCCGGACGACATCTCCTCCATGGAGGTGATGAAAGATGCCGGTGCTACAGCCATCTATGGAGCACGTGCTAACAACGGGGTTATCCTGATCACAACGAAGAAAGGTAAAAACGGCTTCAGCGAAATCCGCTTCAAGTCTAAGATCGGCTTCAACTACTTCAATGATGTTTACAACTTCCTCGGAGGTGAAGACTATCTCTATTACATGAGAACAGCTTATAAGCGTTCAGGTCAAATATGGAAAGACTCGAAAGGGGATTGGAAAGGCATTGCCAACATGGGTACTCTCAGCGGTATACAACCCTATGGAACAGGTAACCTCTATTTCGATCCTAAAACCAACAAACCCTTGGACGGAAATAAGGACCCGCGTGCTGTGTGGAGTACCATGAAATATACAGATAACCTTGCGTTTCTACTCAACGAAGGCTGGAAAACGATGACTGACCCCATATACGGGGATAAACTTATCTTCAAAGAGTTCAACCTGCGAGATACCAACATTGACGATGTGGCTCTGACACAAGACTACAACATCAACTTCACAGGTGGTAACGACAGAGGTAACTACTATGCAAGCATCGGCTACAACAAGAGCAATGGTAATGCCGTAGGCAACTGGTACAAGAGGCTCAACTTTACTGTAAATGCAGATTACAAGATACGTGAATGGTTAACTTCTACATCTAATGTAACCTTCTCCCAGGCAAAATGGTATGGGATTTACAGAGAATGGATCAAGGGAGAAACAGATATCGCCAATTATTTTGGTCGTGTTCTGGGCATTCCTCCTACATTCAGAGGCACTAATGCTGACGGTGAGCTATTATTAGGAAGAAGTTTATCGGAGGGTAACTATAATGTGAATAAAAATAATTTCCTCCGCAATAATACGAACAACAAGTTCAACATGGGACAGGCATTTACCCTAAACCTCATGGATGGACTTACATTTAAGGTGAGTGGTAACTGGTATTATAACCAGACACAAAAGGAAGCATTCAACAAAGACCTGCTAACAGGGTCAAGAAATGGCGAAAAACTTTTTGATACAAAACACGAAAGTTACGCCTTTACCGATGAGCTCCTTGATCAAACCTACAACGGTGTATTTAATTACAATAAACAACTCAACGAAAAGCACTACATATCAGCAATGGCGGGTATGGAGTATTACGACTCTTACTATAAAGGCTTTGACGCATATGGCTATGGAGCTCCGGTAGAAGACTTCATGGATCTTGAATATACCATCACGGACAAAGGTGCTCGCGAAATAGACTCATGGCACAGTAGACAAAGAATACTTTCTTATTTCGGAAGAGTAAATTACGACTACATGAGTAAATACCTCGTATCATTGGTGATGCGTCGTGACGGTTATTCCAAACTTGTTGACAATCGCTGGGGCTTCTTCCCCGGCATCTCTGCCGGATGGGTATTCAGCAAAGAAGACTTTGTGAATAACTTAGGAATAAATGATGTTCTTTCTTTTGGAAAACTTCGTCTAAGCTATGGCTCTAATGGTAATGTTTCAGGTATCGGTAATTATGATCTGCAAGGTCGTTACAGCTTAGTAAAATACGGTGGTAATACTGGATTCTTGATGACGGGGCTACCAAACCCGGGATTGAGATGGGAGAAGTCCAATACATTTGAAATCGGTCTAGATCTGGGGTTCTTGGATAATCGCCTCAATCTCAATATGACTTATTACAACAGACGTACCAAAGATAAATTCGCAAACATAGACTTACCATCACACGTAGGTATCAACTCATTCAAAACTAATAACGGTGAAATTCAGAACAGCGGTCTGGAATTTGATTTCAATGCTAAAATTATCAACACCAAAGACTGGAAGTGGGATTTCTCACTGAATGGAGCGTTTAACAAGAACAAAATTATCACTCTGCCATACAACAAACTCGAGCGCAACCGCCAAGGTGCATTTGAAGTGTACACCGGCAATGGTGATGAGAAGATGTGGGTAGGAGGATATCAGGAAGGTCAACGTCCGGGAGATATCTATGTGTATAAGGCTATGGGCATCTATAATGACATCAAAGATATCGCAGGTAATCTGATTGATATGTCATTAGGTAATAACGGATCCAACAATAAAATACTTTACGGACCCGATGCTTGGGCCAAACTGACTGATCAAGAAAAATCAAAGGGTCTACCCATTCAACCGGGAGATGTAAAATGGCTCGATGTTAATAATGATGGCAAGATTGACCAGTTTGACAAAGTTAAAGTGGGTAATGAAGTACCTCTTATTACGGGAGGATTCAATACCCGTGTGGGATGGAAGGGTCTGTCATTAAGTGCACGATTTGACTATGCTTTAGGACATAAGGTTGTTGATAGCCGTACTCCTTGGATATTGGGTAATATGCAAGGAACATTCAATACGCTTGATCTTGTAAAGAATTCATGGAGTGAAAATAATATGAATGCCAAATACCCTGTATACGCATGGGCAGACCAGTTGGGTAAAAGAAACTACGCTCGTGAATCGTCCATGTTTGTTTACAAAGGAGACTACCTTGCTTTCCGTGAAATATCATTGAGCTACCAAATGCCTAAGGAGTGGGTAAATAAGATATTCCTGCAAAGTGCAGAGTTATCCATTACCGGACAAAACTTGGGTTACCTTACTGCAGCTAAACATGTGTACTCCCCGGAATACGGAGCAAACTCATGGGGTGGGTACTCTTTACCGAGAACTCTCATCTTAGGATTAAATGTTAGCTTCTAATCATACAAACAAAATTAATCATGAAAAGAATCAATATAATTATAGGAATAGTAGCATCCATCATGATGCTCACCTCCTGTGCCGATAGATTGGATCTAAAGCCTGAAGATTATTACGGAGCTGATAACTTCTGGAATAATAAAGGTCAGGTAGAAGGCTTTATGAATGGAGTCCACAAAGATATGAGAGATACCTACTCTACCCTCTATAGACTGGGAGAAGAACGCGGAGGCACCATGCGTACCGGAACAGCGAGTACCGGAGCATCTTCTCTGGACGATGATGCGATCAAGAATAACCTGATAACAAAAGACAATACCGGAATTGGCAACTGGGGTAATTTTTACGGACGAATACTCCAAATCAATCAATTCATCGAAAAAGTTCAGAACGAGTGTAAATTCCTTTCTGATGGAGATCGCAATCACTATTTAGGTCAAGCTTATGGTATAAGGGCTTTTTATTACTTCTGGCTCTATAGAACATATGGTGGTGTAGTGATAGAAACCGAACCAAAGGTTGCCAAGCATGTGGATGATGCGGTACTCCTCTACAAAGAACGTTCGGATGCAGAAAGTACACTGAATTTCATCAAAGAAGATATCAATAAGTCTGATAAATATTTTGAAGCTGATGCAACAGCCAATGCTAAAATCCTGTGGTCTAAAGATGCTACCAAGATGCTCAAGGCTGAAATTTACCTGTGGTCTGCAAAAGTGGCTACAGGCAATCATCAACCCGGACGATCCAAAGATTTTAGTGTAGCAGAAACCGCTCTCAATGGTGTTATAGGCAAGTACTCTCTGGAAACAAAGTTTGAAGATATCTTCTCATCCAAAAATAAGAATGGCAAAGAGGTTATCTTCAATATCTATTTCGACAAAGAAGAAATCTCAAACTGGGGAGAACTCTTTGTATATGCACCACGTGACCTTGTAAACAATGCGTATGATCTCGACGGTAAGCTATACGAAACCGATCCTTTGGATTTATCAGGGTCAGGACTCTTGCGTCATGAATACAAAGAAGCGTTGGTAAAATCTTTCGACAAAGAAGATACTCGTCGCAGCGGCACTTTCCTGGAATATATGATGAAGCCGGACAAAAACGGTGTACAAGCCTATGGAGCAGTAATAAAGAAGCTATTGGGGCAAATGGGTAATGACAACAAAAGATACTTCGACTCCAATATCATTATCTACCGCTATGCTGATGCCTTGCTGATGATGGCAGAAGTCCAAAACGGATTGGGTAAATCATGTGCCGAATATATCAATCAGGTACGCAAAAGAGCCTATGGAGACAAGTTTGCCGGTAAAGAATACAAAGATGGAGACTTTGCGACTAATGAACTTACCATCTTGCACGAGCGAGACAAAGAGTTTGTGGCTGAAAATAAGCGTTGGTTTGACGTCAATCGCCTACAAGATGCAACGAAGAAACCTCTCGTATTCTCTGCAAAAGCTAATTATGCCGTAAACTTCAGCCCTTCTGCCGAAGTATTCCCCATTCTGGAAACTAAAGAGGCATACAAAACACTCTGGCCTCTGGACAAGGGTGTTCTTAACTCTGACCCGAAAGTGTTACAAACACCCGGGTATGATAAATAAAGAATAATGCATCACAAGCGGGCCTTCCATGGTCCCTATGGAAGGCTCGCTATTTCCTATTCACCATCTGCATTTGTCTTGCATGCAGATTCAAATCCATAAGCAAGAGAGATAAAATTGCACTCACGATATGCAGCATATCAGGGTACGTTTGGGGCGGATACACAAAATGTACGCCATTACTCAACATTGAATTAAAGACCTTAGAAGGCATTATATAAAGATTATAGTATACAAGAAATCATGACAAATTCATTAAAAGATCGAAAGTTTTACCCGTGGTTAGTAGTAGGTTTATTATGGGGAGTAGCATTACTCAATTATATGGACAGACAAATGCTCAGTACCATGAAAGATTCTATGCAGATAGATATCACCGAGCTACAATCCGCTACCAATTTCGGGCGCTTGATGTCTATTTTCCTATGGATATATGGCTTGCTTAGTCCTTTTGCAGGAGCCATTGCAGATCGCATCAATCGTAAATGGCTCATCGTAGGTAGTATCTTCGTTTGGTCATTTGTCACTTATCTCATGGGTGTAGCCACTACCTTCAATCAAGTACTTATCCTCCGCGCCTTAATGGGCGTAAGTGAGGCTCTGTACATCCCGGCAGGGCTATCGCTAATTGCGGACTATCATACCAACAAAAGTCGATCACTTGCCGTAGGCATCCACATGACAGGACTGTATACCGGTCAGGCCATAGGAGGATTTGGAGCTACTATAGCCGCTGCATATTCATGGCACGCCACCTTCCATATCTTTGGATTGGTAGGTATGGTATATGCCTTAATCCTGATAGCTTTACTTTACGAAAAACCCCGCCCTGTATTGCAAACGATCATAAATGACAAGCACAAGACTTCCAACATGAGTATACTCCGTGGATTTGGGATGCTCTTTTCCAATATTGCTTTCTGGGCTATTCTTATCTACTTCGCAGTACCCAGCCTTCCGGGATGGGCTACCAAGAACTGGCTCCCCACTCTTTTTGCCGAGAAGCTTAATATCCCCATGTCCGAAGCCGGTCCCATATCCACCATTACCATTGCGGCATCATCATTCGTAGGAGTTATATTGGGAGGTACCTTATCCGATCGTTGGGTGCAAAAAAATCTCAGAGGCCGTATCTATACCGGAGCTATCGGGCTTGCACTCACTATTCCGTCTCTGATATTACTGGGGCTTGGCAATCACCTTATGCTTATCATCATGGCGGGAGTACTGTTTGGTGTAGGTTTCGGAATGTTCGATGCCAATAACATGCCTATCCTGTGTCAGTTTATCCCATCACGACTTCGTGCCACAGCATACGGTATCATGAACATGACAGGAGTTTTTGCAGGGGCTTTTGTGACACAGATGCTCGGCAAATGGACAGATGGAGGCAACCTCGGCTTGGGCTTTGCATGGCTTGGTGCCATAGTAGCGGTAGCTCTCCTGATCCAACTTTACTTCCTGCGCCCCACCACAGATAACATGGAATAAGAGATGTACAGATCGAGGGAGCTACTTGCGTTATGTTGCATTTTTATATTGAATCTTTCAGTCGCATTGTCGACAACAAAGATTCAAGCCCCTCTCTTGCCCTATCCTCAATACCTTCAGACAATGCCGGGGAAGCTGCATCTTCAGGAGTTTATTTCCGTTTGGTGCAATGATGAGCTATTTGGGAAAGAATGTGAAAAGTTTTTTGAGAATTACGGATTCCACATATCACAGCACCAAAAAGCGACCCGCATCAGCATACGTAAGACAGCGAAGTTGGACACAGTGCCTCACTATGCACAACATGAAGGCTACTATCTAAGCATCCTTCCACAAGGGATCGTTATAGAGGCGGCAGATAAAAGAGGGTTGCTACGTGCAGTACAAACGCTAAGTCAGTGGAAAGAAATATACGGATACCAACTGCCGTGTATTGACATTACCGACTGGCCGGCCTTCGAATACAGAGGGGTCATGCAGGATGTGGCACGCTACTATATCCCAATGCAGGAATTAAAGAAGCAGATACGTCTATTATCACGTTTCAAATACAATTACTTTCATCTCCATCTCACCGAAGATATCTCCTGGCGTATACAAAGTCATATCTATCCACAGCTCAATGAACCCCGAGTAACACTACGCCAAGCAGGGAAATACTATACTTTGGACGAACTATCTGACCTTGCCAATTATTGCACCCAATATGGAATGACTCTACTGCCCGAGATAGATATGCCGGGGCACAGCCAAGCATTTACATCAGCTCTGGGTTTCCCTATGCAAAGCGAGCAAGGCAAGGCGGCTCTTAAGGCCTTACTCACAGAGTTTCTGGACAAGGTAAAAGTCCCCATACTCCATATAGGAACTGATGAGGTGAAGTTTACCGACCCTTCTTTTGTAAACGAAATGGTAGCATTTATCCGAGGAAAAGGTGTAAAAGCTTGGTCATGGAATCCCGGTTGGAGCTATAAACCGGGAGAGATAGACGGAGTACAACTTTGGAGTGCATGGGGAAAACCCATATCCTGCACTCCTGCCATAGATTCACGCTATTATTATCTCAATCACTTCGATCTCTTCGGTGATCTTGTAGCTCTATTCAATAGTAAGATAGGAGGCTACAATAACCAGGAAAACGAGGAGAATATTATCGGAGGTGAGATAGCTGTATGGAATGACAGGATACCGCAGTCACTACAAGCAATATGGAAAGAGAATGCCTTTTACCCCAACGCACTTGTCTTTGCTGAAAGATCTTGGAGAGGCGGAGGGTATGATTATTTCAGAACCTATGGTACCAACCTCCCGATAAAGCCCAATGATAGTAGGCTGGCAGACTTTAGATCGCTCGAAAACCGTATGCTCTGTCATGCTGCACACTCACTTCGTGATGAAAGCTTCCCTTATGTAAAACAATCGGATATATTGTGGCGTGTCACGGAGCAATTTCCCAACGCAGGAGATGTGAGTCAATCATTTCCGCCGGAGAAAGAGATTAAGAATACCTATTCTTATCAAGGTAAAAGCTACACTACCCGTCTCGCTCGGGGTGCCGGCATCTATCTGCGCCATACATGGGGTAGTCTGGTAAAAAGCTTACTGGAACATCCGCACCCTAATAGTACTGTTTATGCCTATACATATATCTACAGCTATAAAGCACAGGAAGTAGGCGCATGGATTGAATTTCAGAACTATTCTCGATCAGAAAAAGATATGCCTCCACCACTCAGGCAGTGGGACTATAGGGGGAGTAGCATACGTGTCAATGGTGAGTATATACAGCCTCCTCAATGGATCAATTCAACTAAAAGTGCTGATAACGAACATCCCTTGACAAATGAGAATGCATGCTCACGCCCTCCTGCAAAGATTTATCTCAAAAAGGGGTGGAACGAATTCCTGATAAAGTTGCCTGTAAGAGAATTTACCACTCCTGAGATCCGACTGGTAAAATGGATGTTTACCTTCGTTTGCGTAACTCCCGATGGAGGTAAGGTCGCCGAAAATATTATTTATTCACCGGATAAGGATGAATCACTTATCTTTGGGAATACTGAAAACTATAAAAGCACGATGAACCTATAGCCTATGGTGCAACACTCTAGACTGAGAAATAATAATGTATAAATCAATAAAACTAATCGTAATATAATCATGATAGTAGCCAGCTTGAGGGATAGTGCCCGTTACGAATCACTGCACCCTCTTTTCAAAGATGCATTTGAATATATAAAGAACAACGACTTGCTCCACCACGAACTCGGGCGTATTGAGATCAAAGGCAATGACCTTTTTATCAACAACGTAAACCCTGACAGCATGAAACAAGAAGACCAGCTCATGGAGGTACATGAAGATTATCTGGACATCCACATCCTACTCGAAGGCAAAGAGCGCATCGGCTGGAAGCCAACTTTCAATTGTACCAAGCCCAAAGGAGAATTTGATCACGAGAATGACTATATCCTTTACTACGACGAGCCCTCGGCCTATGTAGATCTGTGTCCGGGACAATTCGCCATCGTATACCCCGAAGATGCACATGCACCACTCATAGGTCAAGGGAAAATACGTAAGCTCATTGTCAAAGTAAAATTATAAATCCGACACATCCTCCATCCCCTATATCTTATGAATAAAAAACTAAGCCGGATCCTGATTTATATCCTCCCACTAGTATTCTTACCCGGTGTGATAGCATGTTGTATGAGCTGCAGTCGTGCACAAAGCGCTGATGTAAGCCAAGCCAACTTACATGAAGTAGTGAGCATCATGCCTGATACGGCTTATGCAAAAGGGGTATCAGGTTGTTTTGCAGGGAGTGTCAAGGACTATATACTCATAGCGGGAGGGTGCAACTTTCCCGCTATCCCAGCAGCGGAGGGTGGACAAAAGATTTTTTACCGGCAGATCTACAAAGGCGCACTGCATAGTGACACCATTGTATGGAACAAGGTAGGCGAGTTGCCCTACGACATAGCCTACGGAGCTACGGTAAGCAACGGTAAAGAACTTATTCTCATCGGAGGTAAGACTGTAGGCAAGGCTATCCGTGATGTATGGCGTATGCGACTTAACAAGGAGGGACAGGCTATACTAGACTCCCTCCCCCCATTACCATTTACCTTTGACAATGGATCAGCGTCTCTATACAAAGGGTATATATATGTAGTAGCCGGCAATCAGGATGATGTACCGTCAAAGGCTACATGGAGGCTTGATTTGAACAAAATGCAGGCTGGCTGGCGCCGACTTAGTGATCTGCCGGGAAAAACGCGAGTGCAACCGGTGTCCGCAGTATGCGATAGTCGCCTCTTTGTCATGGGAGGATTCGACGGGGGTAACGGATCCTTGCCACCGACTCTGTCTCTCGATGCCTATTCCTTAGACCTATCAGTGGGAGACTCCTCACAAACATGGCAGGTAGTACCCGCCCCTACAAATCAAGACACTCTCGTTTCAGTGGGGGGAGGATGTGCCGTGACTACGGGGCACAACATCTTATGCTTTGGAGGTGTGAACAAGGATATCTTTATGGAGGCTTTGGATAGAATATACAAACTTCAGACAGACTCTGTGAATGTATCCAACCTCGATTCTCTCAAAGAGGTACAGAGCATATATCTGAAACATCCCGTATCATGGTATCGTTTCAACCCCTACTTATTAGCCTACAAAGCCCAATCGGCAACATGGAAAACCTGTGCACACGATGCCCATAAACTATCACGGGCTGGAGCCACAGCCGTAAAAATAGACGATCACAATATACTGGTCATCAACGGTGAGATCAAACCCGGTATACGCACCCCTATGATAGTCCGCATAAGTATACCCTAAGAAAACATTTCTCCACAAAAGACGAGTACCCCCCTCACTATAAATAAGTAGGTATTCTCAATTACTCTCCTGAGCCTATTATACGGACATGGGGGATGGTGATACATGTCATTATTCTTTGTCATAGATGAATTCTTTATGAAAAACACAAGAAAAAATCATCATTTATGGGTATTGCAACAGGTGACTAAAATATTGTAATATTGCAATCATGTGTGAAATTTTTCAGTACGACTGTCGTCTAAAAAGATTACTCATATCGCTCAATGATACTTCGCAAAAGCAAAACCAAGGACGCTATTAGACTGGATGAGCATGAGCAGATAACTCAGTTACCTTTCATTCTTGTTTCTCCGGAGTACAAGATAGACGTTATAACCGGATTCCTTCAAGGCTTTCCTAACGGCACTTCGTTCACACCTATTTGATTGATAAGAGGGAAATGTCGCCATTGTAAAATAATGGATAAATAATCACACTTACCCACACTATGAATGTAAAAAACAAAATACAAAACCTAAACAAATATGAATAGAACAACTTACAGACAACTAATGATAACCGGATATATCGGGTTACTGGGGAGCTTGCTCATGTTTGCCGGCGACATGTTACTGTACTTTACCTCAAAGCCTGTAGACAACATCGAACAAGAGATACTATCCAATATGGGAGGTGTTCCGCTCGGCAGGATGTATGCGGGAGGATTGGTCGGCCCGTTAGCAGTATGCATGTATCTGATCGGATTTTATCATCTTTACCTCGCCGTAAGGGAGCCACAAAAAATGATGGCAAAGATCATGCTTGCCATCCTCTGCATCGCCATCATAATTGGAGGTACCTACCACGCATTTTTTCCCGCTTTCGGCATTGTGGCAAGACAAGGACATCCGGAGCTGATAGATCCGCTGATGAACTACGCCGCATATTTAGGCATCGGGATGTTTATATTAGTAGGAATAGGCTTGCTAATATTCGCCGGCATAGTTCTGGCTAAAAAGACTATCTATCCGCGTTGGATAGTAATTGTAAACCCTATGGTTACATTATGGCTGGGCTTTTTGTGGCAATATCTGCCACAGCCTTATCTCATGATAATAGGAGGAGGCTGGAACAGCTTGGTCTTCGGGCTGCTCCTGGCTGCATCATTGATTGTTTTGAGAGTAAACAGAAATAATCTTGTAAATGAATCAACACCAATTACAGAAGTGTAACAAACAATATGCATGAGAAAAACGGATGATTGTATAAAAACAGAATGCCGGAGAAGAAGGGAGTAACCCATCAGGGTAAAAGGAGACTGTTGCAAAAGTCAACAGTCTTGTGGATTTTGTAGGCAAAGCCGACAAAAGACACTTTGACCGGGCAGAGAAGGTAAAGTGCAAGGCGCTAAGAGTGAGTGCACAGGGAGTTTACTTCAGGTAAATGACCAAGCGCGAATCTCGCAAGCAACGAAGCAATTGGCCTGCTATGCAACGGTCTCAAAAGATACAGATTGATTGGCTAAGAGATTTATTAGCTATCACCCTAGGGCTTTTCAGTAAGGAAAGCGCGAGTGAAAATTCTATCGTACACGGACGACTGACCTATCCTATACGGACAACCGTTTTATCGTACACGGACCAAGGTTTTATCGTATACGGACGACTGACTTTGTACGACAAAACGGTTGTCCGTATAGGCTGAAATTTCAGAGGTGGTAATTGGGGTAGTAATTTTGATGATGATGTCTCTTCTTTTAGCGGTATCAGAAAAATATCCATCAGATATTTGCGGAGACTATGTGCATTGAATATCTTTTGCTACCCAATATAAAAAGGACTGCTTATCAAGATTAGATTTGATAAGCAGTCCTTTATTTGAATCTGCATTCATATTATTCAGAGGTTAAAAACGAATACCCAACCCTACATGGAAAGATGTATTCTTTAGTGTAGCATCGAAATTTTTAATATCCTTGAGTGTATCAAAAAAGCCGAAATCAGCTCCTACAAGGACATAATAGTGAGTAATATCTACCATGGCTGCAGCTCCCCATCCCATATCGAAACGTTTGCCTTGCATGATTTCATTGACACCTGATTTATAAATATCAAACGTAGTTTTAGAGCCTTTTTCATCCGTCGATGTAGCTTCTCCCGAGAGTGCGTAGGAGAAATAAGGTCCTGTCTGAATATTTACAGCAAATAGGCTTGTTACAGGAATTCTAAGCCCTACATGTACAGGAATTTCTATATAATGAGACTTCACCTTTATAGAACCTTTGTTAGCAAAAGGATTGATAGTGTCGACAATTAAATTGTCCAAAGACGTTTCTGATCCTTTTGATTGGAACACTATTCCGGGACTTACATAGAACATGGATGACAGCGGTATATTCACAGAAGCTCCGAATCTGTAGCCTACTACAGTCTTGGATGTAAGATCCGAGAAATTCTCAACCTTGTAGTCTCCTTTATTAAATCCTACAGCAGCATCTACCCTTATAGCCAACTTATTGCTCCCGCCCAATAATTGAGCAGAAGCCGCACTTGCTCCCAGAACAAGTACGGCTAATGTGATAATAAATCGTTTCATACGATTAATCAGTTATGATTTTAGAATCTATAACCAACGTTGGTGTAGAAAGCGATGTTCTTGAAAGAATTGTCCTTGTTACCCTCTTTCATGATGTTGTAAAGACCATAGTCTGCACCAAGCTTGAAATAGAAGTTAGTATATTCCAAAGCTACGGCACCATTAAGACCCCAGTCAAATCTTTTTACGCCACCTTCGAAAAGCTCTGCTTTCTTGTCACTCTTGAATGCATCGAAATCGATACCTGCAATAGAGTGAGTACCTTTAAGACCATAAGCAACATAAGGACCAAACTCTACAGCTACAGCCAGATTATCAGTGATACCTGAACGGAATCCCAAGTTCAAAGGCATAGCAAGATAATGAAGAGTAGTCTTGAAATCTAAAGTCTTCCTTCCTGCTATTTCAACTTTACTATCTGCCTTAGCACCATTCATCTTGAACATCAAGTAAGGTGAGAAGTAAAGATTGTCAGAAAGATTAACTTCCATACCTACACCGGCACGATAGCCTACGATGATCTTTGATACATCTTTTGTGCTACCCAATACCTTTGTGTCAAAGTCAGAGAAGTTAGCACCGGCTTCTACTTTATAAGATAAACTCTGCGCATTACCTGCGAAAACACCTGCAACCATAATAGCGGCAGCCATAAAAATTCTTTTCATAATCTATTCTTTTTAATTCTAAAATAATTTACGTCTTAATAAGGGAAGAGAGACCCATTTAAGAGTTTTGCGAAACAAAATTAAACATATTTTTCATATTACATAGCCATAATAACATTTAACGCTTATTTTTTAACTCTTAACAACATTTTCGAAATATTAATTTTGATATTGAACACTTTTAGAATCAAATAAATATCATTTTATGCACACTTTCGTTTATTTTGTGAAAAATGTTCATAAACTATAATTGTCTCGCCCTAGCTAATGTGTCAAAATGGAAGCTATAGCATGTAAAAACACACGCACAATGTGCAAAAATATATCCAGAATGCCGTTATATCAGCCATAACCTTACAAGGTGTAAGTAATCCCTCCTATTGGATAAACATGATATATAAAAAAGTCTGCCAATTCGTCAAAGAATTGGCAGGCTATCTTTATTGAGGGAAAATAGAATCAGATGCCAAATACGGCTTTGATTCTATCGGTATAGTCGAGCTTCTCCCATGTAAAGAGCTCCACGTTACATTCCAGTATTCCTCTGTGATAAGTAGGGAAATACTTGGTTACCGTCTGAGGTTCACGACCAAAGTGTCCATAAGCTGCGGTTTCTTCATAGATGGGATTGCGCAACTTGAGCCTTTGCTCAATGGCATAAGGCCGAAGATCGAAGATTTCGGTAATCTTCTCAGCTATCTCACTATCAGTCATATCCACATGAGCGGTGTCATTGGTCTTTACAAATACATTGATAGGCTCTGCCACACCTATGGCATAGGAGAGTTGCACCATCATCTCGTCAGCTATGCCGGCAGCCACCATGTTTTTGGCGATGTGGCGGGCAGCATATGCAGCAGAGCGGTCGACTTTGGAAGGGTCTTTGCCTGAGAATGCACCCCCACCATGCGAAGCCTTACCACCATACGTATCTACAATAATTTTACGACCGGTGAGCCCTGTATCGCCATGCGGACCTCCGATGACAAACTTACCTGTGGGATTTACATATAGCTTGATGTCGCCATGAAAAAGATTGGCCACCTTGTGATTGTACGAGTCTCTTACGCGTGGCAAAAGAATATCTACGATATCCTTGCGTATCTGATCCTGCATAGCTTTATCGGCGATAAGGCGTGCCTCATCGGTATCTTCGGAGGGCTGTACAAACTCATCGTGCTGTGTGCTGATAACAATAGTATCGATGCGCTCGGGCTTACCGACATCATTGTACTCTACAGTCACCTGACTTTTTGCATCAGGCCTGAGATAAGGCATGAGAGCCGGTTCATTCTTGCGGATATTGGCGAGTTCGAGCAGTAAAGCATGAGCAAGGTCTATGGGCAACGGCATGAAACTCGGGGTCTCCTTAGTGGCATACCCAAACATCATCCCTTGGTCGCCTGCGCCTTGGTTCTCTAGATCACAACGCTCTACACCACGATTGATATCGGCGCTTTGCTCATGGATAGATGATAATATACCACAGCTTACCGACTCGAAACAATACTCACTCTTGGTGTAACCGATCCTTTTGATCACATCACGTGTAGTAGTCTGCACATCTACATAGGCCTGACTTTTGACTTCACCGGCCAGAACTACCTGCCCTGTAGTCACAAGGGTTTCGCATGCTACTTTTGACTCCGGATCGGCTGCCATGAACCTATCCAGTATAGCATCGGATATCTGATCCGCTACTTTATCGGGATGTCCTTCGGACACAGACTCCGATGTAAACAAATAACTCATATACGTCTTATAATTATAGTTATAACAAAAAAAATACGTTACTCTCTGTAACGTATCAGACGAATTTACCGGAAGTGCTAAGCTTAAAGGTTTTCAAGAAGTGAAAACAGAAAAGTTTTAGCATTTTTTCTCGTGGTTGCAAGCGTTACAAATCCGTCCACGTCTCAGAGAGAACTCTGCAAAGTTACTCTTTTTTATCGAAATCGTATATATTTCTGCATATTATGGATGAAAATCTTGCAAAATCCCTATATATATGTATACGTATAAAATGTATAGGGCTGTCATGGTATCAGCCACAAACAGCCCTACGGATTATTGTTTTATAAATTGGATAGAGTTTTTACATCACATGAGAGTGGAAGCTTCTCAAGGTTTGCAGACAACTACCTGTGCCCAATTGTTAAGGGTATGCTCTTCTACGGGAATTAACCCCAGTAATGAAGCTTTGGAACGGATCAGCTCACAATCCTCTTGATAGAACCCACTAAACACGATACGCCCGCCGGGTGCTAGCACCTTGTCATACTGATCCATGTCTGCCAATAAGATATTGCGAGTAATATTTGCCAAAATCACATCGAACAGTCCAAGCCCTTCAAGAGCTGTTGCATCCCCTTCAATAGGTACTATGTTTTGAACATGATTGAGTCGAGCATTCTCGCACACATTCTGATAAGCCCAATGATCAATATCTATAGCAGTTAGGTTATTAGCACCCAACTTAAGAGCAAGTATGCCCAACACGCCGGTTCCGCAGCCCATATCAAGTACCTTGGCTCCTTGCACATCGTGTTCCATGAGATAGGTAATCATGAGAGATGTGGTCTCATGATTGCCTGTCCCAAATGCCATCTTGGGAGATATAACAATCTCCGCTTCTGCATTTGGAGCTTCAGGGTGAAAAGGTGCCCGTATGACGCAACGCCCCCCAAGGAATTCTATGGGTTGGAAATAATTTTTCTCCCATTCTTCATTCCAGTTGATATCGGGTTGCTCTTCGGAACTAATGGCAAAAACCACTCCTTCGATCGGGAAAGACTGCAAGATGCCATGAAGCGCAACATCATCTTTTTGTAAAGCCGGGATGTAAGCTTTGAGAACTCCATCGGAAGTATCGAAGCTTTCGAACCCCAACGGTGCAATAAGGTCGGATAAGATGTCGAACAAAGTGTCGGACTCTGTACCGAGAGGATTGGACAAGATAGAGAATGTATCGCAGATATAAACCATGTATTGAGATGTAAAAGTAATTATACGTGACGTTCCGCATGATAAGACGACCGCACCAAGGGTGCACTCTCAATCTTACGAAAACCTTTTTCCAGCCCTATAAGTCTGAGCTTCTCAAACTGCTCGGGACTTACATACTCCGCTACGGGCAGATGCTTACGAGTAGGTTGCAGGTACTGTCCTATAGTAATGATAGAGACCCCCATAGCCAAAGCATCATCCATGAGTTGCATTACTTCCTCTTCGGTCTCGCCCAAGCCAAGCATCATCCCTGTTTTGGCAGGAATGCCTGACTGTGCTATCCTCCGGAGCACACTTAAACTCACATCATAGGTAGCTACGCTGCGTACATTGGGAGTGAGGCGTCGTACCGTCTCCAAATTGTGAGAGATTATATTCGGCTTCGTCTCAATGATCTTGTCTACGAGCTCTAGGTCACCACGAAAATCGGGGATCAGTACTTCTATCGTTACCGTGGGGTTTACTCTCTTGATCTCCCTGATCGTGTTTACCCAATGTTGGGCTCCATAGTCGGGGAGGTCATCACGATCCACGCTTGTGATCACTGCATGGCGCAACTTCATCAGCCTGACGCTTTCCGCCAAGTTTTTAGGCTCATCAGGATTGAGGGGTTTGGGTCTGCCCGTAAGGGTATTACAGAACTTACAAGCCCGGGTACATATCTCTCCGCCTATCATAAACGTAGCGGTACCATGGCTCCAGCACTCACCCATATTGGGGCACTTGCCACTGGAGCATATTGTGTGGAGACAATGTCCTTCTACCACTTTTTTGGTGTGCGTAAAGGTGGAATTGTCTCCTAATTTTATCTTTAGCCAGTCCGGCTTTTTTACATGTGGAGGCACAATTATAATAGTATTTACTTTGTGGGTTAAAAAGGATTAAAGGTTCTTGAGCACGAAGTCTGCCATACGCGTATAAAGATGATTGCGCGTATGGCCGCCATAGATACCGTGATTTTTATCGGTATAAATAGCTGTTTCATACTGTATATTACTCTGAACCATCGCTTCCGTTACATACATATAGTTTTGGAGATGCACGTTATCATCGGCACTTCCATGTATAAGAAGCAGATTTCCTTTGAGATTGTTTACAACGCCCAATACCGAAGTCTCCTTATAGCCTTGAGGATTCTGCTTGGGCGTGCGCATATATCGCTCCGTATAGATCGTATCGTAGAAGTGCCAGTCGGTGGGAGCTGCTACGGCGATACCGGCTTTGAACACACCATTGCCGCGTGACATACACATGAGCGTAGTATACCCGCCGAAACTCCACCCCCAGATACCGATGCGTGATGCATCTACATAAGGCAAAGCTCCCAAGCTCTTGGCTGCAGCGATCTGGTCGTCACTCTCAAGGATACCCAGTCGCAAATAAGTACACTTACGCCATGCTTCACCTCTGGCACCGGTGCCTCTGCCGTCTACACAGGCTACTATATAACCTTGGTTGGCAAGGTAGTATTCCCATCCGAAGTCATACTTATCCAGTACTTCCTGAGAGTTAGGCCCACTATATTGCACCATGAGCACGGGGTATTTCTTGGCGGAGTCGAAATTCTTAGGCCTTAGTATCCAAGCGTTCAGGTCATCGCCCACACCGTTTTTGAGCGTTATAAATTCCTTTTGTCCGAAATTGTATTGCTCAAGAAATGTATTGAGCTTGGCATTATCCTCCAGCACACGCAGAGGCGTGGTCTTGCCGGTGGCATATACAGCGGTTACTGAAGGTGTGTTGATATTACTGTAAGTATTGAAGTAATAAGCCATATTACTGCTAAAGATGGCATTGTTGGTTCCCTCCTCGGTACTCAGCTTAGTTTTGTTCCCCTTGGCATCTACTTTATATACGCTACGGCGCATAGGGCTCTCCTCTGCCGACTGATAATAGACGTTGCCCTTACCATCCATGCCGTAATACTCCGTTACATCCCAATTACCCTGAGTGATCTGTCGCTGCTCCACTCCTTTGGAGCTGTAGAGCCCAATGTGTGAATAACCGCTTTTTTCACTGATATAAACAAACCCATTGGGGATAAATTCTATCTTGTTGATATGTTTATTATCTATATAAGCTTTATTCTTCTCCTGAAATACCATCTTGGGGATAAGAGTTTGCGGATGCACATAGTACATCTTAAAATCATTCTGATCACGATTCAGCGTCATTACAGCCAAAGCATCCGCTTCTTTAGTAAAGGCGATACGCGGGATATAATCATCAGGAGTGAGTCCCAGATTTACATTTTTCGTACTTCTATCCCCTACATTATATATAAATAGTGTAACGATAGAATTCGGTTCTCCAGCCTTAGGGTATTTGTACGAGTAATCCACAGGATAAAGAGAACCCATATATATAGGCATATTATATTGTGGCACCTTGGTTTCGTCCGAGCGCACATAGCTGAGGTAGTTATTATCGGCACTCCAAGACATCAGGTTGGTCACTTCGAACTCTTCTTCATACACCCAGTCGGTAGCGCCGTTAATTATACTGTTGAACTTACCATCATCCGTAACCTGTACTTCTGTATCAAAATCAAATTTCTTGATAAAGATATTATTGTCACGCACAAAAGCCACCATACGACCATCAGGGCTAAAGGTAGGTATCATCACCTTGCCTTTCTGCTTACTCAGTGGCTCTACACGGTTGCGACGCACATCATAATGAAAGGCATCGAAGCGTGATGATCTGCGATAAATAGGTTCCGTATCAGTATATAATAAGATATGAAGTCCGTTGTCACTGATCTCATAATCATCGAATTTGTCGAAGGTGCACTCATGGGCTGTCTTCACGCTGAATAGAGTATCAGTGAGCTTGCCTGTGGCAAAACTATATTTTAGTATCGCCTTGCGGTCAGGGCTCGTTATAGTATAGTGCTCTCCATCTGGCATAGAGCGAAAGCCCTTTCCTGCTCCTCTGGCATAGAAGACTCCGGATGTGATATCTCTGATTTCTATCTTCTTAGAACCGTTCTGAGCCATGAGAGGCAGGCTCATCAACGCGATAATAAATAAGGTAAAAGATATTTTCTTGTTCATTGTATTATACTAAATGTTTTTGATCAAAGAGGTTCCCACAAAGATACAACTTCCACCGAAAGCAAACTGCCAAATCGAAACTTATATACACCTCAACTTGTTAAAACTTTATAAATAAACGGATTGCGAAACACATAAACCCAACAATCATGAAAGTAGAGAAGAAAATCATTGTAGCCACGCTGGCTTTTACAGGGCTTATTACATTAATGGCAGGGTGCGGATCACAAAAACCGCCGAAAGCCGTACCCGTGACAAACTTCGACAAAGATCGGTATCTTGGCAAATGGTATGAGATTGCAAGGTTTGATTTCTCATTCGAACGCAACCTCAACAACACTACAGCCAACTATTCGCTCAATAAAGACGGCTCCATCAGAGTTATTAACAAAGGATACAATTATAAAAAGAAACATTGGTCCGAATCCACAGGTAAGGCCAAATTTGTGGGAGACCCCACAGTAGCCATGCTCAAGGTTTCGTTCTTCGGGCCTTTTTATTCAGGATACAATGTTATAGATCTTGACGATGACTACAGATATGCTTTGATCGCAGGCAAAAGCCTCGATTACCTCTGGATCTTATCACGTGAGACTACCATTCCGGCCAAGATCAAGGACCGCTTTCTCAAAAAAGCCGTGGAAATAGGATTCGATGTAGATAAGCTTATCTGGGTAGAGCATACGCCGGCAAATAAATAGCAATATACCCTGATTTTATCGCCCAAATAGTATCATTGGCACATGATAAAGCTGTATAAAGCGAACTTTATGTGCTTCAAATGATGCTTCTTTATTCATTAAGTGTATATATTTGATGTTTTTTCTTAAATTTGTCTAAACTGAAAGACGATCTCTATGGATACAAATCTTATAAATCGACTCTACGCAAGCTGTAATGAGATAGAATTACAGCTTAGCAAGTTGGCGGACGGAGACAAATCCGAACGCAAAGAGTGTATCAATATAATAGAAAGACTTCAGCGTATCAGCACAGAAGCTCTGGAGTTGTTATACTCTCATACGGCTACTTACCTCGAGACCAAATCCGGCACACATGACTTGGTACGGGAGCAGCACGGCGAGGAGGTCATAGTTTCAAAAGAGGACTTTATCAATGCCTCTACAGCCCCTACTATGGTAGATGCTGAGACATTGTGTGATGAGGAGCGAGAACAAAAGCATGCAACACAACAACCGACATGCCTCACCGAACCTCCTCATTATATTGACCCTGAAGTTGAGCAGGAAGAGCCTGTCTCAGCAGATGAGAGCCCTGAGGAGCCAACGATGCTTCAGGACAAAGAGCAAACCTGCACCGATACTCCCCTGACCTCGCATAGCTCTGTCATGGATGATACTTCCGAGACAAACACCCCCACGGATGAGAAGAAAACATCAGTGACAAGGGCATATATGGTACATTGCGAAACGGCTCCGTCAACTAAAACTCCTACCACAGACGTATTCGAGCTTAAACGACTGGTTCCTATCATGGACTATTACCGATTTTTCAAAGAGCTATTCGGAAACGATGCTGAAAAAATCAAAACAGCCATGGAGCTCATCAGCAATGAGACCGATTACGAAAAATGCGCCGAGATGCTGACAGAAAATTATCACTGGAACCCCAAAAAGCCGGAGACTAAAGAGTTCCTCCAAGTTGTAGAGAAATATTATAAACGTAAAAGCGTTCTTTGAATAAAACCCTGATTATAAAATGGCAAAGCTCACTCTTGTACCTACACCTATAGGCAATCTTGAGGATATTACTCTCAGAGCCATCCGTGTGTTGAAGGAGAGTGACCTGATCTTGGCAGAAGACACCCGCACCAGCAAGGTGCTTCTGAATCACTATGAAATCAAATGTCCCATGCTTAGTCACCATAAATTTAATGAGCATAAGACAGTGGATTCTATAGCCCAACGTATTGATGCGGGAGAAAACATAGCCCTGATTACCGATGCAGGTACACCGGGTATAAGTGATCCCGGTTTTTTGCTGGTGAGAGAGTGTGTAAGCCGTGGTATAGAAGTAGAGTGCCTGCCGGGAGCCACTGCCTTTGTACCGGCTCTGGTATCCTCAGGACTACCGGCAGACAAATTTATATTTGAGGGATTTCTTCCCGTCAAGAAAGGTCGCCAAACCAAAATGAGACATATGGCTCAGGAGGACAAAACGGTGATTATATACGAATCGCCATACCGCGTACTCAAAACACTCACGCAACTTGCAGATTTTTATAACCCGGAAACTCCCGCAGCAGCAATGCGAGAGATAAGTAAGCTACACGAACAAACTGTAAGAGGCTCCCTGCAAGAACTCATTGCTCACTTTACGGTCCATGAGCCTCGCGGTGAATTTGTAATCGTAATAGGAAGAAATCAGATATTGGATAATAATACTAACTAATTAATACGAATATGAAGAAGAATTTATTGGTAGCAGGTGCTATGGTATTGGCTTTGGCATCTTGCGGAAAAAATTCAAAGTCGTACAAAGATCTTAAGGTTCAATACGACTCTATAGCCCTCGTCAACCAAAACTACGAGCAAGACCTGAGAGAAACAGACTCTTTGGTGGCTTCCGTATTGACAAACTTTCAGGAGATATCTGCTGTAGAAGGCATGATCAACGTAAACCCCATGAAGGGCGATATGAAGATGAGCGACAAAGATCGTATCAAGGACAACATGCAGCTCATCAGCGATAAACTACAGGCCAGCAACAATGCCATCAACGAACTCAACGAAAAACTTGCCAAAAGCGGTAAAGAAAATTACAGACTGCGCAATACACTGAACGCTCTCAAAAAACAACTCGAAGATCAGAAAGCACGTGTAACCCAGCTGACCGAAGAACTCAAGAGAAAAGACATTGCTATCGGCTCTTTGGATTCAATGGTAAACAACCTGCATGGCGATGTATCACGCCTCAACGAAGCTACTGCTAAGCAAGCTGCAGACCTCGCAGCTCAAGACAAAGCCCTCAATACAGTACGCTTCTGTATCGGTACTTCATCCGACCTCAAAGATATGAATCTGATGAAGAACGGACGTGTGGTGACAGAAAATGCCAACATGAATTACTTTACCACCACTGACATGCGAGAGCTCAGCCAGATACCTTTGATGTCCAAGAAAGCTAAGCTCCTGACCATACACCCCGCTTCTTCTTACGAGCTGGTACGTGGCAATGACAAAATGCTCACTCTAAGCATCAAGGATCCCAAAGCCTTCTGGAGTAGCACTAAAATTTTGATTGTAGAAGTAGATTAAGGAATTATCCGAATGATCAAAAACATCTTTATTGATCTGGATGATACCCTGTGGGATACGTACCACAACAATAAAGAAAGTCTCGAAGAACTCTTTGACGCCCTCGATTGGGGGCGTTACTATGAGTCTTTCGAGACTTTTTTCTCTATCTACATGCCTCACAATGAATACCTGTGGGGGCAGTACAGACAGGGTAATATAGACAAGTCCACACTCATAGTAGAGCGCTTCAGACAACCGCTCAAAGGATATCTCGAGCTTTCGGATCATGAAATACTAAGTCTGAACAAAGACTTCTTACTCACCACCGGTCGCAAGACCGGGCTGTGCGAAGGAGCTATTGAGGTGATGGAATACCTGCACAGATATTACAAAGTATATATCCTGAGCAACGGCTTCAGGGAAATACAGCAGGCCAAACTACACCATAGCGGGCTGGAGCCTTATGTGCATCAGATGATACTTTCCGAAGATGCAGGGATCAACAAGCCTCACAAGAAAATATTTGACTTTGCACTGATGAGAACCGCTTCCCGCCGTACGGAATCGATCATGATCGGAGACAGCTGGGAAGCAGATATCATAGGAGCTCACCAAGCCCAATTACCATCAGTATGGTACAATCCCAAAAAACAGAGTGTGCCGGCACAAAGTGTCTGTTCCCCCCTGCATATCATAGAGCATCTCACCGAACTCACTCACATCTTTTAGAAACCTCACCCTTATTGTGCTTCTCGAGACTAACGCCATAGTGCTGCATACGACTCGGTACAATGACCGCTTCAACATCCTGCATACCTATTCGCAGGAAGCAGGAAGAGTAAATCTGCTTGTACCGGCAGCCTCACGCACATCCAAAGGCAAAAAAGGAAAGATCTCATATCCCCTTCTCGCAGAGATAGCCTTTAGCTGCGAAGTACGTGCGCACCGCACGTTGCACTACCTCAAAGAAGCCTACCCGGTATCACCCCACCCCACTCTACAGCAACATGTGGCCAAGCAGGGCATAGCCATAATGCTCTCCGAAATACTCTACCGCATACTCACCGTAAGCGAAAAAGACGATGAGCTGTACCATTTCGTAAGCCAATCCCTCAACCTCCTCGAATCCATCACTACCGGGTTTGCCAACTTTCATTTGGTATTTCTCCTTAGGCTACCCATTTATCTCGGTATATCAGCAGACTATGAAGACATAGTCATACAACAGCGCCTACACCCTCATTATTGGTTTGATCTGCACGAAACCCGCTTTGTACCGTCTGCCCCGTTAGCCAACACGGGTATTCCCCCAAGTGAAGCAGTCTTCTTACCTCTGATTGTAAGAATGAATTACAGTAACATGCGCTACTTTCGCTTCAATCGGTTGCAACGTCGCATGATCATCGACCATCTGATCTCTTACTACAGACTCCATCTGCCGCCATTCCCACCGCTCAAATCGCCCGATATCCTCAAGGCCATGTATGACTGACAGTGGAAAACAAAAGTAAAAAAGGCCTCATAAAATTGCATATACATGAGGTATCAGATGGAACAAGAGCAAACGAATAATAAGAGATATAAGACTCTATAAGCAATGCTTACAGCACCAATGAGCCTTCGGGACACGGCGCATAATATAGATATTTACAACATAGCTTACCTGTCTCTATACAAAATAAAAGAAGTTGAAGCAGGTTATTGCTTCATTTTCTCTTTCACCTCTGCCTTAAATCGCTCTACTTGTTCATCCTCAAAGATGCAATCACAGTTCTCCGGATTTTTTCGTATTCTGAGCCATCCATCTATTAACGCAGCCTTAGTATCGTATTCCCTACAGAGCTTACATAGCGCAAAGTGTATAGAAAGGCGCAATCGCTCTGTACGAGACAAAGAAGTGTGTAGGCGTTTTTCGATGAGATAAGTAGCTTGTTTGCAAGAGAGCGTAAATAGGTGTATAAATCTTTTTACCATAGCATTAATTTTTGAACCAATTGACATCGATACATTTTCTCAGTTGGAGACGACTCCTTTGTAAGAGTTTCCAGTAATTACTCATCGAGAGGTTGAGTTCGTCGCATATCTCTTTTGCTTTTTGTTGTTGGAGATAGCATTTATTTACCACTACCTGCCATTGCTGAGGGAGATAGCCGAGGCATTCATCGAGTATGGTGCAGAAGCTGTCATCGTCGAGTAAAGCACTCACCGTATAGTCATCGCCCCACGAGTCTGCAACGTCGGTATCCATCCACTCACCGTTTTTATCGAAAAAGGTTTCGAAAGAGGCCGATTGTGCCGAGGTATTGTATCGCTTCTTATAAATATCTGCGACTTTGTTTTGCAAGATGCTGGTGAGCCACGTCAGAGGAGAGCTCTTGCCTTCGAACGAGCTTTGGCTTTTGTACGCCGATAAGAAAACCTCCTGCACTACGTCTTTGGCATCCTCTTTATCGGAGAGTAAATAATATGCTTTGTCCAAAAGCTTTTTATAGTAGTCATCAATCCATTTCTCCAAATCAAAGCCTGATGTCTCATTTGCGGTTTGTCGCATACTGTTCATAAATATTATAATGGATAATCCAGAGTATGATCACAAAATGACCGATACTCTGGATCAATACAATTCCAAATATAATATTTTATTTGAGAATAACTCTCAATACCTTATCCGTAGCTAGTACAGGGAACATCTTACCTACCTCTATGATGTTTTTGTCTTCTTTGATGGGCTTGCCTCCGAAGAGTGCTTGGGCATTGCCCGCACCGGGATACTGATCTACAGCCGTACCATCGTCGAAGAGAGCAGTCATGGCCGTAACATCGCCTTTGAGGCCGGCAGCAATCATACTATTATTGGCATAAAACCAGTCGTTGGAGTAGCCAAACATCGTAGCGTAAGCGATGTGATCACCTTCTGCAAAGTCGTACATTACATGAGCCTTCTGTCCCGGCCCTATAGGAGCATTGCCGGCAATATACACCTTCTTTACCTGCGGCATCTTTTCCAAAGCAGATTTGAGCGCAGTAGCATCGTCTTTCTGTGCCAAACTGGAAAGGCCCATACCGGCATCTTTCTTTCCTACTACAAACAAAGGATTCACATTGCCGGTATAAATAACCACGATGGCTGGAGATATACCTGTGATGATACCGGTATTATCGGCAATCTTCTTGACGAGAGGCATATTATTGCCCATCTCTGCTATAGCTGTAATCTCGGGATTGGATTTTGCCCCGGCTTTGTAAAATGGCATATCATTGAGTAGTTTGCCACCCAGCACATTCGATACCGCCCATACACCGGGAGAGAAAGGAGTCTCGTGCGACGTACCCCGCGAGGTATTGGTGATGGTGAGAGTAAACTCGGAAGTAGTGGCATTGTAATCGAGCATGAGCCGCATGAGTTTGGAAGCATCTACACCGGGTACTTGCATTACGTTATTATTCTCAGCTGCACCCGTTTCATTATTTTTAGAGCCATTATCCCACAACTTTATTTGATTAGAAACGTCACCTGTCATGGGCATTCCTTTATCGTCGTAAAGATTGAGTCCTGGATTTTCCGGAGCGAAGAACCAGTCTTTGGATTTGCCATACATAGTGGCAAACATGAGTGCCTGCCCTTTACCGGCGTTGAACTTAAAGCTTATGCTCGACCCAGGCAATACTACTGGCATATTTACACCGGGACCACCCACACCCTTGAACGAACCACTCTGTACAAAATCTTTAGGCTTCACCACATTTTCAAATGAGATCATGGAGGATTTGTGCTCGGGCATAGCCTTGTCATCACCTTTATTACAGGAGACCATAGCTATAGAAGCCAATGCAAACAGTGTTGCTACTAATCGGGACTTTTTCATACTCGTTGCTGTTTTATTTGTAAAAATGTTGTTGATATCATTGTTATTTCTTTTCCAGGAGTGGTAGGTAATCTCCATACCCTGCTGCTTTCATTTTGTCTTTAGGAATAAACTTGAGCGAAGCACTATTGATGCAGTAGCGTAGTCCCCCCTTCTCTTTGGGTCCATCGGTAAAGACATGTCCCAGATGAGCATTGCCGGTCTTGCTACGCACCTCGGTACGCTGCATTCCGTATGAGAGATCTCGTTTATCAACAATGAGGCTCTTATCTATAGGTTTAGAGAAACTGGGCCAGCCACAACCCGACTCAAACTTATCGGTAGAGATAAAGAGTGGTTCGCCAGTGGTGATATCCACATAGATACCCGCTCTTTTTTCGTTCCAGTATTCATTTTGGAAAGCTCGCTCGGTAGCATTGTGCTGCGTCACGGCATACTGCTCGGCGGAGAGACGAGCCTTGAGTGTGGCATCGTCCGGCCTTGTATATTGTGCTTGCGGTTCGGGCCTGGATTTCTTGGCTCTACTGGCGTTGGCTTTTCTGGCAAAGTCAAACAAGTCCGGGCTGATATGGCAATAACCTTGGGGGTGCTTGTCGAGATAATCCTGATGGTATGCCTCTGCTACATAGAAGTGAGTGAGAGGTTCTACCTGCACCACTACCGGCCGGGTATATTGCTTGGACAATGCTGCTACAGCCGTGCGTATTACAGGCTCATCTGCCTTATCGGTATAGTATATGCCTGTACGGTACTGCTCGCCACGGTCATTGCCTTGCTTATTTACACTTGTAGGATCTGTAGTCTTGAAGTATAGCTCTACCAATAACTCCAACGATACAATATCGGGATCATAGGTCACCTTTACCGTTTCGGCAAAGCCGGTATTACCACGGGATACTTGTTCGTAGGTAGGTTTTTTGAGGTTTTTATCGCCATTGGAATAGCCTACCTCCGTAGCCTCCACACCGTGTATCTGTTTCATAAAATGCTCCGTACCCCAGAAGCATCCTCCTGCAAAATAGATTTCTTTCATCGTTTTCATATTCGGTTGGGCAGCTTGTTGTGCTGTCATTGTTTTTTGTGATACCAGCCATACTCCCCCCAGGAGTATAGCCAGAGAAGCTATTATATGTTTCATATCTCTTATATTATTATTGAAGTGAATAAGGCGAAGGTCGCATATACATCAATCCCAGCCCCAGCATAGGCAGATCTTTGAGAATAAAGAAGTCTGTGACGGTTACTCCATCTACCACTCTCCACACACCGGGTGTAGTGAAAAGAAAACTCAGCGTGAGCAAAAAGGTACTTGTTACACAGAGAGCAGCGTAAGGACGTAGTGCATCGTACATAAGGCTCAGTAGCAAGAACAAGCCTGTAATGATCTCTATAATGCCAAAGAGGTTTGATACCTGCTGCACGGTCAAGAAGTGATATAGCCACGACATCAGGAAGTGATTTTCTACAAGTGGCTTGATGGCGGCAGCCTCAGTGGGCGTAAACTTGAAGATACCTATCCATATCATGATCATGACTATTCCCAATGCTGCGATATAATACCCTATGCGTGCCAGCAAAGGAGAAGGTGTGGTGAGGATTCTTACAATTGATTTCATTGTTATGTACTGCTTATTTCATTATTGAACTTCTTTTATAAGCTTAGTCTGCGTTTTCATGAAATCCTGACAACTCAACAGATATTTTTTTTTGAACATCTCCTTTAATGCCACTTCTGTGATACTACTTTTAAATATTTTATCAGTAATAGTGAAACAAGTTCATGGTATAGTATGAGACTATTTTATTTTGATAAAAATTTATTCCACAATATTTAAAACAGGTCATCAATCTTAGTGATAGCAAATAAATTAGCCCCGTAAATAAACATTCATACCCTGTGATATATATTTTTGTACATTGTATTTTTAATACCAATCATTTCGTTCTGTGCATAGGAAATCAGGAGCAACATTGTGATACTATTTGTGCCACATATCTTATTTTACACCACCCAATAATACCATATAGAGCACCAAATCCAAACAACAAAACCACAGCATATAGACGCAAAACACATCAATATGGCAGAAAAAAAACACTAAATCACAAACAATATGAAAAGCATAATATCTGCAACTCAGCGGTATTTTACGCTGAGAGTCTGGATAATGAGGATAATTTATGGAGAATGTAGCGTGGTAAAATCTTTTTAGTTATCATACGCCAACACTTTAGTTAGAACACAAAAACATTTTAGTTAAAACACGCCAACGCTTTAACTAAAACACGAAAACATTTTAGTTAAACAAGAGGCCTGTTTTAGTTATAATATGATTGTGTATCAGCTGTAGTAAAGCGATTTAATAGGGATAAAATAATAGATCCGCAAGCAGACTCCAAGAGTCTCCTTGCGGATCTATTATCCGTATTTGTTTTAATGGATCTTACAATCTGACAATTTGATATTTTCGACTCTTCAATCCTATTCTGACATTTTGTAAATCGGAGGAGTGATATCTTTGCACACGCATATCCTCGAGATAAGAGTTTATCCGTATTCGATGTAATAGGTGATGTGACTCAATCCTTATATTCATGCAGTCCCGGGTGTGTTTAAGTTTGTTCGTTTATAATTGAGCAACAAGCATCTTTGCAGAGATTGTACCGAGACAAAGATACAACACTATACCCCCCTTTGTCAAGAGGTAGAAACAAATTTATCAATAATTATTATTTGCTTTCGGGAACGCCCTTTAGATAGCTAAAAGCTTGAAAGGCTTGAGTCCATGGAGCCATAAGACTAATGGAGCATCATTGCCGTTTTTTCGGATAGCACTCCTACAAAAACAAGAATCCCCTGCACCGACTGAAACGCCTAGCAGGGGACTGTATGGGGCGAGAATAAATATCTGATCAGCGTAGATCAAAAGCAAATTTATCCTTGAAAGTTTCACCTGACCCAAGAGTCATGTCCAAATCCTGGATATTACGATTGATAATTCTACCCGTTTCTGAATCTTTAACAATTAGAACCATTTTACCTGCAAATCTCTTTCCGATTATACTGAAAAGATATCCTTTGAGCTGAGGCTTGATATTGGGGTCACACTTTTTAAACTCAACTTTCCAAGGGAGCTCCATACCGATAGCAGGGAAATCAACTTTTTTCCCATTATTATCAATGTAGAAGCCATCTTTCATTCTAAACTCATAATCCGTCTTATCTTTGTCTACTGTGACTTCATAGGTAATATCAATAGCTTTGGGAGGTTTGATATCATCGTTCTTACCACAACTTATGAGCGCAGGGATGAGAGCGACCAAAGCAAATAATGCGATCAAAAATCTATTATTCTTTTTCATTTTTTTTAGTGTTGATTTGTTTTTTATTCTTTGCGATTATCATCTATGTGTTTCTACTCCTCAAGAGCAATACCATAAATACTTTCAAGTTTATTCCTTATCGGAACTTCATTGTCCATCCTTACCGATAGCTTGATTCGGCAATTTTCTCTAAAATCTTGCTCCGTGATCTTGGCATCAAAATCTTTGACAATCCTCATGACTTCCCCGAGCAATTCGTATGCAAAGTTAACAATAATTTCAGAATTTACAATTTTTTCTATCACATTGACAATTTCCAAAGCGGAAATAGTAGCATTGCGATAAGCAACGATGAGCCCGCCCGTACCCAACTTGACACCACCAAAGTAGCGTACCACCAATACCATGATGTCCGTGAGGTCATAGGATAGTAACTGCCCATATATAGGTTTGCCGGCTGTGCCTGAGGGTTCGCCATCGTCATTGAATCTATAGAGTTCGCCTTGCGACCCCAGGCGATATGCCCAGCATATGTGTCGGGCATCATAGAACTTCTTGCGATATATGCTCAAGATCTCCATGGCTTGCTCCACAGATGTGACCGGCAGAGCAAAACTGATAAACTTGCTCCGCTTGTCTGTGAATAGGCCTTCGGAAGGGGTTTCTATGGTGCGGTAAGTATCTTGTGACATACTACGAAGATAAAAATAAAAAATGCCACCTGAAAGAGCAGGTGACATTCGTTGTTTGTTCTCTGTAAAGTATGAAAGAGGATATGTTACAGAGATAAAATAAGTATTGACTGTTTTATAGGCTTCTTTTTTGACCTTTGTAATTATTTACGAAGCGGACAACATCTCCTCTACACGCTCTATAGTAGCACGGAAAGCATTGTCCTGCTCCATACGTGTGGCTACAGAGTTGCAACCGTGTAGTACTGTGGCATGATTGCGCCTACCCAGCATCTCACCTATGGCAACAAGTGAGTGAGAAGTGTGTTTTTTGGCAAGATACATGACAGCTTGACGAGCGGCCACTACGTCCTGCCTGCGGGTTTTATCTTTCATCTGGTCTATCTCAATATGAAAGACCTTGCTGATTACACTTTGGATACCTTCTATGGTGATCTCATGCTTCTCCATAGAAACGGATTGGCTCACAATATCGCGAGTAAAGTCGAGATCAATTTTTCTTTTGGTGATAAGGGCATAGGTAAGCAAAGAGCTCAGAGTGCCTTCGAGTTCACGTACATTATTTTGTACATTACTAGCTATAAACTCCATGACTTCGTCACCCAAACGAATGCCACTCTCCGCCACTTTTTCCTGGAGTATCTTACGCCTGAGGTCGATATCGGGTCGTGCCAGAGAAAGGGTCACTGAGCCTTTGATGCGACTGATAAGCCTGTCTTCCATACCGCTCAGATCCACAGGTGGCTTGTCGGAGGTGAGTACTATTTGTTTGTTGAGCAAGTACAAATGGTTAAACACTTCAAAAAAGGCCTGCTGCGTTTTGGTCTTGCCTATCAATCCCTGAATATCATCAATGATCAAGAGATCAATTTGCTGATAGAAATTGATAAAGTCCGTTCTCTCATGAAAACGGGAAGCAGTCACATATTGAGCTTCGAATTGCTGGCTGGAAACATAGAGTACACGCATTTCCGGATGCTGAGCTTTGACCCTAAGACCTATAGCTTGGCAGAGATGGGTCTTACCTACACCGCTGGGACCATAAAGAAAGAAAGGGTTGAGGGGCGATTGGCCGGGCTTGGCCGCTACAGCTTCTGCCACAGCTCTGGCTACGTGGTTGCAGTCACTCTCATAGAATGTCTCAAAGCTAAGCTTGTCATTGAGGAAAGAATTGAACTCGTTCTTCCGGGCAAGCGGATCATTGAGCACATTGCCCGAAGCAAGCGGTGCAGGTGCTTTGGATGTGGAGCTGGACGCTACTGTCATGGTAGCATCTTCTCTTTTGGGAGCTTTGCTGTCTACAAGGATGTCAAAGTAGAGTGAGGCACCGGGACCAATATGTTGAGCCAATACATGGCTGATCTCACGAGGGAAATGCGTTTCCAAATATTCGCCAAAATAGGGAGAAGGGACTTCCAATGTCAATTTCTGCTGCTCTATAGAGATCGGGACTATGGGAAGGAACCATGTCTCGAACGCTTTGGATTCAACCAAAGAGCGTAGGGTCTTGAGGCACTCTTGCCAGAGGCCGTGAACATCGGTGCTGTTAGACATAAACTTGAGAACGTATTTTTCGTTAATCTATACTACAAAGATTGTCATTAAGATTGAAATAAAAAAGCCTCATTTTCTCTTGTTTTTTTAAAATAAAATGTATTGGTTTTGTTATCAATATGTTACGAAACAAAGTTACCAACACCTAACAGAATAGTCGTAATAAACTACAAAAGAATCAATTACACCAACAACATCAGCACATATCGAAAGTTATCAACAACGCACCTTTATTTCGTAACAGGCGTTGAGATAAGGCGTTAGAAATTGGAGTTAGAAAAGTTTTGCATAGCATCGTTATTTACACAAAATATAAATAAGCAGGGCATCGAAAACACAAAACAAAAATAAAATTTTCTTGTCTCTAATGCCATAAAAGTGACATTACCAATAGGGGGAGTATCAAATTATATAGGCAAGACTTTTGAGCAAGACAATTGTGGGTAAAGTGAAATATTAGTCGAGAAATCTTCATCTGTAAAATGCATTGACTTTAATATCAATTTCTCTGCAAACATTCCCACCTTAAGCTCAAGAAACCGACGCTAAAGAAAAATTAAGAGAGACTCCATAAATTCATTTTTAATGTATTGATTTGCGACGCAAAACTCAGATAAGAAATATAAAGGAAGAGCAATGCTGTTTGGCTCTTTAATATTACGATTTTTTCTGTCTTAGTGCGAGATAAGAAGTATATAAGCAAGGGGCGGGGAACAATTTTACGCCATTAAGCTGAGGGAGAAAATAATTACAATTACATAATAAAACGTGAGTTCGATATAAGGGATAATAGGAATAATAGAGTTTACAAGGTGTTGTAAATCAGTGTAATTTCTTATGTGTTTCATTGCAAAAGTGGTGAATTATTTGTATCTTAGTAGTTGATAATCAATAAGATATAAACAAACAAAACACCACTTTATGAAAAAAAATATAGTTGAAATTTTCTGTCTTACCGATGATTTTTCCAAACTTTTCGATACCTTGATTCAGCAAAGAACCCTTTGCGAAGGAAACAAAAAGCGAAGAAATCGCAAGTTTAGGATGTCCGATGCTGAAATCATGACTATTCTGATTCTTTTCCATCATTCGAGGTATCGCGATTTTAAGTCCTTTTATCTTCAATATATTACGCAACAATGTCATTCGGATTTTCCTTCGTTGGTCTCTTACAATCGTTTTGTGGAATTACAAAGCAAGGTGGCATTCAAACTAATTTCATTTCTCAATATGTGTTGTCTGGGCGAATGCACCGGTATCTCATTCATTGATTCCACACCTTTACGCACCTGCCATATCAAGCGGGCACACGGGCATAAGACCATGAAAGGATGGGCCCAAAAGGGCAAATGCAGTATGGGATGGTTCTATGGTTTCAAACTACATATTGTGATTAACGACCGGGGGGAAATCATTCAATATCAAATCACACCGGGGAATACGGATGACCGTGCTCCACTTAAAGGCGGAACCTTCACGAAGAAACTATTCGGCAAACTTGTTGCCGACAGAGGATACATCTCACAAAGTCTTTTCGATAAGCTCTTCATTGACGACATACACATGATTACGAAGATAAAGAAAAACATGAAAAACACTCTGATGAGCCTGTATGATAGGATATTACTCAGAAAAAGAGCACTTGTGGAAACCGTTAATGATCTACTCAAAAACGTTTGTCAAATAGAGCATACACGACATAGAAGCGTCAATAATTTCGCCATTAATTTGATTGCCGGCATAATTGCCTACAATCTGCTACCCAAAAAGCCGGAATTAAACCTAGAAATCATACACAATCCATCAACCCACTTAGTACACCACGCTTAGACCGAACTCACGTTAATAAACAATAATGAAAAAGCTATTAGTAGCACCTCCACACAATTGGGCTACAACTTCCTGGTTATGGGAGTGGCTTATTGCTTTTGACCAAATGCTCAAATTCACAAAAATTGCTCTCAAGATGATGTAAGTCGTGGGACAAACACGACGGCTAAAATCATATAAACTAACCATGGCAACCCCGTGTAAGAGGGAGCGTTGGATGATACAATAAAAAATGGAAGCCCACTCAGAGCTTCCATTTTTTGTGTATTTACTATAGTGACTATACCCATGGTATGTTTTGGCTTTAGTTGGATAAAATACCTATCTTTGTAAATATTGGAAAGTAAATTATTTAATATAAATAGAAGTTAACATCCTTTAACGGCCTTTTATAACTTCATCCTTATTTTTACTTCCACCCTTTCTTTTGTACAGGTTGTCTATTATTTCAAAATAAGAAAATAACCTATTACTACGTTATTGAAAAAAGAAATCAAACAACAATAAAATGACTTACTTAGGTAGAGCTTTTAAAACACTTTTATTTTCTACGTTATGTATATCGGCCACTATGGTGGCGGGTGCACAGACACGTTCGACAGCGAAGCCCGTTCCCAACAAAACAAATCTTGACAGCATTGCTTCGCATGCCACTAATGCAAGCCTTATCGGTAGAGGATCTAATCAGCCCATCAGTGTGTACATCCCCTATTTCGACAAAGCCGATAAAGCTGGAGGCATCAAAGAATTTACATTCGATCTCACAGGATCCACAGACCCCAAAGACATTGTATCGGCAAGGCTTTATCTCTCTGACATCAACGACAGATACAGCCCTACTCATCCTTTGCAACTGATAGGTGAAGGTGCTCCCGAAGGAGATAAGCTGGCTATCAAAGGCAATAAAGGGCCTATAAGATGGACCCCTAATAAGTGCGTGTGGCTGGTGTATACGATTGCCGACAATGCCAAAGAAGGTAATATAGTACAAACAAAACCGGTGAAACTGCAAATGGACAATTGTGATTCATTTGATTTTGTCTCCACACCGCCCACAAGCTATGAAATAGTTTTGCAAAGAACCCTATTGTGGTCACCGGGAGACAAAGGTGCAGCAAGTTATAGAATACCGGGCATTGTGACGTGTGCCGATGGCTCTTTGGTTGTAAGCGCAGACCGTCGCAAAAACAACTCTGCGGATCTGCCCAATGACATTGACGTAGAAGTAAAGCGGAGTTTTGATGGTGGCAAAACATGGTCACAACCGATTACGGTAGCCAAAGGCTCACCTTCTTACGGATATGGGGATGCGGCTATAGCTGTAAATGGTAATACAATCACCATGATGTTTATCGGAGGAAAAACAGGGCTATGGGGGTCAACACCGGAAAACAGACTCAATATATATGTTTCGCAGAGTTTCAACAGCGGGCGTTCATGGTCGGCTCCCAGAAAGATAAGCGATCCTTTGTACAAAAAAGGCAAATGGCCGGGAGGATTTATAGGTTCGGGAAGAGGCATTGTGACCTCCAAAGGTGTGATCATATTTGTGGGTGCTTTCCGCACATCTGCCGAATGGGGCGGTAAAATGGCTAATGTACTCGTTTACTCTGAAGATGGGGGTAAGACATGGAAGACTTCTAACCCGTTACGATTCAACGGAGACGAGTCCAAAGTGGTAGAACTTGCTGATGGCAGACTACTAGTATCGAGTCGCAACAGGGATAAAAACCCCAATAACCGTAGCTATGCTATTACATCAAACTTAGGGATGACATGGACACAACTGGCTCAATGGCCTGAGATAAACGGTAATAATTGCAACGCCTCTATTCTACGATATTCATTGATCAAGGAAGGAGCAAAAAAAGATCGTCTACTGCACACCCTGCCTGCTAATGAAGAAAGAACTAATCTAACTTTGTTCCTTAGTACGGATGAAGGTAAAACTTGGCCTGTAAAGAAAGTAATCTGCAAAGGGGAAGCTGCGTACAGTGAACTCACTGTAATGCCTGACGGAACTATCGGGATTATCTCTGAAGAAGATGATCATCCCGCATATGATATTTACTTCACACGAGTATCGCTGGAGTGGCTTACAAATGGTAAAGACACTACTGACAAACCCTCTGCAAATATGCTCAAAGGAGTGCCCTTCCCCAAAAGAAGATAACAAAATATCAAATAAAAAATAACCCTCTGCAGCTTCCTGCAGAGGGTTATTTTTTATATAGAGCATTAGTTTACAACAATGCTCTCCTATTTATTCTTTTATAGACTACATCATACCGCCCATGCCCATACCTGGGTTCATAGGAGGCATGGCTGGAGCACCTTCTTCTTTCTTGTCTGCTACTACACACTCTGTGGTCAAGAACATTCCTGCTATGGAAGCAGCATTCTCAAGAGCCACACGTGTAACCTTAGCAGGATCAATAACTCCGGAAGCATACAGATGCTCGAACTTATCAGTACGTGCATTGTATCCAAAGTCAGCTTCACCTTCTTTCACTCGTTGTACGATCACAGCTCCTTCTTTACCTGAGTTAGCTACAATCTGACGAAGAGGCTCTTCAATAGCTCTCTTTACAATATCAATACCCGTGCTTTCGTCTTCGTTTTCGCCTTTGAGGTTATCCAACGCAGCTATAGCACGAATATAAGCAGTGCCACCACCGGGTACTGTACCTTCTTCAACAGCAGCACGAGTTGCGCTTAAAGCATCTTCAACGCGATCCTTCTTCTCTTTCATTTCCACTTCGCTGGCAGCACCTACATAGAGTACAGCCACACCGCCGGCAAGCTTTGCCAAACGCTCTTGAAGTTTTTCTCTGTCATAGTCAGACGTAGTGCTTTCCATCTGAGCTTTGATTTGAGCTACACGATCGGCAATTTTACCTTTCTCCCCGGCTCCATTCACGATGGTTGTGTTGTCTTTGTCCACAGTTACTTTCTCTGCGGTACCCAACATATCCATTGTCACAGCATCAAGCTTAAGGCCTACCTCTTCGCTGATCACCGTACCCCCGGTAAGAGTAGCAATATCTTCAAGCATAGCTTTTCTACGATCGCCAAATCCAGGAGCTTTCACAGCACAAATCTTGAGGCTACCTCTCAGTCTGTTCACGACCAAGGTAGTCAATGCTTCGCTATCAATATCTTCAGCGATGATAAGTAAAGGACGTCCTGACTGTACAGTTTGTTCGAGGATGGGGAGTACTTCTTTGAGAACAGATATCTTCTTGTCGTAGATAAGAATATAAGGATTCTCGAGCTGAGCTTCCATCTTATCTGTATTGGTTACAAAGTAGGGAGAGATATATCCTCTGTCAAACTGCATACCTTCTACAATATCTACAGTCGTTTCGGTACCTTTGGCTTCCTCAACGGTGATTACACCTTCCTTTTTCACCTTGCGCATAGCTTCAGCGATAAGAGCTCCAATGTTTTCATCACCATTAGCAGAAATCTTAGCTACATGCTCAATCTTGCCGAAATCATCACCGATCTCTTGTGCCTGTGCTTTGATATCAGCCACTACAGTCTCCACAGCCTTGTCGATACCTCTCTTGAGATCCATAGGATTAGCACCGGCAGTAACGTTTTTGAGACCTACACTGATGATACTTTGAGCCAATATGGTGGCAGTAGTAGTACCATCACCGGCATCATCATTGGTTTTGCTTGCCACTTCTTTTACGAGTTGTGCTCCCATGTTTTGATAAGGACACTCGAGTTCGATTTCTTTCGCAACCGATACCCCATCTTTAGTAATGTGTGGAGCACCGTAAGTTTTGCTCAAAATCACATTACGTCCTTTAGGCCCTAAAGTTACTTTTACGGCATTTGCCAGTTCATCCACGCCCTTTTTTAGCAGGTCGCGGGCCTCCATGTTAAACTTAATTTCTTTAGCCATTATAATTAGTTGTTTGTTTCAATATGCTGATAATCCACATTCATGTCCTATGCGGAATATGGCATTATCGTTAAAAATTTAAGATAAGATAGATGTAATTAAATAATAGCGAGGATATCGCTTTGGCGCATGATGAGATATTTCTCACCATCCAATTCCAGTTCGGTACCTGCATATTTACCATATAGTACCTCATCACCGGGTTTTACTACCATTTCTTCGTCTTTAGTACCGTTGCCAATAGCCAATACTTCGCCTTTGAGAGGTTTTTCTTTTGCTGAGTCCGGAATAATGATACCGCTGATAGTTTTCTCTTCAGCCGGAGCCGGCTTTACGAGCACACGGTCTGCCAATGGTTTAATGTTCATAATCTTATTTTTGTTAGTTATTAAATTAATATTTAACATTAAAAATGCTTCTATTCTCTTTAGATACAACGTGTGTGCCAAAGTGATGCAAGTGACAAGATGTCACTGCAACACAAAATCCGCTATTACAGGTAAGTGATCGCTATACCCTCCTTGGTAATAAGTCCCCAAATAGGTGCGGTAGGGTTGCATCTGCCCCACATTATCTGCGGGCTTTACCAGTCGCGGTATATATACTGTACGTGCAGTACCTCTCTTATATACAAGAGGAGCATCTTTGAGGATGAGTGACTGTGATATAATGATTTGATCCAGCTGTGTCCAACGGCCTTTGTAAACATAGCTGCCGGGAGGGTTCAATGATGCATGCTTACCGAAGAGATTGTAAAGCTGAGGAGGGAACTCTATATCACTTGCCTCTCGATGTGGCAATAGCAAACCTGCTCTTAGCTCCAGTGTAGTAGCAGCTTCTTCCGGCTCACCGTTGAAGTCTCCCATAATGATTACTCGGACACTACGATCCACTCCTGCCAAGCTGTCACACTTCTCTCTGATCAGCCCTGTAGCATCACGTCTGAAGAATGACGTTTTTCGGGCTCCTTCGCGACGAGACGGCAAATGACAAACCATAGCATGAAGAGTGGCTCCATTCTCCAATTGTCCCTGAACATGCAATACATTTCTCGATACTTTGTCCGGAGAATCCGAAAATTCCACTTGGTACTCATAGCTTGTGATCAGTTTGAATTTGTCCGGGAGATAAAGTAAAGCCACATCTACACCACGTCTATCAGGACTATGTGTCATGATGTACTTATACCCCACACGTCCCAGAGGGGTATAGGAGAGAAGAGCCTGCAGAGCTTCGTCATTTTCAACCTCCACAAGTCCCACCAATGCAGGCCAACCCCACTGCCCCACACTCGAGATCACCTCTGCTATAGCATGAAGCTTACGCCTATACTTACTCTCTGTCCAGTGCATAGAGCCCTCAGGGGTAAAGTCAGTATCATCTTTACCTTCGTCATGGGCACAGTCAAACAAGTTTTCCACATTGTAGCTCATTACTCTGAAAACACTATAGTCTTTTCCCTGAGCCAAAGCTGTACGACTATCAACAAAAGCAGCACTCATAAATATGATAAGCAATATGATTTTTTCTATGTAAGATATTATTTTCATGGAAGTCAACGGTGGGTAATATCGGTCTATTATATATCTTCAGCTACTTTGTTATCTTCCACCGGGTGCAAGACACCTCGGGAATAGCAGTAGATGCAATAGCGATTGTCTACTTCCCCATGGGCATCCGTGCCATACAAAGCAGGATTTTCCATCATAATACCGCATAGCGAGCAATAAGGACACAAAGGCATAATAAACTTAGTTTGGACATTGTATATATCACAAATATAATTCATATTATTCTATGATAAATTCTTCCTCTCTCTATTTTATTAATAGAATAAGGCTGTAAACCTCGCTGAAACGGTTTATTTTTGTTACAAACAATAACTCCACTTTGAGCATGACTGAAAAAGAAAAAAAAGCGCAAGGCCAATGGTATCACCCCATGGACAAAGAAGTATTTGCCGAGATCATGCATGCAAAAAAATTATTACACGACTTCAATAGCCTTGCTCCCGACCAATACGATTATGTTCATGAAATTCTCGTATCATTGCTGGGAGGCATAGGCGAAGGCTCCAATATACTCTCTCCTTTTATCTGTGATTACGGATACAATATAAGACTGGGGCAACGTGTTTTTATCAATCACAATGCTATCTTTTTGGACTCTGCACCCATTATTATCGGCGATGATGTGCTTATAGCCCCGGGAGTGCACCTCTATACTGTGGGACATCCGCTTGATGCTGATCTTAGAAAATCAGGAGTAGAGCGAGGCAGACCCATTATCATCGGCAACAATGTATGGATAGGAGGCAATGTCACGGTAGTGCCGGGGATTACTATAGGAGACAACGCTGTGATAGGGGCAGGCAGTGTGGTTACAAAGGATGTACCGGGCAATACCCTTTGGGCAGGTAATCCGGCAAAAAAGATACGAGATATATAAGTCTTCATCTGTATATCTTGGTTCTAAACATCGGGTTATAATCATCCCGATTTATACACTTATTGATAAAATTTATTGTAAAAAAGCATTCTAAACTTGTATAATCAGAATTCTTATCATACTTTTGTGCACAGAATGATTGTTTTTGTGCAATCCGTTTAATGCGCATTAAATGAATAACAATTAAAATTATTCTTTTTTCAGACTCTTCTGATACGGAGATTACGTGTTTTGGCAATAGAGTAATCTTTGTGATTGAAAGGATTTCCCCCAAAAAGGCGATACACCCTTTGGATTAAAGACAGAGTTTTGATTTAATCAAGGTTGCTCTACGAGAGCACGGACATACTTATTTATCGATTGAGAAAAAATCCCAACCATTGTCAGTTATGTCCACCTTTATTACCCTCTTGATATATCATCTATAGAGAGATGATGTTTGTTTTAGCTTCGTTTCTATGAATTTGTAGCTCTAATTCATTCATTGAAAAGCAAGAAACTTTTCAATGTGAGGATCAACCATTAATCAAAACCTACAATATTCCATTAAAACATTACAGCTACAAGCTATAATTTTTAATGACTTCCGATGATGCAAATTCGGAATCGAAGCAAATTATTGTTATTCGTTTAAATTTTTGTTGAATTATGAACAGAAGAATAAAACTTTTACTGGTAGCAACAGTGTCACTCTTTGCTTTAGGCTCATGTAGCAAAGACATCTCTGACAAGGTTTTGCACCAAACACCTCGCAGCTTTGCATCTGTGGAGATTCTTACTCTTTCCGGCAACTCCTCTCAATGGGTATCGGGCAACCAAGTGCATGCAAACGGCAAATCTTACAATGAGATGTTACCCATGCTCGATAGTGTAAACTTAATTTACACCGCACTTGACAAAGCTACGTCTGAGGACAATCTGAAGTTTCTTGCAAAAGCTTATACCGATCGTAGAAGTTTACTCATCAATGTTACAGACAAAGACGGACAAAATAAAGTAAAGGAAGTCACAGGTATCAACTTGGGAGAGGGACTTTATTTCTTTAGCCATGACAAAGACGATTCTTATCAGGTCAATGTATATCAGCCGCATGACATCACATCAGATGTAAAACCCAGAAGTGCTACAAGTATACCTATGACCTACTTAGAAGGAGGGTATGAAAACATAGTTAAGGAGTACAAAACCCCTGAAGCTATTGATTCTGCCAAGAAAGCAGGTTACACACAAGCCCAACTTGATAGTTTGGAAAAGGTAAACTCTCAAACAAGATGGAGTGAAATAAAAGACAAACTCACTCAACATCTCAACACACCCAAAGTAATCTACGGCAATAATAGCAACCATGCCATGGACTTGAACATGAGCATAAAAACCCAAATCGATCGTGATCTGGCGGAAAGCAAAACTATTGGCAAAGTAGGGCTCAAAGCGGGTCGTGGAGATCTTAAAGTACCAAGTATCAAATTTGTGGCATTCTATTATGTAGATTATAACAACAAATTAGTATCAGGTACTCCTGCCTCCAACCTGTCCAACGCTCGTTTTGTAGTGCAGGTTACTTGGGTAGCACGATTACTCAAAGTGCAGAAATACGGCAACGACAATGTTATCGAGTTTTACAACGAAGGTCCCGGTACGCTGGCCAATCTGGCACAAGACTACTCAGAAGGCAACTGGTTCAGCTGGGTAAACAACAAGGTCTTGAATGTACCTTCCGGCATCACATATTACATCGAACCCATATCTCCGTCAAGCGGAGCACAAGTAAGACTATCGGCATATGCACCCAAGACTATCCCCCCCAAGACAAAAACGGTTACAGACAAAACCAGTTTTAATCTCGGAGTCAGTTCAACCGGTGTATTTTCTACAGGAATCAATATAGGACGTGAAATCAAGTATACTCAGCAGAATGCAGATACCAAAACTGTTGTGAGCCCCGTATCAAATGCTGTAACATGGACCCACGATTATGACAGATTTGCATACCCCAATGTCCAACGCGAAGCATCCTTCTTCAGAGAGGCCACGGTAGGTTTTGCCCACCCTTATGGCTACAATGGTATGACTCCTTTGCAGGAACTTCCTGATATATTCCTAAAACATTGGACTCTGGAGCATACAGCAATCTATGAAGTGAACAAAGATCTTCAAAATGTGAAGATAAAGACCGGTATCAAATTCGATTTGTCCAATCTTACTGCTCCTTACAGGGGTCTATTCTGGCAATTGAATTACATCCCCATTATCACATCAGTGAATATCAGTACCGAAAAATTTGATCTTAATAAAGTAATGGAGATCGATTGGTCCAAGATCCCTGATTTAGAATAACTACCCTTTACTGTTTTTATATACTGTTTAGTGATTTGTGAGAAGTGTGTCTGCCTGCACGCAGACCACGATGAAAGCCCCGACACTCCACTGGAGAGCCGGGGCTTTTATTATGGTTATTACAACTCATACAATAGGTTTCACTGCTCGCAATATCTCCCGTTTGCCGGGAGGTCCCGCAAGCCTTTCCACTATAAACCCAGCTCGCCCGAGGCGCCTGCGCACCTCTCCTTTGGCACAATACGTGACCAACACTGCACCTTCAGCACATTTATCATACAATGACCTGAATACGCGCTCTTCCCATAACAACGGTTGGGCTTCGGGTGAAAAAGCATCGAAATATATTAAGTCAATGGGATGTCTAAGGAATAATCCATCCAAGAGATCTCCTTTTAACTTATGTAACGTGAAGTTAGCCGTTAAAGCAACGTCCTTATCCCACTCAGCCACATGAAGCTTGTTTAATAATGGGTCAGCATCGGGCATACCATTTACCTCGTATGACAAGCGGTTATATACATCGGGAAGAAGGGGATATTTTTCTATAGAATAGTATCGTATGGAGGTGTGTCTTATCTCGGATTCGTGGATTGTAAGCAGAGCATTGAGCCCGGTACCGAAACCGACTTCAAATATTGTAAGAGGGCTATGCCGATCCTGAGGCAATGTTGCAATTCGATAGTCCAACCCCGACTGCATAAAGATGTGCCTGCTCTCCTGCATGGCTCCATGGGTAGAATGGTAATGCTCGCCCACTCCGGCATGATAAATCGTAACACTACCGTCTTCTGTAGAAACAATCTCGGACTTAGTAATCATCTCTCTTTGGCCTAATACTACAAATCTTCAAAAAAAGGATGTGACAAATGCCACATAGTTATGCCTGCCGCCACACTTACATTGAGAGAGTGTTTAGTACCGTATTGGGGTATTTCTATACAGCCGTCGCAGAGGTCTATCACGCTTTGCCGTACACCTTTCACTTCATTGCCGAGTACCAAAGCATATTGCAGAGAAGTATCTACCTGGAAGGTTTCCAATGAAATGCTATCTGTGGCTTGTTCCAAAGCATATACTCTGACACCGGCGCTTTTGAGCTCAGTCACGGCTTCTTCTGCAGAGGCACGGTAGCACCACGTCATACTCTCTTCCGCGCCCAAGGCTGTCTTATGGATATCCGGATGCGGTGGGCAAGCCGTAATACCACACAACATCACTTGATCAATACGAAAAGCATCGGCTGTACGGAATACGGCTCCCACATTGTTCATACTTCTCACACTATCCAATACTACCGTGATGGGAACCTTGCGTACAGCTCTGAAAGCATCTGTATCCAGTCGCTCTATTTCTATTGTTTTGAGTTTTTTCATCATTTCATGAAGCATCGTTGCGAATGAATCCCAAAAAACATTACACAAACTATTGATTTTGACCACAAATATACTTTAGAAATGGTGAATAATTAGTAAATTTAGCCTCCCTAAGTAAATATTTTCACTATTTGATGAAAGATAACAAGTTCAAGGCTTCTCTATTTTACGTATTGATGCTGGGGATGTTTTCCGCAGCATTATTCTTTGCCCTCAAAGCCGGCACTACGGCTTTTCCGCATCATGGAGGGAGCCAAGCCTCTTCACAGCCCGACTCTCTTACGGGAGCTTTCGGCATCTTTCAGGAAACGGTACAGCACCACGTAGTATCCACTATAGGATTACTGCTGCTTCAGATACTTGTCATACTTATTGCTGCCCGCACTATGGGATGGCTCTTCAGTAAGATGAAGCAACCTGCAGTCATCGGTGAGATCGTGGCAGGCATCCTGCTCGGCCCGTCCTTGCTGGGAGCCGTATTTCCCGAAACATTTGCTTTCCTTTTCCCCAAGGAAAGCCTCCAGAATGTGCAACTTCTCAGCCAGTTCGGGCTTATCCTTTTTATGTTCGCAGTGGGCATGGAGCTACGCATTGGGGATATCAAAGAACGATTTACGAGCAGTGTTATTATCAGTCATGCCGGGATATTCATACCCTTCGCACTCTCGCTTCCTATAAGTTACTATATATATAGTACCGTTTCGGCAGACGGGCACATTCCCTTCGTCCCCTTTGCCTTATTCGTAGGTATCGCCATGAGTATCACCGCGTTTCCCGTATTGGCACGTATCATTCAGGAAAACAATATGTCACGCACCCATCTGGGCAAGCTGGCTCTATCCTCAGCGGCTAACGGTGATATCACAGCATGGCTCATCCTTGCGGGTATCTTGGCCATCACCCAGAGCGGTTCCATGCTAAGCAGCATATACAACCTAGGGTTCTTACTCGTCTATCTGGGCATCATGTTCGGCATCATACGACCTCTGTTCAAGGTAATAGGAAAGGTATTCGACAATACTGAGGTTGTAAGTCACACACTCGTGGGTATTATATTCATCCTCCTACTCCTCTCCTCTTACGTTACGGAGTTGCTCAGCATGCATGCTCTCTTCGGGGCATTTATCCTCGGATTGATCATGCCGGAAGATGTCAACTTCAGGAGGATTATTACCGACAAGGTGGAGGATGTATCCCTTATGCTCTTCCTGCCTTTGTTCTTCGTAGCATCCGGTCTGCAAACCGAGCTCGGACTCATCAATAACATGTACATGTGGCTACTTCTTTTGGCCTTTGTAGCCATAGCCGTAGTAGGCAAAGTAGGCGGGACATTCATCGCAGCCAGAGCATGTGGCGAGCCGGTCAAAGAAAGTCTCTATCTGGGGGCTCTCATGAATACCCGAGGTCTGATGGAGCTTGTAGTACTGGCCATAGGGTTTGAGTTGGGAGTACTGCCCCCCATGGTTTATGCTATATTGGTACTGATGACCATCATCACCACCGTGATGACAGCTCCCCTCATAGATTTCATCAATATCTTCTACAAACGTCGCAAGAAAAAAGAAATTGACACCACCAGCATATACTCTATGGGTCGAGTATTGGTTTCGTTCGGTAGACCTTCATCGGGAGCCCTTCTGCTCAACCTTGCCAACCAATTGCTCCGCCGAGGTAATGTACATCCGGAGATCACCGCCATGCACATTACCCTGGACAAAGAGCTCAACCCCGTATATGCCGATACTTATTACAAGGAAAGTTTCAAGCCGCTGCTCATAGAATCCGAAAAGCTAAACCTTCCTGTAAAAATACATTATGAGGTAGCAGATAATGTAGAGCATACCGTAATGCAGAAATTGGCCGAGGGGGGGTATAATCTCCTACTCGTAGGTGCAGGATTGGGACTCTCCAGCAGAGTAAACGACAAGGAAGCTACCAGCTACCGCAAAAGAATGCGACGCAAACTCGGCAGCTTGCCTGTAGCCACAGCAGAAAGCCTGCTGATGATGCACAGAATGCTCAAGGACAAGATGGACTTCTTCGTCAAGCACTCACCATGCTCCGTAGGTATTCTGGTAGACCGTGACTTTGTCAAGCCCAAAAATATATTGGTATTGATCGACAATGAGAAAGACTGCAGCCTCATGTCCTATGCCAGAGCAATACGCGAGAACAACCACGGTGAAATCAAGGTGCAGCCTTTGGCTACCCAACTCGACATCAAAGACAAAATAAACCCGCAACATGAAACCCTGTTACCTTCGGCTGCTCTTCCTTCCAAGGAACTTCTCGAGGAGTCAACTTTCATGATTGTAAGTTACGACTTATGGAAGAGACTATTTGAAGATTTTTCCGACTCTTTACAGCTCATACCATCAACACTTATCCTCAATTTGAAAATTTAGTATTACCTTTCCATAATATTTGAGACATTTACCTTATTGGTTATTATGAAATTAACAGATAAAGACCCTTGGCTTAAGCCATACGAAGAGAGAATAAGAAGAAGGAATCTTTATACTCAACAGCGAGAGCGCTCATTGACACAAGGCGGTGATATCCTCCTCAGAGACTTTGCAGACGGATATTTGTATTACGGAGCACACAAGAAAACCGACGGTTCATGGGTGATCAGAGATTTCCTGCCGGGAGCTGCTGAAGTGTATCTCATCGGTTCGTTCAACGACTGGCAAGTCATGTCTGTATGGAGCCTTTCCAGAATAGACGACTACGGCAACTGGGAGATAAACATCCTTGGTGATTCTCTGAAACATGGCGATCACTACAAGCTCTTTGTAGTTTGGAGCCACGGATCAGGCCAGAGAATCCCGGCATGGGCCAACAGAGTAGTGCAGGATCCCGATACAGGCATATTCAGTGCTCAAATATGGAATCCGGAAAAGAAATATGCCTTTCAGAACCTGAGGATCGATCATACCGATGAGCCCTTGCTGATCTATGAATGCCACATTGGGATGTCATCAGAAGAAGGGAAAGTCAATACATACAGCGATTTTACTCAGAACATATTGCCCCGAATCAAAGATCTTGGATACAACACCATACAGATTATGGGGATTCAGGAGCATCCTTATTATGCTTCGTTTGGCTACCACGTTTCCAACTTTTTTGCACCGAGCAGTCGCTTTGGTACTCCCGAAGAGCTAAAAGAACTCATCGATACCGCTCACGGCATGGGCATCAGAGTAATCATGGATCTGGTACACTCGCACGCAGTGAAAAACGAAGTGGAAGGTCTGGCAAGATATGACGGCACACGCACCCTTTTCTTCCACGAAGGCCCCCGTGGCGAACACCCGGCATGGGATTCTCTTTGTTTCGACTACGGACGCAACAATGTAGTGCACTTCCTACTCTCGAACTGCAAGTACTGGCTTGAGGAGTTCCAGCTCGACGGTTTCCGCTTCGACGGCGTATCGTCTATGTTATACTACTCTCACGGGTTGGGCGAAACATTCAATAGCTACGCCGATTACTTCAATGGCCACCAGGATGCCGATGCCATGGCTTATCTCACCATAGCCAACAAGCTCATTCACCAACTTCATCCTCAGGCTATCACCATAGCAGAGGAAGTAAGCGGTATGCCGGGCTTGGCAGTCAAGGTTGAGGACGGAGGCTTCGGTTTTGATTATCGCATGGCGATGAATATACCCGACTTCTGGGCAGAAGCTATAGCCAAGCTCCGTGACGAAGACTGGAAACCGGGCGATATCTTCTACCAGATTACCAATAGAAGGGATGATGAGAAGACCATCAGCTATGTAGAGAGCCACGACCAAGCACTGGTAGGAGACAAAACGTTTATCTTCCGCATGATCGACTCCGATATGTACTGGCACATGTCCAAAGAGGACAAAAACATCAGAGTAGATAGCGGTATTGCCAAAAGCAAGATGATGAAACTCATCACAGCTACGACTATCAATGGTGGCTATCTCAACTTTATGGGTAATGAATTCGGACATCCTGAATGGATAGATTTCCCCAGAGCGGGCAATGATTGGTCATATCAGCATGCACGTCGCCAATGGAGCCTTGCCGATAACAAAGACCTCAAATACCATCAGCTGTTGGAGTTTGACAAAGCCATGATCGAATTCATCAATTCCGTCAAGCATTTCGAGAAACTCGATCTCACTGAGCTATATGCCAACAATGATGACCAGGTACTCTGCTACTCCAGAGGTGATATGCTTTTCATCTTCAATTTCAGCCCCGAAAACTCCTATACAGACTATCCCATCCCCGCACCTAAAGGTGAGTATGGAGTACTACTCAATACTGATGACAAAGCATTCGGCGGTTTCGGCCTATCCGATGACAGCATCACGCACCAGACCATGCGCAACGTGGATGAAGACGGTAAAGAAATCGAAGGATACCACTTCAATATCTACATACCCGCAAGAAGTGCGCAGATATTGAAGAGAAAGTAATCTCACAAAATATTCTTTCACATCATCCCTTTTTACGCGAGGGACAAGAGGCTATATCACCAATCGAATCCGATCGATCCATGATATAGCCTCTTTTTTTAAGATTAGGGTCCAAACTCCCTATAGAACTACCATTTTGTCAGAAAAAGAGAGGGGACATTGAATGCAGCTTTTACGCAGTGTGTCACATCAAGACGAGGTCTTGACAAGAGGGTGCATGATGTTGTATCTTTGTCATTGTACAGATTGATGCTTATCCTAAATTGTGCTGACTACTCACGAATTAATCCTAATTGATACCAATACGAGACTGTTGCAAAAGTCAACAGTCTTGTGGATTTTGGAGGCAAAGCCGACAAAAGACTCTTTGACCGGGCAGAGAGGGTAAAGTGCAAGGCACTAAGAGTGAGTGCACAGGGAGTTTACTTCAGGTAAATGACCAAGCGCGAATCTCGCAAGCAACGAAGCAATTGGCCTGCTATGCAACGGTCTCAATACATAAATATGAAGTCCATTAGCTATGATACATTACAAACCTATACAGCGTATAGCTTATCCTCACCCGAATACAGCCGATGCATCATAGCTCCTAAATACCGAAATCCTATACCCCATATTGCATCTATCCGTTCTTCCAAGATAGTTAATCATTAGCTTGTACAGGAGCCTGCATTTTCTTTCAAGACTACCCTCAACACCACTTCCCAAACTTTACAGTCATGTGCTAACAGCTCCAACCGATCATAATAAGTTGGCAGTTTCATGTATAAAGACAACAGACCTATCATAGACCGTCGATCGACTTGTCATATAAGGTCTGTTGACTTATTATGCACGGACGGTTGACCCAGCCTAATAGGATTTTGAACATAACAGCTAATCAAGCCCAGGCAAGTATAAAGACAATGGAATGAAATATATGGCGGGTATATCTTATAATTATTCGCTTTGTAGTCTAAATCCTAACACCCATTTTATTAAGGGGTGTAACTGTGAAGGTTTTATTCCTATAAAAGCCATTTCTTATTTATACTTTGTACAAATAAGCCCTACCTCTTAACTTAAACACGATAAATTTCAACGCTGATATACCTATCCACAATATATTTAGTTTACTTTCAAACAGACCTTTCCAATTATTCTTATACCCAAAGAGACGGACGCATATTTTGACAAAATGTCAATCGAGACTGTTGCAAAAGTCAACAGTCTCATGGATTTTGGAGGCAAAGCCGACAAAAGACACTTTGACCGGGCAGAGAAGGTAAAGTGCAAGGCGCTAAGAGTGAGTGCACAGGGAGTTTACTTCAGGTAAATGACCAAGCCCGAATCTCGCAAGCAACGAAGCAATTGGCCTGCTATGCAACGGTGTCCAATCAGGAAACCAGCTCTAATAAGGGAATAAATTGGGGGGGGGGTAAAACGACCTCCTGCCCAAACCGGAAATCTAAAATACAGAGCTCTATTCGACACAGTCTTAGCGGCCGTAATCGTGGTATAGCATCAGCAAATGGGCAGCACTCCAGCTAAAATGGGCTGCCTGAAGCGGCTTACCCGAATGACAATCATAATTTTCATATATTGCCGATGAGCCCTGAAGGCCTTGAAGACGGTCGAAAACCTGCCGTGTATAAACATCTGCGACAGCTCTGTAACCATAATTTCTAAGCCCTCGGATTGCAAAATAAGTCTGATCCAACCAAATAGAACCTCTCCAGTAGCCATCGGTCTTATATCTCTTGTTATCGGCAGCAACAGTAGGGAAAGGAATATAGGTAGAAAACTTAAAGCTTTTGCGCAAAATGGGATACATGGCCTTTACCTGTGCAGGCGCTGCCAAACCCGTCCACATGGGAGTATAGGCTTCACAACCCTGATGACGTATGAGAGCCCCGGAGCCCAAACGCCTGTCATAGAAAAAGCCGGTTTGCTCATCGAAAAATGCACGGGAAAGCTTATCGAGATCGGTACGAGAGCCTTTGAACTCTAAACCCAAAAGCCCGGCCATACGCTTGAGCAACATTTGCTCATAGCACAGGTAATAATTGAGATCGACACTTTCCTGATTATAACTCCAGGCATCATCAGCAGACTTCAACATAGCGGCGGCGTCAAAGCGTATGGCATTGTCCATACCACTCTCCCATGCAGCAGCTTCGCGTGTGCCGTCAGTGGAACCGTATTCGCAGATACCATTGCCATCGTGATCCCGTTTCTGATACCACCACAAATAATACTTCATCAACTTGGGATACATCTCCCGCACAAAGTCTACATCGCCCGTGAGCTGATACACCTCATTTACCGCCCATGCAGCCAAAGGCGGTTTGCTGTCTCGCAAATTATTTTCCCGTTTATCGGCATACACACAATCGACAACCATGCCATCAGGCAACTGGTAATCAAACATCGCCTTGATCTGTTCTTTGGCAAGTGAGGGATGGAAGTAAGCTAGGGCTACAGCATGCTTCCATGAATCCCAAGCCCAAAAACCCATGAAATAACCGGCAGCATGGCTGGGCACAACACCCGCATGCAACAAGTCACCCTTGGGCGCCCTCCAGTTGGTGATAAGCGTAGCTATACACTTGACAGCAATACGATTGTAAGCTTGGGGCATGTCCGGACGTAATACTTGAGAAATATACTGTTCCCAACGCTGATGATGGCTCTTGAGTATCTCACAAGGTTTTATAGGCAAGGGGCATATACTATCAGCCGACAAACGACCTGAGCGGAATGTAAGCGTGAGATACGCCTCTTTGGCAGGCACAGTAGCTGCGTAATTATCCCCTTTCACCGTAAGACGGGAAGAAGGGGGCAACTGCAAAAGCACACTCTCATCGAATGATTTATTATAAAAGCAGATCAAATTGTCTTTGGCTGTAATCTCAGTATCGGGGGCTAACCCCTCAGCAGAGAGGGAGAATAGGTCTACACCATGACAACGTATATGCAATAAAGAAGTAGTACTATCGGTAATCACCAATCGCTGCTCCACGGCAGCATGTGTGTTACGTGAACTAAGGTATAAGCCACCGGGATAATAATTGGTACTATCCGCCACTAAAGAGTCAGAACTGCTCAAAGGGATATCGACACGTACAAGCGAGCGAGCAAACCATTTATACTTGTCCAAGCTGAATGGCCCGCAAAAGCCGTTGACCCAACGATCTCGTTGTGGCATAGTGTATCCGAACCACGCACCGCAATCGGAAAAGAATCCGTTGGGTTTCGCTTTCTCCTGTGGGGTGTATGAGATGTCAAAAATATTGGGATATGCGACATCAAGACGGTACCGAGACAGAGTGTGAGTACAGTCATGTTGCGCCACCATCCTTAGGGGCATGAATAAGTACACTATACTACATACAGAGATATGGAGCAATACGGAAGCGATACTATATTTGATATATTTCATTGATTATACGATATTATTATTTATTCCGAAGTTGAACGCTTTATCCCCAAGGGCATGATATAGAACGAGTACTGCTGATCTACGGGACTTACGGTATACTCAGGGTGCACCTTAGCTCCCCATGAGTTATCACCACCTACACCCATCTGCACTTTATCTATATTTACCCTTACAAATTCTTTTTGGGCAATGCTACCCCCGTGTTTACGATTGATCTTGAATGGGATGTAGTCGATATCTTCCTGTTCGAAATTCCACGCACTCATGCTCAATGGGGCTTGATGCGCCATGACCTTGAACCCTTTACCCTCATGATCAGTAAAACTCATCCACCTGACGTCACACATATTGCCTGTCTCCTGTGGGCGCACATAGGGTGTAAACAGATTCCAAACGGATGATCGGTACATACCGATAAGAGCGGAAGACTTACGATCCTGATAGTTCTCATGAGGGCCACGGCCATACCAAGTTACTTGGTCAAAATGCTTCCACACCGTCATGCTCATACCCAACCGTGGTAGTTCGGGCAGTGCTAACTTCCTGTCGACAGGAGAGAAATTCAGAGTCACACCGATGAGTCCGCCGGGATAAATATCATAGAAAAGGTCTACCGCACAGTGAGCTTGAGTAAGCAGATATTTACATGATACACGTACGGCACCTCCTTTCACCTTGTCGTGCCGTATGGATAGCAATCGTTTATTGCTCCATGCTCTTTTCCATACGCCACAGCGCTCGGCAGTACCGTTGGCCACATCATTGTCTGTAAGGGCACGCCAAAAATTGGGTTGCAACCCCCTAAGTAGGATGTTACCGTAACCATAGTCAAGGGAAGTCATCTCTCCGGAAGATTTATCAAATCCGATTTTCACAAAAGGCGATCCTATATTTATCATGAGCGAGGTTTCCCGCACATCGATACTTTTACTTTCAGAAGTAAGATGCGGTTTGGGCAAGATTACAGAGTTGAGAGGGATCTGCTCCACAGCCACTACAAAATCGTGTGGCAATACCCCCTTATCTTTTCGAGTCAAAGCTTCTATATTGAGAAAGTATTCTTTACCGTCGGAAGCATGAGCATAAGCCCCCAAGGGGATATTGATGAAAGAGCTTTTACCCGGGGGAGTAGAAGGGAAATCACCTGTCACTGTACGGATGGGATGACCATCGGCAAGAATAGTCCAACGGTAATAATAGTCACTTAAATCAATAAAATCATGCAAGTTAGTTATCTTGGTGCTATTTTCTGAAAAAGCAGCGGGAGCAAAGCGGATATACTGATACACCTTCTTTACCTCATGAATGTGCGGATGAAGTACCCTCTCTGCCGACACTAACCCGTTGGCACAAAAATTAGAGTCGTTAGGCACGCCCACACACCCCAAATCTCCGCCGTATGCTTGTATAATCCGCCCTGCGGAGTCACGTCGCTCAAAGGTCTGGTCTATCCAATCCCAGATAAAACCACCCTGAAGATTCTTGTGCTTATAAATAAGATCCCAATAATCACTTAGATTACCGACACTGTTGCCCATAGCATGGGCATATTCGCAGAGGATAAGCGGACGTGACTGTCTTTCGTTAACAAACTTCTGCAAATGCCACAAACGCGCATACATAGGACAAAAAATATCAGACATACCTTCCTCTCCTCCGCCTTCGTACTGCACAAGACGAGACGGGTCATACTGCTTGCTCCATTTGTAATTGGACTCAAAATGTTTTCCATACCCTGATTCGTTGCCCAAAGACCAAATAATTACAGACGAGAAGTTGCGGTCACGATGGATCATACGTTGCATACGCTCGCGAAAAGGCACTTTCCACGGATCGTTATTGGCAAGTGTACCATCCTTGTGGTTTTCCATCCCATGGCTTTCGATATTGGCTTCATCCACGACATACAGACCATACTTATCACATAGAGCGTACCACTCAGGGTAATTAGGGTAATGGCTGCAACGAACGGCATTGATATTGTGCTGCTTCATCAGTGTTATATCTCTGATCATACTTTCTACAGATATGCTGCGACCCTTTAGTGGTTCGTGCTCGTGTCGGTTGACCCCCTTGATAAGAATGGGAACTCGATTGACCAGAAGTTGCCCGTCATAGAGCTCTACACTCCTTAGTCCGAATGGGTGACAAAATGATTCGAGCGGTTTATGGCTATCTTTATCGAACGTATTTACAACCAACCGATAGAGATAAGGGTCTTCTGCACTCCACAAACGAGGTGAAGTGATGCGAGTATCGATGGTATGCAGTGTGTCGCGAGCTGAAGCGGGAGTGAACGTGCGGGAGAATAGTTGCTCGGACTCGGCATCAAGCAACTTGACTTGGACTTCCATCCCCCGGGGATTGCAGAGAGTGAGATTGAAAGACAAAGTAGCCTCTCTGAAATCAGGAGAAAACTTATTGTGAATCACAAAATCCGCCACTCTATTTTGCGGACGGGCATATATGTAAACACTGCGTTCTATACCGCTGTACCTCCAATAGTCCTGACATTCGAGATAAGACCCGTCGGAATAACGTATCACCTTGACGGCAAGAATATTCTTCTCCGCCGGTCGAACATACTTGGTAATATTAAAGTGTGCAGGAAGCCGGCTATCTTCGCTGTAACCTATAAATTCGCCGTTGAGATAACAATAAAAGGCGGATTCCACCCCCTCAAAATCAATGAATATGTCTTCACCGTTCCAGTCGGCCGGGACTGTAAATTCTTTGATATAAGCTCCGCAAGGGTTGTAATCCTTAGGCACAAAAGGGGGATTGGCCGGGAAAGGATAGCGTACATCGGTATAAATAGGAACATCGAAGCCTTGCAACTCCCAGCTTCCGGGTACTGTAATAGACTTCCAACCGGAGTAATCAAAACCGCGACGATAAAAATGAGGCATTTGCTCCACTGTCTTGGTAAGTTTGAAAGACCACATGCCGTCAAGACTGATAACACGCTCCGTTTTATAATCTCTTCTGAGCCATTCGTGATCAGGCTTGCGCAACTGCGCTATTGCTGCCGCTTCATTGCGAAATGGTCTGAAAAAAGCATGCATAGGCTCTCTATTGACCCCATTGACCAATGGATCCTGCCACCAAGCATCAGAAGGAGAGTTTACTCTTTGAGGAGTATGTTGCTGAGGGCTTGCATAGCATAAAGCAAATATGTAGCATAGAATCAAGGTCGAAATTCGTTTCATATTTTACACCGTTGTATTAAAATGAGCAAAAGAAATTAACGAGAAAAGGAACACTAAAATCAAGTGTTATACCATGAATAATAGAGATAAGTAAAACATCTTTTCCGGAAAACTTGAGGATAATGGGCAGTGTGGTATCCATACTGGTGGCACCCCCTACTGCAATGGGAGCCAATTTACCGAAATACTTGATGAACAAGGGCGGTCCCAGCAATGCAAAGATCTCCCGGATTACATTGGATAATAATGCTGTGGCACCAAGCTCAGCTCCTTTGTACTCTGTAATGATAATGCCGGATAAGGAATAATAACCAAAACCACTGCCTACAGCCAAGCACTCTGTGATAGAACGATGAGGCAGGAGTAAAGATACTACAGCGCTACCCAACAGCGTACCCGCCATAGTGGCGAATGGTAATAGTAAGAGTATCCCCTGAAAATTTCTAAAATTGCCTATTACACGCTCATCACTCCCGATAGATACGCCCACAAACAAGAGAAGGAAGCAGAGTAGATAGAAAGATAATTTGTCAGGGATGACGTGTGGCGGAATAACGTTGCCCATACCACCAAGCACGAGTCCTGCAATAAACATGAGGGCTGTAATAACACTACTTTTCATGACCAGTGCGTTTATAGAATTTTTGAAAATACCCTAAAGTCCATTTGGCCGCCAAGCAGCTAAAAAGAACTGCAAAAAGGGTAATAAGCAAAGCATCAAAACCGATTTTGGTCAGATTGGCAAGGATACTGCGGTCGCAACCAAACTCATAACCAATAAAAAACAATAGTAACCACGTAAGCACAGATATAATGTTGCTTACGTACTTGAGGTTATTGTGCCTGAAAAGATAGCCTATACCTATCCCCAAAATCAGAAAGCATATGATAATAAGCATGGTCAATAAAAAGATGTTATAAGATGATTACTCGATAAATATAACGGGCACACACAGAGTGTACCGCTACTCTGCAAAAGTAATCGCTTTGTGTCAAATGCGGAGAAAAAAGCAGTACAATCACCCATCACCAACAGGTTGTTATGAGGCAATGCACCGGGAGCTGACGCTCCCGGACAAAGCCATGACATGAAAAGATTTACTGCTTATATTTTGAGCAGGTTTCGTAAATACGATACCTGCATAAAGATTATTGATTGGCCAATACTTCTTTTAACGGTAACGGATAGAAACTATTTTTACTCTCATTGAAACCGCTTCTTTTGGCTGCGCTCATGGCCTGCGTAAGCTTACCCCAACGGCGAAGATCGTACCAGCGCCAGTTTTCCAACGGGAATTCTATCATGCGCTCATGCTCTATCTGTGCCATTACCTCGGACGGTGAAGAGCCTTTCATCGGGGGCATATTGCCGTGTACCTTTCGTATCTCATTGATAAGAGGAATGGCTTCTGCCGAACGTCCCAAGGCATTCAGGACTTCGGCTTTGAAAAGCATGACATTGGCATATCGCATCAAAGGGATATTGATAGCACAATAGTTCTGATCCATCCCCTGCTGTGTGGATGGTAACATTTTACGGAATACAGTGCGCTTGGAGGTTCCGAACTTATCTTTGTAATCACTGCCAAACACTTTCTTTTTACCATCGTTGTAAAAGGGTGTGTCGAAAAATAGAGTCTCATACATACGTTTATCATACAAACTCTGGGTAGAGATCATTCCTTCTTTTTCGAACTCACTAATGAGTATTTGGCTGGGAAGTATTTCATCCCAGCCTCCAAGCTCAGAGCTTGCTATCCACTTATGGAATTGGGTACGGTAATTGGCTCCGCTGGCAGTATTCATAGAAAACTGAAGCTCAAAGACAGATTCTTTACAATTCTTGTTAACACCGGAGAACATGCTACTGAACTTCTCCTCCAACTCATACCCTTTGACATGCTCGAAGGCCTCCAAAGCTTGTCCCAAATACTCCTCTTTCTTCGCCTTCTCTTCATATGCGCGAGTAAGATACGCAAAGCCCAAATACGAATATGCCGCACCGGAAGTAGCACGTCCTACATTGTCTGCATCATATCGAGCAGGCAATCGAAGCGATTGTTTCAAATCACTCACTATGGCATCCCAACATGCCACACGCTCCGATACAGGCTTCTTGAGGTCTTGTGTGCCGGCGATGAACTTATCTCTTATCACAATCTTTTCCCAGTTGAGCAAAAGTTTGAGATGATAGTACGCTCTAAGGAAATGAGCTTCGCCCAAGATCTGTGCTCTTGAAGCATCATCAATCTTATTCTTATCTATCTTGGGAACATTCTCCAATATCTGATTACAAAAATTGATTCCATCATAATTATTCTTCCAGTATTCGGTAACCTGAGAATTACCGTTGGTATAAGAAAACGTAGACAATTCTACCCAATTGGGATAATTCATAGCATCATTACCAAGCGTAATGATATCCTCCCTATAAGCCTCCACAGGCCACTTTACTTCGGCAAACGCCCATGTATCTACAGAGTACTCTAGTTGTGAATACGCTGCAGCTATTGCAGACTCAGCATCTTTCTTATCTCTCCAGAATTTCTTGGTGGTAAGCTTGTCGGGAGACTCTACCGAAAGGAAATTGTCGCATGATGTCAATAACAAAGACATCAACAGGAATGAACTATATATATACTTTTTCATTGTGTTTGTCTTTTTTAGAATGATAGCTGTAAACCTATGGTGTAAGAACGAGTAAACGGATAGATGAGCTTATCAATACCGTTGCTCAAGACACTGGAGCGTGAGAACTCCGGATCGATACCCTTATAAGATGTGAGGGTAAAAAGATTCTCGCCGCTGACATAGAAGCGGAGGTTGTCTAGGTACAGTTTATGAGTCCACTCTGTCGGCAATGTATATCCAAGCTGCACTTGTCGCAGGCGGAAGAAGTCGCCTTTTTCCAAGAATCGGTCGGACTCTTTGAGATTACCGTTGAGGTCTTTGTACACAGCTCGTGGCACAGATGTATTGGTATGAGTGGGTGTCCATGCATCCAAGGCTGATTTGAGGAAATTGGATCCCGAATTCATCCCTTCATAGAAATATTTATTACCATTATAAAGCTTGTATCCGAAAGCACCGCCTAACACGGCAACGAAGTCCCAGCCTTTGTACTCAGCACTCAGGTTGAAATTGAGCTCGTACTTAGGAGTAGCATTGCCACAATATTCTTTATCATTCTCATCAATAACTCCGTCTCCATTGATATCTTTAAATTTAAGGTCTCCTGCATGAGCCTCAGGCTGGAGCAGTACTCCTTTATCGTTTTTGTATGCCTTCACTTCTGATTCCGACTGGAACAACCCATCCGTTTTATAGAGGAAGAAGCTACCGATAGGCTTACCCTCTCGGGTCTGGGTAGGGAAATGTTCTGATCCGTATTTCAGGCCTTCGCCATATAATACTTGGTATTTTTCAGCCAGAGACACTACTTTATTATTGATAAAGCTGAAGTTCATGCCTGCACCGTATTTAAAGTCACCTATATTGCCATTGTATTTCAACTCAAATTCAATACCGGTGTCACGTATCTTGCCCACATTCAACACCGGGTCATAATACCCCGCAGAAGGGGGCAATACTTTGGTAATAAGGAGGTCTTCGGTCTGATTATAGAAATAGTTGAAAGATCCGGTGAGCTTATTATTGAAAAGTCCGAAGTCGAGTCCGATATTCTTATTATCAGAAGTCTCCCATTGCAGAGACCTATTTTCAAGATCTCGTGCTATACTTCCCGGCCACGGATTCTCACCATTGCCTTTGACATAGCCTTGAGCTTTGTTGTTGGCAGTATTTATAAGAGCCTGGAAATCATAATAGCCCAAAGCATTCTCATTTCCAAGGCGACCCCAACTTGCTCTCAACTTAAGACTGTTGATAAAGCCATCCTTAATGAAGAAGTCTTCTTCGCTTATCTTCCAGCCGAGTGCCAAAGAGGGGAAAGTACCCCAACGAGAGTCCTTACCAAACTTAGAAGAACCATCACGACGTATAGTAAATTGAAGAAGGTAACGACTATCATAGCTGTAATTCAATCGCCCGAAGAAAGACGCTCTTCTGTAAATCCATTTGGAACCGCTACCATCGAAAGTACCGCCTTTCCCTGCATCGATCGTCTCAAAACTTTGGTCGAGAAATCCCTTTGGCTCTTCAGTAGTAACAAGTCTGCCGTTCTCTACTTTATATACAATAGTCTTGCCCTCAACCGATACCGAGTTCCAGGAGTATTTACGATCAGTGATAGAAGTACCCGCCATAGCATTGACAGAGTGTTTATCGAAAGTCTTGTTGAATGAAAGAATATTATCAAACACCTGCTCATCCCAGTAGCCAGTAGTCTCGCTGTTGGTTGGGAAATCGGATTTAGACTTGTAGTCCGCCACATACACCGGGGTATGATAAGCGCGTCTCTGATGCTCGCCCCTGTATCCGTAAGCTGTTTTGAAATTGAGCCAATCGGTGATATTGACAGTAAGTGCGCCATTGGCTGTGGTATGGTACGACTTATTGGAATACTTCTGAAAATTATAATCGGCCATAATATTTCTATTATTGGGCAGATCATCAAAATTTGTGAGTCCATAGCCACTTGGTTGTTTGGGATCGAGTATAGGCACCAATGGGGATATCATATACATCTCCTTGAGTGAGTAACCGGGTTGCTTGGTATCGGTGAACTTAAATCCGAAATGAGATTCTATCTTGAATATCCCTTTGGTCAGATTCAGCTTGGCATGCACATTGTCATGCCTGTAGTTATTACCGAGGAAGATACCCTTGTCGGCAGCCCTGTTATAAGAAAGGGAATAAGTGGCATTGTCTGCACCTCCACGAATGCTCAACAGATAACTCTGCGAAAGTCCCGTGCGTAATATGGCGTCCTGCCAGTCCGTATTCACATCAGAAGGGTTGGTGATATAGGCAGGCAACTTGATCTTCTCATCATCCGTTGCGTACATATTATAGTTTTCGTACATCTGCTTGTGTACTTGCTTGTAGCCTTGGGCATCAAGCATCTCCAACTTCTTGGCTACGTTCACAAAGCTTACATAGCTGTTGAAGTCCACCTTTGTTTTACCTTTCTTACCGTTTTTAGTTGTGATAATAACCACTCCGTTAGCAGCAACAGATCCATAGATCGCAGCAGCAGCACCATCTTTGAGAATCTCCATAGACTCTATATCCTGAGGGTTTACATTGTTGATATCACCCGGGAATCCGTCAATGATGTAAAGAGGCTCATTACTGCCAAAGGTGCTAATACCCCTGATCTTCACATTCACACCGGCACCGGCATTACCCCCCATCTTACGCACACTCACACCGGACACTTTGCCTTGCAGTGCTTCTGCAGGATTAGTGGTAGCTATCTTGCCCAGCTCTTTGGTATCTACAGAAGATACAGCTCCCGTCATATCGCTTTTTTTGATAGTACCGTAACCTATTACCACTACTTCATTGAGAAGTTCGGAGTCTTCCTTGAGTACAATCTTGAGAGTAGCCTCGCCGTTGTACACCAAGACTTGCGAGGCATAACCTACGGACGAGATTCTGATACGATCCCCTTTGGTAAAATTATACACAAATTTACCCGCTACGTCCGATGTCACACCACCCGATTTGTTTATTATCGTAATGCTGGCTCCTATCACAGGTCCCCCCTTATCATCCACTACAGAGCCTTTTACGGATATGCTCTTACCGGTTTGTTGTTTTTGAGTTGTAGTGGTATTTGTATGTGTTGTCATTTCATTCTTGTAGAGGATGTAAAGCTTCTTGTCTTTAATCTCATAATCAAGATGTCTTGAACTCAAGAGACGCCCCAGTACACTTTTCAACTCTTCATTGGAGGCCTTGATAGAGACTTGGTCATTAAGATTGGCAGCCTCTTTGCTATAAGCCAGTGTGTACCCGAGCTGATCGGTTATACCTTTCAGCACAACCTTGATCGATTGCTGCCTATAGTCCACCGTCACCTTTTGCCCATAGGCATGTGTAGACAACAGCAGAGTAAGCATAGAGCAGAACAGCAATACATGAAATGTTTTTTTCTTACTCATGATTCTCATGGATGCAATGTTTTTTTAGTCAGACTTCCTTTTGTGTTTTATCTTGTATACACAGCCCGTCTTGGAGTAGGCGTTACAGAGGGTAAGACTTGTGTTCTTCTATGTAGCTCCGTCTTGCCAAAGTTTTGACAGCTGTGTTTTACGATATAGACACGTCTTCAACGAAAAGGTATTAGTAGCCCCCATTTTTTCTACGTATGGTATTAGATTTCCTTTTTGTACTGTTGGGTGAAACTATAATATAGAACAACTCTTTGAACAGCAGTGAGGGGATTTGATAAGACCGATGATAACAGGGCAAGCATAGTCTGCTATGCTCTTCTTGCCACGCATGGATGAGAATAAGTATACAATAAAGAAATATTGGATTTATAAGATAGAATAAGTAAATTGCATTACCTAAGTTGGATCGATATTAATTCTTACACTAAAAAGAGATGAAGACAGTTATTCTCCCTATCGGATTCGCGTCCTTGTTTCCCGCCTCACTTCTATCACAAAATATCGCCGAACAGCTCCCAAATATTATCATGATAGTAGCCGACGATGTGGGATATGGTGATCTTCATTGTTATGCCGCTTCAGGTGTCAATACCGTGAAGACACCTCATGTAGATCGGTTGGCTAAGGAAGGCTGCATGTTTACCGATGCACACGCATGTGCTGCTACGAGTACGCCCAGTCGCTACGGAATACTTACAGGTCTATATCCGTGGAGACGCCAAGATACAGGGATAGCTGCAGGTGATGCCAAACTGATTATTAGTCCTGAGACACTCACCCTGGCTGATGTAATGAAGTCGGCAGGTTACCACACGGCCGCCATAGGCAAGTGGCACTTGGGCTTGGGTGCAGAGACAGGCAGACAGGACTGGAATACTACCGTAGCTCCCGGGCCCAAAGAGATCGGCTTTGATTACAGCTATATCATGGCTGCAACAGCAGATCGCACTCCCTGCGTTTATATGGAAAACCAACGAGTGGTCAATCTGGATCCCAAAGACCCTATCGAAGTAAGCTATACCCATAACTTTCCCGGCCAACCCACGGGTAAGTCCCATCCTGAACTTCTTACCAAGCTGAAGCCCAGTCACGGACATGACATGAGCATCGTCAACGGCATATCACGTATAGGTTATATGAGAGGCGGTCGCAAAGCTCTCTGGAAAGATGAAAACATTGCCGATAGCATTACCGCTCATGCGGTGAAATATATAGAAGAGCACAGCCGCACAGATCAGCCCTTTTTCCTTTATTTTTGTACCAATGATATTCATGTACCACGAGTTCCACACCCTCGCTATGCAGGTGCTACAGACATGGGGCCTCGTGGCGATGCCATAGCCCAGTTCGACGGCTCCGTAGGCCAAGTGCTGGCGGCTATTGATTCTATGGGAATAACGCAAAACACCCTCGTGATACTCACTAGCGACAACGGACCTGTAGTAGACGACGGCTATCAGGATCAGGCTGTAGAGAAGCTGGGGCGACACAAACCTTGGGGACCTTTTCGAGGAGGAAAGTATAGTGCATTCGAGGCCGGCACACGAGTACCTTTTATCGTACGCTGGCCTGCAGGGAAAGTAAGGGCTGGGTCCAAAAGCAGAGCATTGATCAGTCATGTCGACCTCATGGGGTCATTAGCAAAAATAGTAAGTAGCCCGGAATATATACCGGCAGACAGCAGGGATGAGCTTGCGGCACTGCTGGGAAAAACAGAGATAGGCAGAGCCTATGTAATAGAGGCGAGTCACACCTTATCAGTAATCTCGGACGGTTGGAAATATATCGAACCCAAAGAGGGCAATAGCTACCAACAATCCACGAACACCGAGCTTGGTATTCTGGCACAGCCCCAACTCTACGATCTTGTGCACGACCCAGCTGAATATACCAATGTAGCATCAGACAACCCCGAAATAGTGAAACGCCTCCAAGAGATTCTGGAGAGAGAAAGAAAAAAGCTGTAGCAAGAAAATAAAAGAAACTTGTAACATCTCACGGAATTATACGTCAATAAGATAGTTAAACACGAAATACTCACCTTAAAACAAAAGACAATGAAAAAAGGTACGAACTTAGGGTTGAGCACACTATTGCTCATAATGATCACTACATGGATCTCGACTACATCCTGCTGTGCCAACAAACCGGCATATGATAGCGAAAACGGAAAATACGTAGAAAAAAAGGTCAATGTAGGCTCATTCAATGCGATAGATGCCAGCTCCAGCATTGACGTCTATATTTACAACGGCACAAGTAATATTGCTACGGTGAAGGCAAAATCCGATATAGTAAACAATGTGTTGGTATATGTGAAGGGCAATACGCTTTACGCCAGACTAAAAAGCGGATCATATCGAAATACGGGATCCATCTCTGTCACAGTGAGCACTACAGCTCTAAGTAGTGTAAGGTCTTCAGGAGCATCTGATATTTACTTCAAATCCCCATTCAAGGGACAAAAGTTGAGAATCAGTGCATCAGGGTCATCGGATATCAAAGATATCGATGTCGAATACAATCAAATAGAAGTATCCCTTTCGGGCTCGTCCGATATGAAGAAAGGAAAGCTTAAAGCCGGGGTATGCAACATCATGCTGGGAGGCTCCAGTGACTACTCAGGTACACTCGTATGTACACAACTGATTCTAAAGGCTTCCGGCTCAAGCGACACGCAAGTAACAGGAAGTTGCAGACAGGCCGATATAATGCTTTCGGGAGCATCTGATTTCAAAGGCAAAGACTTCTCCACTGTTAATGCGTACATCAAAAGTTCAGGCTCTTCCAATGCACATATCAGAGTCTCCGACAATCTTAATGCACAAGCATCCGGAGCTTCGGACATATACTGCTACGGCACTCCCAAGCAAAAGAATACATCGAGTTCAGGTGCTTCTTCAATAAAGTTTAAGTAACATTTGAATATCTTATTATCTTTGTACTTAATATAATAGAGCGAAGGCGCTATGCCTCCCTGACGAAGTACAGAAATAAATAAGATATGAATATAGCGATTATAGGATACGGTAAGATGGGTCATATCATCGAACGTATCGCCACAGAACGGGGACACCAAATAGTTCTTACCATAGATCACGGGCAAGAAGAACTATTTGATGATCCCCGTTTTTTACAAGCTGATGTAGCTATCGAATTCACCTCCCCCGCATCGGCTTACCTCAATTGTTCCCGCTGTTTGGATAGAAGTATCCCTGTGGTGTGTGGCTCCACAGGCTGGGCAGAGCACTTACCCGAGATGGAAAAAAGGTGCGAACAAGAAAATAAAACCCTTTTCTGGGCTTCTAATTTCAGCGTGGGGATGAACCTCTTCTTCGAGCTCAACAAAACATTGGCACGCCTCATGAATGCAGCACCTCAGTACGCTGTATCTATGACCGAGACGCACCATATACACAAAGTAGATGCCCCCAGCGGCACAGCCATAACCCTTGCAGAAGGCATTATAGCAGAGTCCAAAAGGTTGCGGCGGTGGGAAAGTGAAGAAAAGAGCGAAGGCGATGTACTGCCGATTTACTCCTTGCGCCAAGGTGAAGTACCGGGCACTCATACTATAGAATATAAATCGCCCGTTGACAGTATAACGATCACCCACGAAGCATTCGGCCGTGAAGGCTTTGCTTTGGGCGCCGTGTTGGCTGCCGAATACACGGCATCGCACAGCGGATACCTTACGATGCAAGAGATGTTAAACCAATAGCACAGAATACTACACTTACTACAATGTTGAAGCAACATATCAACCCTGCCGAAACTCCGGCCAAAAAGAAAAAGCGCTATATCACAGGCGCCATAGTAACTATACTTTATATCCTTTTTATCATTTGGGCGGGTCCGTGGTGGTTACTAGGCCTTCCTTTGGTTATCGACCTTTACTTCACTAAATATATCCACTGGAGTTGGTACAGATCGCACCCCAATAAAACAGTCAGAGTCACCTGCTCATGGATAGGAGACATCCTCTTCGCTGTGATAGGCGTGGCACTGATCAGTATGTTTTTCTTTCAGAATTTCGCTATACCTTCATCTTCTCTTGAGAAGACTATGCTCATCGGTGATAAGTTATTTGTGAGCAAGTTGGCTTACGGCCCACGCATGCCCATCACACCCATACACGTACCTCTTACGCACAACACCCTCCCCATTTCAGGGGGCAAGTCATATATGGATCACCCGCAGTGGAAATACAGGCGTCTCAAAGGATTCGGGCATGTACAGCGTGAAGATCTCGTGGTATTCAACTTCCCCGCAGGTGACACTGTAGCGCTCAAAAAGACCAACCCCGACTACTACACCTTGTGCAAGATATACGGCCGAGATGTCGTATGGAGCGACAAAATACAGTTTGGCAATGTGGTGTACAGACCTGTAGACAGACGTGACCACTTTGTGAAAAGATGTGTGGGGATGCCTGGTGACAACTTGCAAATCATAAACAATCAACTATACATCAACGGCAAACCCGAGCACAACCCCTCTCGCATGCAGCTCAACTACTGGGTGCAGACGGATGGTACTCCTCTCAATCAGGAACTACTCGATGACCTCGGGATCAACTATCGTGATGTGGCGGTAATGCAAAGCGATGCTACCCAACAATTCATCAAAGGAACAGGCTTCAAAGCCCTCGCCGATGGGCAATTCGGGGTCATCTATCACCTACCGCTTACCACAAAGATGCTGGAGACTATCAATAGAGAGCCTTACGTCAAGGGTATATCTGTGGAGCAAGACAACAGCACCGACCTCATATACCCGCTCACCATCAATACGGGATGGACACGTGACAACTACGGCCCGGTGTGGATACCCCGTAAAGGCATGAAAGTCAAGCTCAATGAGAATGCCTTGGCTCTTTATTCTCGCTGCATCAAGAACTATGAAGGCCATGACCTCAAAGTCAATACGGACGGCACCGTGCTTATCGATGGCAAACCCGCCGACACCTACACCTTCGGTCAGGATTACTACTTCATGATGGGCGATAACAGACACATGTCTGCCGATAGCCGTTACTGGGGATTCGTACCGGAAGATCACATCGTGGGCAAACCGGCATTTATCTGGCTATCTACCAATGACGAGAAAGGGCTCTTCAACGGTAAGATCAGATGGAGCCGTATGATGCGCCCCGTCAAAGACAAATAACACCCATATATGGAAAACACAAAGCCAAAGAAGCTCAAGGATAGCACCAAATTCCTACTTGCAGCACTCGCCATCGTAGTGTTGGGTATATTGCTTCGTGTCTTTGTGTTTACCATCTTCCGGATAGATACCACCGCCATGGAGCCCTCAATGCGTAGCGGCAAGTACACCGTAGCTTGCAAGCTCATGACTCCCGGGCGCAACTCCCGCATCGTGTTTACCACATACCCTGACTCCCTCTCGCCCCGAGGCATGCGCTCCATAGGACGCATCATAGGTATGCCGGGCGATACCGTACAGGTAGTGAGGGGCAAGGTCATGATCAACGGCAAAGCAATATCGTCACCGCACGGCGTCACGTATCAGGACAATTACACAATAGCCGTACCGGTAGGCGGTAGGCGGTACAAGATAGATCCCCTGAGCCTTATCGCTTACAGATCCGCCATCAGGACAGAGACGGCAGACATAGCCAAAGGCAAATACAAATTCAAGTCGGGCATGCTCTTTCTCGATGGCGTGAGGCTGCACGACTTTGTGTTCAAAAGCGACTATTACTGGATTCTCTGTGACAATCAAGCTCACGGCAAACCTGACTCACGCCACATAGGCATTATCCCGGCCCAAAACATCGAGAGCGTTGTGCTCTTCTGATATCTCCATACCCATGTTATTACTTTCTACGGCTTACGCCCCTCCCATACAGTTTTTCGCGCATCTATTCAGGCACCAAGGCGTGTGTCAGCTGGAGGCTCGCGAGAATTTTGTGAAGCAGACCTATCGCAATCGCTGTCACATCTTAGCACCCCAAGGCATACAGGCACTCACCATACCGGTAGAAAAAGGCCCCGAGCTCAAAACAGCAATCAAAGATGTGCGCATATCCGACCACGGACAGTGGCGACACCTCCACAGCCAAGCACTCATATCCTCCTACGGCAGCACTCCTTTTTTTGAGTTTTACTGGGACGATCTGGCACCCTTCTATGAGAAGCGCTATGAATACTTGTGGGACTACAACAAGGAGATGATACACCTTCTCAGCGATCTGCTGGAGATAGACACCCGCATAGAAGAGACCACAGATTATGTCACGGAAAACCCGTGCGACTACCGCTATGCCATCAGACCCAAGCACTCGCCCAGTGATCCCCTCTTCATCCCCCACCCCTACTATCAGGTTTTGGCAGAAGCTAATCACTTCCACCCTAACCTGAGCATCTTGGATCTGCTGTTCAACATGGGACCCGAAGCTGCCATCATACTCCGTAAGTCTATCGCCCCCTCAGACAATTCCCTACCATCCAAGCTCTAACTTAGGCTCCTTGTAAGAGTATACGACATCACATAAAGGCGTGATACATTTGACAAAATGATGCAATTTTAAGGGTTAAAATATCTATTTGACAAAAACCCACTCTATTTCAAGGCTTGACAAAGGGGGTATGTATGTTGTATCTTTGTTCTTTTACTAACATACATCTATCCTAAAAGACTCATTTTATTTCGACAAATATGGGATTCAAGACCAATAACAAGACCTGCCCACACACGTGTTATAATGACTTATTCATCAATATGATGAATATAGACTATGTCTATCTCATGAAATCAAGACCTTCACCAATCAGCAAATTTATAAGGATTTATAATGCCCAAGCCTACGGATACGTACTACTCCCGGTATAGCTACATCATCCCCCGGTCACTTATATATTGCTCCATCTACTCTTATGATATTCTTTTGTCGCAGTACTACAACTAAAACATTCCCGTATCTTAACTAAAACACGAAAACATTTTAGTTAAGACTCTTTCGTATTTTAGTTAAAACACCGAAACATTTTAGTTAAAACACGGCGCTATTTTAGTTAAAACACCTCTGTGTTTACCAGAGTATAATTGCTATCCACAAAGCTATGTCATTAGCATTGCAGATGCACTCATTTTGGCCCGATTTTCTTATCAAAAGACCTTCTTTCTACCGAAAAAGAAGGTCTTTTTTACTAAAAACAACTTGTCCTAATAATTTAGTTGCCACACTGCCAAGATCTTACAATAATATTTTGGGAGTATTACAACACCTCATCCACAGCAAAATGACACAGTATTAGCTTATAAACAATCAATGTGTCAAAACAAGACTGGGATTATGAGACCGTTGCATAGCAGGCAAATTGCTTCGTTGCTTGCGAGATTCGTGCTTGGTCATTTACCTGAAGTAAACTCCCTGTGCACTCACTCTTAGCGCCTTGCACTTTACCTTCTCTGCCCGGTCAAAGTGTATTTTGTCGGCTTTGCCTCCAAAATCCATGAGACTGTTGACTTTTGCAACAGTCTCATTATAAGAAGAACAAACATAAGATATCTAATAAGTTATTGCTGATTGGCAAAGGATGTATTCATAAGAATAATGATACAATAAGAAGTCCGGGAGTGGGTAGTTATACTTCCTTGACCACTCCTTTGGCTACGTACCACAGAAAACCCCTCACGGGAGCATATCCCATATCGGAAAGAAGTGTAGCATAGGCTTTGACCTGGCGACGATGTGCACCATGCTCCTCACCGAACTTATAATCGACCACCACTGCACTCTGATCCGGGTAGAGTATCACTCTATCAGGCCTGCGAATGCCTCTTATTTCGCCTCCGATAATAGGAGCCTCACTGAGCACTGTGCCTGAGCCATCGAACCACGGTGCTGCCACACCCGCAGTCATGAGCTCTTCCAGCTCCGCCTGCAAGTCAAGGGCATCATCGTCCGTAATGAGGCCATCACTCACCGCCTTGTCCAAGGAAGCTTGTAGATCATGATATGTCTCTACTGCCGAAAGTATGCGGTGCATGGTCCGCCCATGTTTGCGAGGGCTATCTTCTCTAAAAAATGAGCGACCTTCAAAGAGGATACTCAAGCGATCCTCAAGAGAGTACGACCTGATTTTGTCAAGAACAATACCCGGCATATCCTCCTCTTCATGAGCCTCGTGAAATGTATACGGGGGATAAGCATCCTCAATCCCCTGCTGCTCGTCCGTCACGGTATAAGGGACACAGGCATCGACATCATCCAGAGCTCTGTGTAATAGAAGGTCAATGGACGTTAACTTGGCATCGGGAGCAGGCTGTACATCGTCGTTGAGCCAGATATGCAGTTCTTGCTTAGCTCTTGTAGTAGCCACATAGAGAAGATTGAGATTGTCTTGTGCCGTGAGTATTTGCTCACGGAAGTAATCTTTCGCAAAATAGGTATTGGCCAGCTCCGCCACATAGCCTACAGGTATCACAGGCAGGTTGTCAAAAGGAGCTCGCCCCATGAGATCACACCAAAGAATAGGTGCAAAATTGGCCTTAGGCCCCACAGGCCAATTGGCAAAAGGCATAAGCACCACAGGAAATCCCAGACCTTTGCTCTTGTGCACTGTCATGAGCGAGATGGCTCTGTCGCTATCAGGGCTTACAATGGTTTCCCTATGCCCGGTCTGATCCCACCAGACTAAAAAAGAAGCAATGTCTGCTGAGAGGTCAAACTGAAAGTCATTGACCAAATCGAGCAGTCGCAGGATATAAGAAGTTTCTTCCTCCGGAATATATTCATTGAAGAGCGCCACAACACCCTCGGCCGTCTCATAAAGACTCTTACGCCCGTACTCGAGCAGTACTGCGTAATGATCCTCAGGAATCTGTGGAGATACGACTTCAGGATGCGAGAGGCGTACCAAGCTACCGTATGCTTCGCCCAAGATATAGCGGGTCATGGTATCATCGGCAGCATTGATATATCTCATGGCGGAGACTACGAGCCTCACAGCATACGAGCGATCGATGCGCAAAGCCTCTGCGGAAATAACATCCATAGAAAAGCACATCTCTTCAGGCATACGCTCGTACATCAATAGGGCTTGAGCTATGAGTTGTGCCTGGGCTTTGTCACGTACCAATATAGCTATGTCGGAGGGCTTGAAACCTCTTCGCTGTATGTCTATCACAGTACGTGCCACTTGTGCACACACGATTTGGCGTTCGCCGGGCAACACAGTGACATCATCGGAAGTGATGAGATCATCTGATAGTGCACACAGATCGGCATCTCCCTCCACGGCTTCATGCACGGAGTATTTGTGGATACGTACGGCTCCATGGTAATCAGCCTTGGACTCGGGTAAGAGCTGAGGAGCCTCACGATAAGCTTGCTTGAAGATCTCTGCCATAGGGGCAGCTTCAGGGACAATAGATGCCGTGATGAGTGAGTGGAAATAGTGGGTAAGGAGCGCAGGCAGTTGTTGGTAAAGAGCGTTGTTGAATTCGATGATCTCCTTGCAACTACGCCAGTTTTGTTGCAGAGTTTCGGGCTTGGCATAAAGCACAAAATCCTGCTCCACGGCGCTGCTCAGCAGAGAGCTGTCGGAATTGCGAAAGCGATAGATACTCTGCTTCACGTCGCCCACAATAAGATTGTCATGACCTTGTGCAAGACTTTCGGTGAGCAATGGAAGGAAATTATGATATTGCATCCGGCTGGTATCCTGAAACTCATCTATCATCTGATGATTGAGCCTATTACCTATCTTTTCATAGATAAAAGGAATATCACTACCGGCAATAATACGATGTATGAGTGTGGGGGCATCAGAGATGAGCATCATGTTTTGTTCTTTCTCTATCTCCTGCACCTCTTTGTATATATCAGCGATGAGCCCGTAGCGTGGCAGTAGCTTCACGGCCTCACGGGCGGTATTGAAGGCCGGGTATGACTTCTCAAAAAGCAACAGCAAGCGAGTCATACACTGCTCTAAACCACCAGCCAAAGCAGCTTCTATGGCGGCACGGGTGGGTGGTGGTGCACTCTTGGCCGTGAGCTTATCGGGATTGTGTGCGGCATCGGTAAATCGCTTACCGGGAGGGATGGGATCAGCACCTGCGGAGATCTTGGCAAACTCGTTCATAGCAGACGTTTTACCGTATGCAAAGCTGGTGACCTCAAGTCCATGACGAGCTATAATATCCAAAGCCTCTGTGGCAATGGCACGGAGCTCGATGGTGAAATCATCCATGAGTCGGTTTATATCCCTGCCAAAGCGACTGATATCCTCCTTGGACGGGAGGTCGCCACGTGACGTAATCTGCTTGAGATCTTCCTTGAATATCTCCTTGCCGAGTGAGAGTAGGATGCGTTTTATATTGTGTCCTTTACCCTTTTGTATCTCTTCTTCGGTAAGCCGCGTAATCCAGCGGTTAGTGTCCGACTCGGTCTCTTCTTCGCTCAGCTTACCCAAGAGACGAGTCACTGCCTGATCCAAAACCACAGCTTCTTCCAACGCAATGCGATAGGTACCCGACAGCCCCAACTCACGAGCAAACGACCGAGTGACTTCCTGAAAGAAGGCATCGATAGTTTTGACTCTGAACGAAGAGTAATCATGAAGTATCTCCCGCAATACAACAGCGGCTTGCTCCTGCAATTTATCCTGAGAATAACCTAACTTGCTGATCAGCTCGGTACTGAAGGCCGATTGATCAGGCGCATATGCCAGATTGTACAGCTCGCTTACAATACGCTCTTTCATCTCTGCCGTAGCTTTATTGGTAAAAGTCACAGCTTGGATATGCCTGAAAGCATCAGAAGAAGAGAGTGCAAGCTCGAGATAACGCCCGGTGAGTGTGTGCGTTTTGCCTGCACCTGCCGATGCTGTATATACGTATAAAGAAGGGTTCTGCACTGACACTACAGGTAAATAATAATAGAGATATTAAAAAAACAGAGACTGGATTGTGATAAAGTCTAATCGACGGAATCGGCTGTCAAATCAATCTTCTCATCATCTTTACCACCACTGTAATATATTTTGCGCAGAGGATTGCGGGTAATATAATCATACTCGGCTCTATTGCGATAAATATCGATGGCAGCAAATATGGCATGTCTCATAGATTCTTCAGAAGCTTCATTTTTGCCTACTATATCATAGCCGGTACCGTGGTCGGGCGAGGTGCGCACAATACTAAGGCCGGCAGTGATATTGACTCCTGAATTCATATATAGAGCTTTGAAAGGAGCCAATCCTTGGTCATGATACATAGCCAACACACCATCAAAAGCGATGGAAACATCCGAACCCCAAAAGCCATCTGCGGCATAAGGGCCGAAAGTCATAATACCGGAATCAAAAGCTTTGTCTATGGCCGGTTTGATAACGGATATCTCTTCCGATCCTATGAGTCCGCTGTCGCCAGCATGGGGATTGAGCGAAAGCACAGCTATCCGTGGCTTACCGATACCGAAATCTCGCCTGAGCGTTTTATCGAGAACGCCTAACTTCTCCAAGATTAGTTCTTCGGTAATGGCTCCCGGGACATCACTCACAGGAATGTGTGTGGTGACAAGTGCGACCCGCACATCGTAAGCACAGAGAATCATGAGTGAGCGCCCTGTGACCATGGCGCACTTGTCCTCGAGGTACTGTGTGTGTCCGTTGTAGGGAAAAGCATCGCGTGGCATGGCAGCTTTATTGATAGGTGCGGTTACCAACACATCACAATAGCCCATCATTACATCAGAAGTAGCTTTTTCGAGAGCAATAAGTGCGGCACGTCCTCCGTCTTCGGAGATCATGCCGGGTGTGACCTTGAAGTCATCATCCGATATGTTGAGCAGGTTGATAACACCATCTCTTACCTCTTTGGTAGAGCGTATTTGGTTCCAAGTGAGATTGCCCTCGATCTCCAATTTTTTCTTCCAGTAAGATGCCACTCTCGTAGATCCGTAGATGACGGGAGTACAGAGATCGAGCATGGATTCGTCTGCCAAAGCTTTGAGTATAACCTCGTAGCTGATCCCGTTTATATCGCCATGTGTAATGGCTACTCTTATTTTTCTATCCATTTAAATTGTAAGTTGTGTATACATGGAGCAATGCTCTGTCTATTGCATCACAGATGTTTTACTTTCCAATATCTCGGCAGCGTTGAACTTTTTGATATTATCCGGGCGGAAGCTATACAGCCCGGCTTCCATCATACGTAACAAGGTGAGTTTTTTCTCATTGGGGTTATATACAAAGCCCTCTATTACGTACACCTTGCCGGCTTTTTGGTCGATGTATGCCTGGCAGACAAAAGGCCCCGACATCATGGCGCCGCCCTCCATCTTCCAAATGCCTCTCAACTCACCTCTTATCTGTCCATTTGCTGTTTGGACATAGCGATGATAGAGATTGTATTTGCTCTCTGTGGTGGGATAGCTACCCTCTACACCGCCTTCTATGTTGGCTTTGAGTACAGAGTCGCGCACCTCTACCATGCGGTCTATGGCTATATCTTTCTTGTTTTTGAACGGGAAGGAATACACCAGGATGTCATGTCGCTTGCGTGCCAATCCGTTGGACATCCATAAAAAGTCTTTGCCTACTTTGTAGCTTTTGATGTCAGAAGGCATATTGACATGATGTTTGAAGAGACTGTCGGTCAATTCGTCGGCACGGGTGCTGTAGCTATCTTCCAGCACTGTCCCGAAACGGTATAGCTCATGACGTACCAGCAAATTGATGAGTGCAGCTTTGTTGCGATCGAGATAGTTGCTGAGCGAATCAGCAGAAGGAGTATTGAGACGTATCACAATCTGCCCCTTGGCCCATTCATCGTAATTATATTTGAGTGCGGTGGAGGTAAAGCGTGTATTATCGACATCGACTATAACGACATTGCGTACATAGCGAAGAAAATCGCCGAAAGAAGGAGTAGCTACTCGAGATATGCTGAAGTTGGGCTCGTCTTGGGTAAGGGACAGAGCGGGCTGTGTGAGCACGCCGTAAACCTTGGCTCCGATAGGAGCATTCATATACTCATTTTCCATAACCAGCATAATTTCACCGGGCTTACCGGTAGCCTGGACAAAGGTGGAAGAAGTATTCTTGCAACTTGACACCAGCAGGCTTATAGATGCTACACCAATGCAAGTCATTAATAGACTTACGTAAGTTTTGAAAGTCTTTTTCATCTCAGCGCAATTTATTGATTATGCTCAAAGATACAACTTTGTATGCAAGAACGATGAACTGCTTCGAGGAAAAAACAATTGGCTTTTACCCGCGAAGCTGGTAGAGGTATTCTTTAGATATATGCTTGCTGGGATTGCTGAGAGATATTTACAGGAAACCAATCATAGATCCTGATCAACTGAAAAAGGGTGAAACTAAAGTGACGAGGATATAAAAAAGGCAAGCAATACCCTCTCACCCATAGAGATTGAAGGCATTGCTTGCCATATTAATTATCATAACGGTGGGAAATACTTACATCGATACGGACTTAGACTCCCAAAACAGCTTCCATTTCCGGAGCTTTCTCTTCCAGACGCTCCAGATACGTAAACTGTGCTATGGCTCTGCGAAGGTTATGCTCCGGGTCATGCACCTTATAATAGGTATCGCCGTTGATATAGTCCGTAAGAAAACGCACCGCCTGCATGTAAGTCATCATACGTCCGCCGTAAGCGATGAGTTTGCGCTCCATAGGGGTAAGGAACTTGCCCGCAGTGGAGAGGTATCCCTCGACAAAAGATTTGTACACCGGCATATTCACTCCTATTTTGTCAAGGTCGGCTTCGTCTTCAGCACCGGTATTCACTCCCGTTCTGATGAAATCACCTACGTCACTAAGTATAAATCCCGGCATCACAGTGTCCCAGTCCACAACACAAAGTACATGATCATCTTCGTCAAACAACACATTGTCCACCTTGGTATCACAATGTATGGTACGCTTGGGTAGCTTATCCTGGGCATACAACTGCTCTTGCAGCACCATCTTATCAGCTCGGCTTTCCAGCTTATCTACCAAGTCTTTGACCTTAGCATATCTGCCTACCGCATCACGGTTCACAGCGTCACGTAGCTCCCCGAGACGGAAAGACATGTTATGAAAGTTGACTATAGTATCGCCTAATACGCCTTCGGGAATATCGGATAATATCTCTTCGAAACGTCCGAAAGCTTCGCCTGCACTGCGAGCTGTTTGCGGAGTAAGATCAGAGAGACTTTTGCTTTGAGGGATATAACGACAAAGACGCCAGTAATGCTCACCGTCGAATGTATAATTCTTGGACGGATCACTTGCCAAAGGATAAAAGTAAAGGAATCGCCTTTCATAGTCGGCCAAACCTTCCTCACGTAACTTCTCTTCCATTTTTTTGCTCACAACATCGATGTTATGCTGCAACACTTCTATCCTCGGGAAAACATGATGATTGACTTTCTGCAACACCCATCTGAGGTTGCCTTGCGCATCTTTTACTCCAAAAGTGTCATTGATATGCCCGTTGCCGAATGCTTTGATTTCTCCTATCTCTTCATTCGGTAAAAACTGTTTTACAATATCTTCCATGATAAATATGTATGAATACTCTAATATTAATGGGTAAACTAAATAGTGTCTTATGCAAATAACATGAAGGTTACTCCTCCGCAAATATAACCTAAAAGAGCGAGTGCGCTAAATCTTTTGAAATAATATCCGAAACTGATATCTTCCAATCCCATTACGGTAACACCTGTGGCGGAACCGATGATGAGTAAACTACCCCCTGTAACCGCACAATAGGCAAGAAACGTCCAGAAAGATCCATCGAGAACAAATGGGCTCACTACCCCCGTTACAGCATCTACAGGGTACATACCCAATACTGCTGCGACAAGAGCTACGTTGTCCAGCACTGAGGAAAGCAAACCTATAGAGCCTGCAAGCAAATCTGTATTGGGCATGATCTGAGATATTCCCGTGGAGGCCTTGGCAAGCTGCCCACCCGTCTCCAAAGCTGCCACAGACATAAGAATGCCGAGGAAGTAGAATATCGTGGAAAGATCAGTTTGGTGCAATAAATTGGTAATACGTAATTCGGAAGCACCGGAGAGCCGTTTCTTGTGTTTGTGAAACATGATCTCGGTATAAACCCAAATAATCACAAGTCCGATGATAGCTCCCATAAATGCAGGGATATTGAAGAATGTTTGATAAAAAGGAATGAGCATCAATGAACCAATACCGACCCAAAACACTGTACGACGGGCACGGTTGGGCAGGATATCTCCCCACTCATCATAAGAACTCTCAGCTTCCAAACGGAGCTTGGCCTTTTTCTTGAAAAGCCAGAAGTGAGCTATGATCAAAGGAACTAACATATTGATGAGCGCAGGCACAAACACATGCGTGATCTGATGGAGAGGTGTGATGCGTCCATTGGTCCACAACAGCAAAGTAGTGACATCACCGATAGGAGACCACGAGCCGCCGGCGTTGCAGGAGATGATACACATACAAGCATATTTGAGCCGATCTGTCCTATCCGGCACCAGTTTGCGCAGGATAGCTATAATGACGATGGCCGCAGCCAGATTGTCGAGAAAAGCAGAGAAAAAGAAAGAGGCAAAAGCGACTCTCCATAATAAACTACGCTTATCTGTAGTAGAGAGATAGGCAGTGATTGCTTTGAATCCTCCGTAGTTGTCTATGGTATTTACCAACACCATAGAACATAGAACAAAAAACAAAGTGCCGGACACATCGCCCAAATGCTCGGTAAGGGATGTGGAGATATAATTGCTTATCACGCTGCCACCCGCCGGTTGGCTTGAAGCCGGATAATGAGATGTAAACTCGGTAAACCCCGCCGTTCCTATGGCAATACTCCCGTCTGCCAAAAGAAATACCCACAGGCATACACACATGATCAGAGCTATAGCACTCTTGTTGATCTTGATTTTATCTTCAAAGGCTATTCCCATAATACCGGCAATGAAGATAACAGGCATTGAATAAAAACTAATCATAACCTTAATACTTTATATAGTTAATGTACTTTTGGTATAACGAACAAAGGTACATTTACTATGCTATTTACTATTATAATCTTAAAATTATTTTCTTTTCAACGCACAAATTAACGTCGGCAGTATCGGTTTCACTCAAAAGAATGCTAAATTTGCACCACTAATTCCTTTAAAATGACTGATAATAAACTCAATACAATATTACTCATTGATACTACCACTACAGCATGCTCAGTGGCTATGTGTCATGGTAAAGAAATCATAGCCGAACGAAACTTCTTGGAAGATAAAGCCCAACATGCATCTCTTATAGGAGTATTCGGGAAGGAAGTACTGGAGCTCAGCGCTCAGCAGGGTTATCACCCGCAAGCCGTAGCGCTCAGTGCCGGCCCGGGATCGTACACAGGACTCCGCATAGGCACTTCTTTTGCCAAAGGTATTTGCTTCGGATACAGCATCCCTCTGATCCCTGTTTCCACCCTGGAACTTTTAGCTCATGAAGCTATCATACACGGTGATGTACCTGAGGGAGCATGGATATGCCCCATGATTGATGCCCGCAGGATGGAGGTCTATACAGCTATCTTCGACCACAAAGGCAACCGTATCACAGACGATCAGCCGTTGATTATAGATGCAGATATTTATGCTTCCGAGCTTCAAGAAAGAAATATTGTGTTTGTAGGCAATGGAAGTAACAAATGCTCACAGGTCATCACTCATAGGCATGCCATATTCCCACAAAGAGCCTATCTACCCATAGCCTCCCAAATGACCGAGCTGGCTCACAAGGCTGTAAAAGCGGAAGCGTATGCCGATGTAGCTTATTGGGAGCCACACTACCTCAAAGAGTTTGTAGCCGTTGTGGGTAAGAACAAAGTATTGGGAGACTTGTAAAAGAGGTAATTACGGAAGGCTCCCGCATAAAATATGTTAAAATCGATTGGCATCACAGCATAAAATAACATATTTTTTCAAATTACAAGCAAAATTGTTTTAATTCTCCCAAATAAATAATACCTTTGTGTATTGACGATTTATTAGTACAATAAGATAAAATAGATATAATTTTATGAAAAAGTTAATTTATTCATTATTGGCTCTTATGCTTTGCGTAGGAGTGGTCTATGCTCAGAGCAACAAGGGGGCAGTAATTACAGCCTCTGAAACAGATCATGACTTCGGAACAATCAAAGAAGCCAATGGTAAAGTATCACATACATTCATGGTCAAGAACACAGGTTCTTCACCTCTCGTATTGACACGTGTAGTAGCCTCATGCGGCTGTACCACTCCGGAATTTGACAAAGAGCCTATTGCCCCGGGCAAAGAAGGTCGCGTAAAAATCACTTATGATCCGGCAGGACGTCCCGGTCCGTTCGTAAAGACCATCGCCGTTTACAGCAATGGTCGTGACGGAGCCTTTGTACTGAGAGTCAAAGGGAATGTAGAGTAATTATGACGTAACAGGGGAGATCGGTTGACTAGCGAGATAAAGAGCTTTATCAACACCGATTAAATCCCTAAATCTTATTTAAGCATGTGCTTCTTGAACCAAAGCACATGCTTTTTTTGTTTTCATGATAGAGCTCAATTTGAGATTGTATATCGTTCAATAACTAAAATTGAGACGAAGGCTCACACCGTAATTTGTGTTTTTTACGGGAAACGCTATAGTGCTCACTCGAGGGCGATTGATTTCACATTCGTAGAATGCCCGCAACATAATATATTTATTCAGGTCATAATCTGCACTAATCCCCACTCTTTTGCCTAAGCTGCCATTGGTGGATACACTATACCGCTCCTGTATTTTTCGCAGCATAATAGATGTCTCGTTAAGGGAGTAATTAGCTCTGATCACCAAGGCTCCACCATTGTATTCTCCACTTGCTTCCTCCTCTTTCTTCCCTCGACGAAGTCCCAGCAATCGATCAAAGTTATTGACCTTGTAGCCCAATGTGCATGATAGCTCGTTGATATACTCTTCCAAGATCTGATAAGCATTGAGATTGAGGGTGACTCCTCTATTTTTATTCCAATTCAATTTAAAGCTAAACCCACCCAAAGTAGTCATATCCACACCAAAAAGAGGGAAGAAACTCTCTTGCAAGGTTACTGAAGGTATACTATAGATACCTGATGCAATAGGCCTTACGGCTCCGTTATCACCTTGCATGGGTCTTAGTCCCAAATGTCCTTCGGTACGTACCCATCCGGAATAGGATGTATAATTTCCTATAATATACTTGGCAGTGTAGTAATGAGATAGGGTAATGTCGGAGAAGATATTCTTAATCTTGTCTATCTTACCAAGGCCGGAGTAGCGGATATTCCAGTTGGGCAAGGCCGAGAGTAATCCCGGCAGAGGGTTGAATATAGAAATTCTTTTGTCCCCCGATGAGGTATAAGCCGAGAGGAAAGAGGGGATAAGGACTTCCGGTGAGTTCTCGGAAATACCTGTTTCTTGCACCTTTATTTCTTGACCGGCATATGGTGTATTTTGTATAAAACCACTATTAGGATAGATACGTCCCCGATAATGCTCCATTACGTCCGACATGATCTTCCCACGAGTATTTAAGAAATTCTCAAAAGCCCTGGAATTGCTTTCGCCGTCAGATCGAGAGTTCCCGAAAAAGCTTTTCAACCCTATTGTAGTCATCATAAAATTACCTCCGTATATGGATGACATATCTTTCTCCGCAAAGCGTATCTGTGTCTGACGGGATAACGAGTGTATAGTACGTAAAGTAATTTTGAGATCAGGGAATGGCTCTAATCTGATCATCCAATCAAGCGTCTGTGTGCGGGAGTAATTGGCAGGGTAGATATCGGGATTGTCAGTAATAAGCCACCCCTTTTGCAATGCATCTCTCACGTACCCTTCCTTCACGAAACCCAATGCATACCCAATGCCAGGTGCTATGCCTGCGGAACTTCCGCCCTGTCCGCCCACATCCCTTACATCTGGACGAAACCCTGGTAGATTCAGACCTTGTGAATAAGCGTAGCTGAATTTTACATCTTTGATCATGAAGAGTGATCTATACAATTTCTTCAGCCATAAGCTCCCCATAGGCACTTCCTTATCTCCCACATCTTCCCCTCGTGTGCGAGGTCTTCGACGCAAGCTCCGTTCGAGTTCGTTATATGCATCATATTTGCGGTATAGTCGTTGCAAATCGAACGTTGTATTCGTTTCGAGATTGAGTTGATTCCTCACTGTATTTCCTATCGGTGAGAAGCCCGCAATATGCTCCGGGCCACGCTCCCAGGAGTAGTTGGCCGTATATGTGGTTTGGGAAGTAATCCAATTCAGTTTCCTGATCGACTCCGTGGGCAGTGTGTAGTTTACGGTAAGCGTCTGGTCATAATGCATCGGTTTGCCCAGGTCCATAATACTCCGAAGTACGGAGTCTTTCCATACCTTATATCCATCAGGATTAGTCTTACGGTTCACCTGCATGTATGGCTCTTCGATCAAAGCATCTGTACCACTATTGAAGTCTGCTGTAAGATTACGGATCAGACGCCATTGCATAGACAAACGTCTGTTCCATGAGAACTGTTGCATAAAAGTAGCAGCTACGGGCTGATGGGCATGAACCTTGTCTGTAGGTGTAATATTACGTATCTGCTGTTCCTGATAGTTTCTCGTGATAAAACTTTGGATATTGATATGCTCAGGCCAGAGCTTAAGATCGAACTCTCTCGCTGTTTTATTTCCTTTATTTTCCTTGTCAAATATCCGAAGAGCTTTGAATGGCAACACATAGTCATATACTACGCCGGCTCGCCATGACTGTTGGTTCTCATACTCAATATCAGGCGAGTGCATCCTGTCCGAGGCCTGCGAGTATGTAAAAGAGAGATTTGCAGGGTCGTAAGGCATGGGCGTTTTACTTCTGATATCCACACGGGCATTGGTGATGGCAAAGCCTGACGACTGCTTGTCCGTAACACTTATATTGCGTAGAGAGTCGCGTTGATTATTCGTCTTCAGCCCTGCCAGAGCATCTTTGAGCTTGATATCATCGTCCCACGGGTTATACTCAGGGGTAAGATGCTCGGCATTGCTCGAGTAGAAGAACGGGATCACGAGATGAGCTTTTTGCGGGAACAGCTTGCCTAGGTCAAGGTTTGTGTTGAAGTCTACACGTCTTCTGTCATCCATGCTACGCTCCAGCAACGAGCGGTCTATCCCCCCGAACCCGGCAGTCATATATTGACCGGCAAGACTCACATCTCCGAGATCCGCCAGCTTGACGTTCATATCAGCTTGTACAGCCCAGCCTTTGCCATCGGCAAAATCAGAAAGTCGCAATTCATTGGTCCACACCTCTACACTCTGTATCTCATCCGAGCTATTGGTTACTCCCATCATGATGGTACGTACATTACCCAGCCCGGGGTTTCCCTTCACCGTCATTCTATTTTCCGGATGAGCAGGATCATTCTCTGTAAAACGGTGAAAGAAATCCGCACCCGGAGTACCTACGGCACTCATACCGTTACGGCGTGATTTGAGTCTCGCCCAATTATTCAGATCGATATATATCTTATTGGCCACAGGCCACACCTTCTCTCTATCCGTGAGGCTGTAACTGCTGTAAGTACCGGGTTCGGTGATTTCCATGGGGATGCTGTACTCATAGTAATTGTGTCGGTAATCTGATCCCATACGAATAAAGAATCTCAGATCTCCACGGCGTATCGGTTTGTGATCTTGTGCCTGTTGCTCCGCATGCACAAAGAGTTCCAACTTCTTGAATTTCCTCAAATCCAAATTCACATTCTTGTACACCGCCCTACTCTCTTTACGTGTCAGATTAGATATTTTCAGACTCAGCGACTGCTCGTTGCGTATGCGGTTTTGACCCGTACCTGATTCGTTTACCTGTCGGTCAATATCCGGTGGCAACACGTAATTCACCGGCCTGCGATCTGCATTTTCTTCGAGATTCACTGTAGTAAGTTCCAGGCTTGACGCAGAGGTGTTGCCCACGCCTTCCATATCAATAGGGCGATTATAGATGCGCCATTCGTTACGCACCAGTCTGAGCGAAGCAAATCGTAGAAATACCTCATCACGAAATCCCGTAAGAAACAAACGCATGAAACGTATCGACTTGAAGTCTGAGACTGATCCTACCTTGCCATCATAGTGATTGATGGGGACTTTGAACTGATACCAATTCACTGTTTCCGTTGCTCCATTTGGTAGTTTCACATCCGCGCTCTTGATATCGGTAATGTAGTTACTTCCAATCCTCATATCTGCCGGAACAAGCCGTATCTTATATTTATAATATCGCTCCGTTTCATTGAGTATATTATCCTGATTGATATCTTCTATATCCGGTACCGTCTTAGCTGCACTTATGTTTTCATGATTGCCGTCCTTGGCTTCGGCGGAGTTACCCTCAGTACCATTGTAGTAGAGGTATCTATCCAAAATAGGACTCCGGCTCTTGTCGAAGTCATTGTTGCGGTAGTGTTTGAAGTTATCACCGGCAGGATCATTGAGCGGGCTCATCTTGTCTTCCTCCCATTTGCTGAGTACCGATGGTCGCACTTTGGCACGTAACTTCTGCACATATGCTGCATATGAGATATTTTCTTTTTCTTCTTCCGTGCTTATCCCGTTGAGCCCCACATCTTGCACGGCTCTGGCTCCCGCAGTGTTGTCAAAGGCATAACCGGAACTTTGTCTTTTGGGCACTTTGCCCCATACCGTTTTCTCCACTGCTGATTCATCTTTATTGACGGGAAGGCCGTTTTCAAAAAACTTTTTCCCGTCTTTCAGTACATCTTCCGATACGTCACCCAGATTGATTATAAGGCTACCTCCTGCCGACGAAGGATTATAGATAAAGGGATCCAGTAGCCAGAATTCTACATATTCTATATTCGCCGCTTCAAAATCAGACTGCTCAATGCGTCTCATAATGCCTCCGAAGTTCTTTTCAGGCTCACGGACATTCCCTTGGGCATCTATAGCATCAGCATCAAGGTTGTAGGCTCCTCTCATACGGGGATAATACGAGATATTGAGCGTGGGTATAGAGCTAATCCTATTATAATTGATCTCTTTGTATGGAAAGAGCTCTCCCGTTCTGATCATACGGGAGTAATGGTTGCTTTGCAAGTCCGGATCGTTCCTCATGTAAGGAGGCATACGATGTATGAGCTCTCCTGTGTAGATAGGATCTATCATAAACCATGCGATGTGAGAGCGGTGCATGCCATAACGCAGATCATTGGTCAATGAGGCTTCGGGAAAAAGAGCAGCAGCACCTTCTTCAAAAGGTACGGAACTCAACATCCATCCGTAAGGATTGATCAGGTCTATATAGCTTTGCGATGACTCGAAGTCATCGAGGTAGCTGTACCCCTGCTTATTACCCTTGCTATAGTGCCCGGGGAGAAGCTGTGCAAACTCTGCGTTGAAATTGATAAGAGAAGGCTCGGATGTTTCATAAAACGGTAGTTTGTCCAGCCATGATGTAAGCTTGCGCGACTCTTTGCGTATATTGATGTTCAATCCCCACAGCGTATTTTTCATAGCTTCTTCTCCAAACATTGTTTTGCCGGAGAGGGGCATTTCTGAGAGATGCATCACTGTAGCACCTATATTTGTATAGTCATTGAGGTGATAATTCAGATCCACCCCCAATACTGTTTTCCTCATCCCCCTGTTGAAGCTTTCATTGTCCACCGATATATCCAGTGGAGTACCGGCATTGAGGAGTGACGTGTTGAGTATCGTCGCTATCCCCGCTTGGTAATCGATCGAGTAGTCTACATTTTCGATTAGTTCTTTGGCTCCCGCACTTATCCTCACGCTACCCGGAGCCAGATTCACAGCTCCGAGGTTTATCTGTCCCGAGGTAGAAGATCGGTATTCCCCCTTGATGATAAACTTATTCTTTTCGGCTGCTTGTCTCGCTTCCACAAGGGTTTTGTCGTAGAGTTCGGTGTAGGCAAACTGATTAGCTGTTCCTCCCTGCCCTATAGCATCCGCAAGCGTAGAGCCAAAGGGTGCAACCGACGGGAATACCACAGCTCCTATCTCGGGAATGATGGTGATTCCCTCCAGAAAATCGAATGCGCCATCAGGCAATGTTGATTTTTTGCTGTCGAGTCTATCCAGCCCCAACACTCTGAGTAGCGGCACGCCTGTGATTTTACCCGCATTAATACTGGGCTGGAAGTTCCCCACATCATCACTCCTATACAGAATATCAAGCTTAAATCCATCGTGCTGTACATTACTGATACCACTACCCAAGTTATATATATTCTTCATCATGAGATGCCAGTAAGGCGACCGAGGTTCCTGCAGGGAACCCTTGAGAAGTTTCACAAAGATATTGTCGGTAGACTTATCAGGTCTATCCGATGTGAACTCACCCACCTGAAATCTTCTTCCTTGATAGGTGTATTCATAAGCCACTGCAAGACATTCGTCAGCATTGAGCCTGAAATTGAGCGATAGATATCCCAGTGTAGGGTTCAGGATGTATTCGTTGGGCGTCAAAAGCCTAGCATTTTCCACTTTCTCATAGTCTGTCCCCACGGTATAAGTAGGCGATAGTCCCGCATTCAATCCATCCACTCGCCTGAGAGACGGATTGGAATTAATCTCTTCATAAAGGGTATTGGCAAAGTTATTCATGATCGGTTCCCCCTTTTTAGTCACATGGGAGTTGAATATTACCGAAGGCTCGCCAAGGTCAGAAAAGGCAGCTACATTGCGTGCATTGTCATATTTACCGGTTTTATTGGTAACCCATACTTCTATACGGTTTATCCTGATACCGGAAGTAATCACAGGCACATGAGCCATCCATCGGTCGAAGTGATCGTAGAAGTAATGCCCGAGAAAAAAGTGTCTGTTCTCGTCATAGCCATCGGACTGTAACTCGAAAGCCTGTGTCTGTTTACCGCCACGAGTAGCCAGCTGTCTACGCTGCGTATGCTGCTGGCTGGCTGCAATGTCAATGTCGAGTTTGCCAAACTGAAGTTTGGAGTGAATCCCGAACAGCCGTCCGCCACCATTGATCAACGAGTTACGAGGGCGAAAGAAGATATCTCCCACATCAATAAACTTGATGATATCGTCCTCCTCTCCGGTGTAAGACAGTTTTATACGTCTGCCCTCGCGATCAAAAGTCGCTTCTGTATCATAGTTGATATCCATCTTGAGGCGTGTGCCTAGCGATGCTTGAGCATTGAGCCTGATGAGTTCCTGAAAATTAAAGTATTTGCGCGTACGCCGTGCTGTGCTGATAGCCGGGTTATCTATATGTGTTCGGCGCATACCCAGTGAGAAGTCGGCAGTACCATTGAGCTTGATCTTGAATCCCCCTTCTCCGAAGATCTCTTCCAAAATACCGCCGTCCTGTTTCATTGTGGGATGTGTCATAGTCTGCACAGGAAACACCCGCATAGACTCGGACAACGATAGAGGTAAGCGCAGGGGGGGTATCACCACAGGGGCTACTATCGGTAGGGCGCGGAGCGAGTCTGCAGGGAGTCGCAGAGGTATGGGATAAGCGTTTTTGGCGGTAATTGCGGGAGATATACCGATGTTTGTATAGCGTGATCCCACGGAACCTAACTTATGTTGCCCCGTGACGGACGAAGCATGACGTACCTGTGCATGCATTGCAGAGAAAGAGCAAAGCGACACCAAACATACTATGAGTATGATCGTGAAGAAGTATGTGCAATGATGTTTGGTGATTCTCCACATACGGTGTCTTTGCTAATACACATCCATAAGTTTTGGTCAATATCTCGGATTACTTGTCAGAGTAGTCGCAGTGCCTTTTTGATGATCTCCTCTACAGACATGGAAGGGCTGGAAGTAACTATAGATCTCACAGCTTTGCGAATGTCGGCATCTCCGTATCCCAGCATCTTCAATGCCTTGGAAGCCTCCTCGGCAGCACCAGCATGTGCATAGGCATCCGCAAGAGGAGAGGTTACCTCTACTCCATCTTCGAGAGGAACAAGTTTGCCTTTCAGATCCACGATGATGCGCTGTGCGGTCTTGAGCCCGATACCTTTTACAGCTTTGAGAGCTTCTGTTTGTCCCAGCGTGATGATCTGGTTAAGCTCCGCGGGGGCATAGGTACTCAGGATCACCCGAGCCGTATTGGGGCCTACTCCGGACACAGTATTGAGCTGTCTGAAGAGTTCTTGCTCCGCACTCGTGGCAAAGCCATACAGCAGATGAGCATCCTCTCGTATAATTTGGGTAATAAGCACCTTACCCTCCCGTTTGCCTTGGTATGCTGTATAGGTAGTAAGAGATATATTGACCGAATAGCCTACTCCCCCACATTCCACAATCATCATGGTAGGAGTAAGCTCGGCAATATCACCACGTAAATATGCTATCATATCAATTTGATTTATTTTTTCGAAGTTGATTATTTGCAAAAGTAGCCATTTTAGCCCAAAGGGCATCTATCTGCGAATCAGTCAGCGTTTTTCGCCCAATGACTTACTGCAAATAAAAAGTCCGGAGAAGCTGACTTCAGCTTTTCCGGACCCCTGAGAGAGACTTCCATCTAAAACTCTAAAGAAAAGCTCCGCATTTTTCAATGAGCGGGAGCAACAATGCTGTTATAATACCCATAATGCCGATAGCCAACCCACTCAAAGCTCCTTCTATGGCACCCATCTGTATAGCTGTAGCAGTACCTACACCATGAGAAGATGCTCCCAGAGCCAGCCCTTTGGCAATAGGGCTCTTGATCCTGAGCAACCTCATGAGGGGTGGTGCTATAATGCTACCCATAATGCCTGCAGCAACTACGACTACGGCTGTGAGCGGTGGGATACCTCCGTTTTTGGCAGCCAGTTCCATGGCTATGGGGGTAGTCACCGATTTAGGCTCCAAGGAGGCTATGAGACTGTGGTTGGCTCCCATCAAGGAGCCTGTTACTGCAATGGACACAATGCCTATAAAGGCTCCTGTGAGTACAGATGCAAATATCGAAAGCACATTGCCTTTGAGATGATGCACCTGCTTGTAAAGGATATATCCCAAGGATACCACCGATGGGCCCAAAAAGAAATTGAGCATATGGCTCGATCGCAGAAACTGCTCATAGGGAATGCCCCAAAGTTTGAGGAGGACGATGATCACCACAATAGAAATAAGTAAAGGATTGGCAATGGCTGTGCCCACAGCCTTGGATAGCCTGATGCTCAGCAAATAAATGCCGATCACTGCTCCCAACATAAAGACCTCGCTTGTCATAATCTCCTTCACGGCTTTCGCCTCCTTTCCAGCCTATCCTGTATATAAGCTACGGATCCGATAACCAATACAGAACTCACTATGACGCAAATGAGTATTATGCCCCAGTATTGCCTGATAAGATCCATCTGCGTCATCAGCCCTACTCCTGCAGGCAAGAAGAATAGCCCCATATTATCTGCCAGTAATCTTGCAGGGGCATCGACTTTATTTTCGGGAATTATTTTGAATGATAGAGCTATAAAAAGGAGTATCATACCCAATACACATCCCGGAATAAAGCCTCCTGTAAGCTTACTTGCGAGTTCTCCCAACCAGCAGAATAGGAATACATTGAAAATCTTGATAAGACTTTTCACCGGATTAATTTTTTATAATTAAAATTCTATGCTAAGACAAAGTTATTATATTTATTTAAAAACAAGAGGGAGCTATTTAAATTAAGCACAAGGTGTATATGCTCATGTAGAATGACTACGATTGAGTAAAGGATTGTCCGTAAGCAATATGGTGCGACTATCGCACTTTCAAAAAATAAACTAAAAATTTTAGATCTTATGCAGAAAATTGAAATAGGGGTGTTGGCAAAAAAAGGCTTTCTTCTCGTGCTGATTTTTTATTACTAAGAAGAGACCGTTGCATAGCAGGCAAATTGCTTCGTTGCTTGCGAGATTCGCGCTTGGTCATTTACCTCAAGTAAACTCCCTGTGCACTCACTCTTAGCGCCTTGCACTTTACCCTCTCTGCCCGGTCAAAGTGTCTTTTGTCGGCTTTGCCTCCAAAATCCACAAGACTGTTGACTTTTGCAACAGTCTCAAGAAGTGAAAATAGAGCCACGATAGATTGCCTCCGTACCGATACAATCTTTTTTCATCAAATCAAGCGATACATCTTGACATCGGCTCCTTGAGATTGTATCTTTGTACTTTTACAAATTACATCTTCAATACGATATACTTAAAAAATATACTAAACAGACATGGAAATAAACGGCAATAACTCACGTCAGTCCTATAACAAGCGGAACCAGATTACGAATACTTCACGCAAAAATGCTACACACGCAGTGGTACCCATAGTAAAATCATCCCTCCCTGTAAATGAAAGATTCAGGATTTACTCCCTCTTATTTGATAATTGGACTTCAAAGATATACCTGTTCTGTAAATATTGATTTCGTCCTTGGTAGACATCTATGTCTGTGAAATATAACAACTCACTCTCGCAACATATTATGAATTTCAATGTAAAAACAAAGAACCGAAACCTCATCACACCCTCACTCCCAAAGGCACTATATACCCGCCACACCCTGTATCGGCTACACAACAACCCAGAGTAACATCTCTCCATTATGCCCAAAGCAAGCGTCTTCACGCTTAGCAACATTTGAGCAAAATCACCTGAAAAACTTCAATTTTTTCGATATCATTTACAAGGTAGATAGGATCATTCAGAAAGCTATCACCCATACAGTCGGCTGATTTATCCTATAAAGTCTACAATTCTATCATACACGGTCAATCGAGCTATCCTATAAAGTCTGCAATCTTATCATACACGGCCGGCCGACCTATGTATAAAGTCAACAATCCTATCCTAATAGAATTACACACGGATAGATCAGGAAATAGAAATAGCACCCGATATAATAACGATATGAAATAAAGAGGAGCTATATACCTCAATAATTGATCAACATAACAAGGCTGAAGTCTCAGATTTATTTAAAGCTTTTTTTCCCGATTTTATTCCCTCAAAAACCAATTTCTTATTTAGACTTTGTTCAAATAAGGCTCATGTCTTAGTTAAAACACCGGGAGTAAAAAAGAAAAAAACATAATACTAAATATATTTAGTACACAAATTTCTAAGCATATAAGTCCCCCTCTATATCTGCCTAATTTTATTATTTCTATCTGGCATATTTTCAATTCAGTATTTCTATATCTTTACATCATTGATACATGAAAGCCAATAAAATCAAGCATAAATCATAATAAATAAAGTAGCACCAAAATCGCAACAACCACGTAAGCAACTCGCTACAAAAACACATACTTCATGAGACAGTCAAATTTTATATCATGTATTCTTACAGGCATCATCATTATTATGCTCAGCTCCTGCTCAATAGAGACTGTTGACTTTTGCAACAGCCTCAAAGAATAAATGTGGATACGTAGTCGTCCCTTAAAAAGCACATTTCAGCGCAATCCTCTCCATTGGGAGTGTTTCGCTGATTTTGTTTATTAGGTACAAAAGAAGCTTCATGGCTCTTTTGAAGTTATATGCCGCTGCAGCTAACATTACATTGATAGCATCCCCGAAGAGCCCTTTGTAAAAGTTACGTCCCAAGCGATAATCTGATTTTAAATGTCCGATAGTTGGTTCTATTCCTGCACGCTTGCAGAAAAGTCGATGCTTCTTTTTACGTTGATAATAACTGTCTTTAGCTTTTGGAGTGTCAGGAATCAATATCTGCGTACCGTTTATTTCTTTTTTTCCACGGTAACCTCTATCTCCGGCCAGTTTCTTAATCCTTTCTCCCGTGAGTCTCTTCACCTGATCGAGGCTTTGCTCTATGGTATGTCCGTCGTACTCATTACGGAAAGAAGAGGCTCCCAAAATCACTCCCGTCATGGAGCGTATAATCGAGACTTTGTTTCCAAACTCATATTTTTTGTGCTCCTTACCTTTACTGATGCATTGAACATCCGGTTCATGAAGAGAATAAATCTTTTGAGTGGAATTACGCCGTTGCGAAAGAATCCTTTCAAAGAGGGAAATGAGTTTGTCGTACTCCCTGTTACTACCTAGGTTTCGTTTAAGTTCCCGAACCAAACGTCCCGCTATTGTTCGTAACCGTTTATCCGCTTTAAGAGCTTTCTTACGGTTCTTGGGATGGTTGCGAAAACGTTGATCCCGATAAATTCTTTTCAATACGAAAGTATAGCTTTGACGAATGGGTAGATTGAGAGCCCTTGCGATTTTGAGAACCTTGCCTACTATCTTCTTATGCAACTTGGCATCTGTAGGATAGGTCACATTCTTTTCCTGCACGGTGGAGTCTATAAAAGCGGTATCGTGGTGATCCTTATCATTTTTGTCATCATTCACACGAATACTTTCTGCAAGAATAAGCTCTATCCCTCTTTCGCCGATACGTTTGCGGAAGTGAACCAGTTCCGAGGCATTGCAGGGAAAGGAAGGTGTAAACTCCTGCATGCCACAAAAATATTGAAAATAAGCGTTCTCACTCCATTGTTCTACAACAGATTCATCTGAAATATTGCGCAAATGCTTGAGAATTAAAAGACCACACATTAAACGAATAGGCTTACCTGGACGACCATTGTCAGGGCAATACAAGGAAGAAAAAGCCTCTTCGAACCTTTTCCAATCGATTTTATGGGAAAGTTTATACAGAGGATGTTGCTGGTTGAGCAAATCGTCCAGCGAAGAGAACAGTGATTGAACTGTTTGAGTAGGGCGTATCATAAAAAAAAATCTGCAAGTTTCTACATCCAAAGATACAAAAACTTGCAGATTTATCAAAGAGTATAAGAATATAATTCGCTGTATATCAGAAAATAAACACAATTTTAAGGGGCGACTACGTAGTGAGCAAAATGAGCGTAACAGAAGCTCTTCATAACTGAGTGGTACGCATACAAAAGCGGTGATTAGCATCCTTTGGAGATGTAATCACCGCTTTTGTATATTGTACGTTGTCAGTTTGTCTTTGGAATAAGGCAAAAAGTGTAGCTATCTTTAATGACAGCTCCTCCCAATGCCCGTATAGGCGTCAATCGTATTAACCTACGTATTCGTCAGAAACACTTAACTTAGCACGACCTTTGGCACGACGAGCAGCCAGTACACGACGACCGTTTGCTGTAGCCATGCGAGAGCGGAAGCCATGCTTGTTCTTTCTCTTTCTGTTAGAGGGCTGGAAAGTTCTTTTCATTGCTTATCTATATTTTAGTTATTATCTATTTGTCTGTGCTTTGGGGTGCAAATATACGAATTATTTACAATTAATCAAAAAACCGTAGCAACTCCTTTGACAATTGATGCACGGGTAATCCCATGACATTGTAAAATGAACCTGATATGGACTGAATGCCAATATATCCTATCCACTCTTGTATGCCATACGCCCCCGCCTTGTCCAGCGGATTGTACTTATGGATATAATAATGTATCTGTTCGTCCGTAAGCTTGTCAAACGTAACATCACTGATATTACTGAAACTTTTTTGGCGACCTGGAGTGGTAAGGCACACCCCCGTAACGACACGGTGGGTGCGTCCACTGAGCTTGTGCAGGGTAGCTGTAGCTTCGTCCTTGGAGTGTGGCTTACCGATGATGTCATTGTTGCCCAAAAGCACTATTGTATCCGCTGTAATCAGTAATACGTCGGGATCCATGAGCGGCTCATATGCTTTGGCTTTGCATACGGCTATATGCTCCGGTACTCGCAAAGCATCCATACCGGCAGGGTAACTCTCGTCTACATCGGGCATGGCTCGCTGCTCGAAGTCAATGTCCAATCCTCGCAAAAGCTCTACCCTGCGGGGCGATTGTGAACCCAATATCACTCTACAATCTTTAAGTTGCTCCCACATGATTTCAAATATTCCGTATTTCTACCATAACGTACTACCTTATTACCAACCAAACCCCTCACCGATGTGCCAGCAGCCGTTGGCTCGCATAGTCTGCTCTATCACGTCACGCACTACCCCCTCGCCACCGTTGTATGGCGATATGTACTTGACTATAGCCTTGACCTCGGGCACCGCATCGGCAGGAGCCACAGGCAGAGCCACTCTCTCCAATACAGGGATATCGGGGATATCATCACCGATATAAGCGATCTGCTCGAGGGTGATACCGGTCTCCATCATCAGCTCATTCAACTTGGCGACCTTGTCTCTGGCACGCATCGTGATATACTGGATACCCAGTTGTCGTGCGCGCTCGTGCATAGACTGGCTATAGCCACCGGAGATGATAGAGACGAGATAGCCTTGCTTCACTGCATACTGCATCGCATAGCCGTCCTTAACATTGACTGTACGCATGGGCATGCCGTTCTGGTCCAGCGGGCTGATAGTACAGCTGATTACACCATCCATATCGAGAATAAAAGCTTTGATTTTTGTCAAATCAAAAGGAATACTACTCATAGTAAGTTCAATCTTTGTTTTTTAATTCAATAATACTTTTTGAGAGTGTTTTATAGATATTTTGATATTCAGGATTTGATTTGAGCAGGTCAAGATGCTTGGTCATCGTAGCGAAGTCTTCACGAACAGCCGGCCCGGTCTGCGCCATATGAGCAGGAACATACTCCACCTTTGCGGCCGTTTCTCTGATGAGGGGAACAAGAGAATCGGCAGGGAGGTGATGATCCGAAAGTAGTTGCTGTGCTATGGCATAAAGATGATTGGTAAAGTTGCATGCAAAGACTGCAGCCAAATGGAGTTGGAGCCGTTGATCTCCAGTGCAAAACAATACATTGGTGCTTACTGTACGTGCCAACCTCTCCAACACATCACGCACAGCCGGAGTGGCTGCCTCTATGTAAAGGGGAACAGAAGAGAAATCGAGTGTGCGATCCTTCGAGAACGTTTGTAAAGGATAGAAAACTCCGGACTCAGAGTGGTGACGGCATATCGCATCCAGTGCAACAGAGCCTGCTGTGTGTGCCCAGAGGCCTTGGGTAGCGGGCATGGAGGCAAATACCGAAGGTAAGGCACTGTCTTTGACCGAGAAGATGTAAATATCGGCATCTCGGACTATGGCAGACAAATCATCAATAACGGCAGGTTTGCCCTCTAATCGGGAGGCAAGAGCCGTGGCATTGTCAATATTACGGCTGTAGACGGCTGTAACACGGTGTGCTGCACTCTCAAATGCCTGAGCCATATGTACAGCTACATTACCGGCTCCGATCATGACAATGTTCATAGCGCTAATCCTTGATCTTTATTTATTCGGCAGTGGTATCGGCGGTTGTATCTTCGGTGGGGTACTCGCCCAGAAATACGTGCTCCCATTTGAGGGTTTCTTCCTCACGGGGAGCTTTATCTTCACCTTTATGCCCTACCCCGATAACGCACAAAACTTCGAGCTGGTAAGGTATGTGAAGCAACTGTCGCACATACTCTGCAGCGTCTTGACCATTGGGAGTAAGCTTGTTGTATACATGAGCCCAACATGAGCCCAAGCCCAATGCTTCGGCTTGAAGTTGCATATATCCCGCAGCAAGTGAGGCATCTTCTACCCACGGCTCACACTCCATGGGACACCCCAAGACTACTATGCCCACCGCACACGACGACAGGAATGTACAACCTCTCTCCCGCATATAACTAAGGGCTTTGAGGGTTTCTTTATCTTCTACCAATATAAAACGGGTGGAATGTCTATTCATCGAGGAGGGAGCTCTGAGAGCTGCCGATAATAATGCTTGAACTTCCTCGGGCGTGAGTGCCTGATCGGTAAATTGCCTGATACTGCGGCGTCTGATAAGTATATCTGAAAAAGAATTCATAATCTCATAATTGTTTCTGTGGATAGTCTCTACCAACAAGATACAAAGATAATTAAATAAATGGCTCCTGCCATTTACCTATCTATAGTGAGATTGATGCCAGAAAATGGATATATCAAGGGAAAAATATAAGATAGCAGGTAGATGTGAAGGTCTGGTTTGTGGGCACAACAGCTTGCCATGAAGGCATTAAGCCGGCATGATGTAAAAGATGCAAGGGTTTAGTCCGATATCTTGTTGAGCATATAACCCTCGTTGAGTGCCTGAGCCAGTTTCGCTCCGCTTTCTTTGAGCTGTACCAGCTTTTTGCCTTCTATCCTAAACTCTTTGTTATTGTTGAGCGGGTTATTGGGTGCAAGATGAATGATGTCATCCGATAGCTCAAACTCACCCGTAATCACATCTGTGACGGGATACTCTTCCACAGTCACGGTCTGCTCCGTGTATGATCCATCCTTATATAAAGTAAGACTTATGTCTTTTTTGACTCCGGATGCATCCGGTATCACACCGCAATACTTGCCGGCTACATCATTGTTGTTGTAGCTGCAACTGCCCAGAAGCAATATGGCGGATGAGATAAAGGCAAGCTTGATCAAAACGCTAATAACTGTTTTTATCCGCATAGCTCATAGTTAAATTTAATGATTTCCAACTCCCGACGATAGCTTTATCCTCAGCCAAGCATCGCCCTGTAATTATAACCTCATAAGAGTATTTGTTGTTGGGTCTGCCCCCAACTACTTATACTATGTAAAAGTTAAATAGTATAATTTACTGCATAAATATAAGCAAAAAGACAAAAATAAATGTTAAATCTATGTAAAAAATATAAACCAAACACGCACATTTCTCTTCGAATGTGCAGATTTATGCAAATTCAGGAATGATTATTATCTTTGCCTGATACCCATATAAAAGATGCTACACACTCTCAGGGGCTTGATGATAAACACATAACAAGATCATCAGCATTTCTAAAAATAAATGGAACAGCTCTATTATATCTCTTAGCTTACTCAAATAGTATTTGAACATTATTCGGTTATTATTAATTTAAAATATCACGACAAACATTCATGAAGAAATTAGTACTAAGTCTAACGATGCTTGCTATGCTTACAGCGTGTAACAGCGGAAAGAAAAATGAGAAGAGCACGGGTGATAACCCACTGCTCCACCCGAGCGAACTTGCTTTGCAAGCGCCCGATTTCAGTAAAATAAAAACAGAGCATTTCATGCCGGCCTTCGAACAAGGCATGAAAGAGCATGATGCTCAGATCGACTCTATAGTGAACAACCCCGAGGCTCCCAATTTCGAGAACACCATTGTGGCGATGGAAAAGTCAGGAAGATTACTGGCTCGTACGTCTACTATATTCTTTGGGCTTTCCGGTATTGAGAGTACCGATGAGATGCGCAAAGTGGAAGAGGAGATCTCTCCCAAACTATCAGCCCACAATGATGCCATATACCTCAATGACAAACTGTATCAGCGAGTAAAAACAGTATATGACAACGAGTCCAAGACCTTGCAAGGCGAAGATGCCAAGTTGCTGAAGGAGTATTATGAAAACTTCTTAAAGGCTGGCGCAGCCCTGAGCAAAGAGGATAAAGATAAGCTCAAAAGCATCAACCAAGAGCTGGCTGAGCTAAGTACAAAATTTGGCAACATGCTTACGGATGCTACATCTGCCGCCGCAGTAATAGTGGATAAAAAAGAAGATTTGGCAGGATTGTCCGACAGTGAGATCAGCAAAGCGGCATCGGATGCAGAAGCTAATAATCACAAAGGGAAATACCAACTCAACATCACCAACACAACACAGCAACCTTACCTGGCCAATCTCGACAATCGCGCTTTGAGAGAGAAAGTGCTCAACGCTTCGTTGCACAGAGCAGATCAAGGAGGGAAAAATGATACCCGCGAAACAATACTGAAGATTGCAAAACTGCGTGCAGACAAAGCAGCATTGCTGGGCTTCAAAACATTTGCAGATTGGAAACTGCAAGATCAGATGGCTAAGAATAGCGAAAACGTATATGCATTTCTCAATAAAATTATCCCCGCATATCTACAGAAAGCAAAAGCCGACGCTGCAGAACTGGAAGCATTTGCAAAAAAGACAGAAGGAGCTGACTTCAAACTCGAAGCTTGGGACTGGGCTTACTATGCTGACAAACTACGCAAAGAAAAGTACGACTTGAACCAGAATGAAGTAAAAGAATACTTCGTGCTGGATAGTGTGGTACAAAACGGCATATTCTATGCTGCCAATAAGCTCTACGGACTTACATTCAAGCCCAGAACAGACCTCCCTGTCTATAACAGTGATGTGAAGGTGTATGACGTATTGGATAAGGATGGTTCACAATTGGCTATCTTCTACACCGACTATTTCCACAGACCGCTCAAAAGCGGTGGTGCATGGATGAGCAATTGGGTGGATCAAAGCAAATTGTTCAATACAAAACCTGTAATTTACAATGTTTGTAATTATACAAAACCTGCCGAAGGTGAGCCGGCTCTGCTTTCAATGGATGAAGTAGAGACTCTGTTCCATGAATTCGGACATGCTTTGCATGGAATGTTCGCCAATCAACAGTATCCCTCTCTTTCGGGAACCAGTGTGGCACGGGATTTTGTGGAGATGCCTTCACAATTCAATGAACATTGGGCTACTGATCCGGCTGTATTGAAGAACTATGCCAAACATTACAAGACAGGCAAAGTAATTCCTCAGGAGCTTATCGATAAAATGAATAAGGCTGCTCGCTTCAACCAAGCCTATAGCTTAGGTGAAAATCTTGCATCTGTAGCTCTTGATATGGCTTGGCATACCATAGCTGCCGGCTCTGATATTAAAGATGTAGACCGCTTTGAGCAAGATGCATTGTCTAAGATAGGTCTTAATAATAGTCAAATACCGCCACGATACCGGTCTACTTATTTCCGCCATATTTGGTCTAATGGATATTCCGCAGGGTACTATGCATATTTGTGGTCAGAGGTATTGGACAATAACGCTTACGACTGGTTCAAAGCACATGGCGGACTTACAGCAGAGAATGGCCAACGCATGAGAGACCTCATACTGAGCCAAGGTAATACCAAGGATTTCAATCAGATATTCTCCGAATTCACCGGACTGAAAGATCCTGACATCAACTCTCTGCTCAAAGCAAGAGGACTCAAATAATTTTGAAGAGACCGTACTGCGGAATCAGAGCTTTTCCAACTCATGCTATCCGTTTCTCACCAGAGGTTTACATCCGGAAGGTTCCGGATGTAAACCTTTTTTAATTTGAACTATTATCTGGGGTTGAAAATGGGAAAGATCGGCAATTTGATCCTCTAAGCATATAATGCTCACACTCAAAACAATCATCAAATATGGTAAGGCACTAAGAGGTATATATGCGGAGAGAAGGTATTTGTCAACAAGCCATTGATCGCCATTCTGAGTATAATATTCAATCAGAGAAAGTATGATTGCCAAGTTTTGTTAGAAATAACTATCTTTGCGGCACATTATAATGCAGAATTATATCCGAATATATTATGAGCCGTAAGTTTCCCGAATACAACCGTCTGAATCTTTCAGAGGTAAATGAAGACATGCTGCAAAAATGGACAGCAGAAGATCTTTTTGCTCAAAGCTTGGAGTTGCGCAATGGTGCGCCCTCTTTTGTTTTCTATGAAGGCCCTCCCTCTGCCAATGGTATGCCGGGTATCCACCATGTAATAGCACGTTCCATTAAAGACATATTTTGCCGCTATAAAACGATGAAAGGCTTTCGTGTCAATCGCAAGGCCGGTTGGGATACTCATGGATTACCTGTTGAGTTAGGAGTTGAGAAATCTCTGGGAATCACTAAGGAAGATATCGGTAAAAACATTTCTGTGGCTGAGTACAATGCTGCCTGCCGTAAGGATGTAATGAAATACACCAAAGAGTGGGTAGAACTTACGCGCAAAATGGGATACTGGGTAGATATGGACAATCCTTATATTACCTACGACAATCGTTATATCGAAACGCTGTGGTACCTTTTGAGCCAAATATACGAGAAAGGACTACTTTACAAAGGCTATACTATCCAGCCTTATTCTCCAGCAGCAGGTACAGGCCTCAGCACTCATGAGCTCAACCAACCGGGTTGCTATCGTGATGTAAAAGACACTACTTGTACTGCACAATTCCTCATCAAGACGCCCAAGCCTGAAATGACAGGACATGGCGATGCTTTCTTCCTGGCATGGACTACTACGCCATGGACATTGCCTTCTAATACGGCTTTGTGTGTAGGGCCCAACATAGATTATGTAGCCGTAAGGACATTCAACCCCTATAATGGCGTTCCTATGACGGCTGTCATGGCCAAACCTCTGCTTCACACCTTATTCAATAAAGAATTGGAGGGCGAAGATAAACTCGCAGCCTATAAAGAAGGTGATAAGCAGGTACCCTATGTCATTACAGGGGGATGGAAAGGCAGTGAGCTCATCGGTATGGAATACGAGCAACTGATACCATGGGTAAATCCGGGTGCCAATGCTTTCAAAGTAATCCCCGGTGATTTTGTAACGACAGAGGATGGTACCGGTATTGTACACATCGCTCCGACTTTCGGTGCAGACGACAACAAGGTGGCTAAGCAAAACAATATTGCAGCCCTCATGATGATAGACAAGGACGGCAACGAGCGTCCTATGGTAGATATGACAGGGCGTTACTATCGCATAGAAGATCTTGATGACAAGTTCCTTAAAGAATGTGTAGATCTGCCGCTTTATGATATTTATGCAGGTAAGTATGTCAAAAATGCATACGACCCTACCAAAACAGAAAAAGACGAGACACTTGATGTAGAGCTCTGTGTTATGCTCAAAATGCAAAATAGAGTATTCCGCATCGAAAAACATACGCACAACTACCCTCATTGCTGGCGTACGGACAAGCCCGTACTTTATTACCCGCTCGATAGTTGGTTTATCCGTACCACTTCTTGTCGCGACCGCATGATCGAACTTAACAAGACGATCAACTGGAAACCCGAGAGCACCGGTACAGGGCGCTTTGGCAAATGGCTCGAAAATCTGCAAGACTGGAACCTCTCGCGTAGTCGATACTGGGGGACACCACTACCGATATGGCGCACGGAGGATGGCTCAGAAGAGATCTGTATAGGCTCTGTAGAGCAACTCTACCACGAAGTAGAAAAAGCGGTAAAAGCACAGATGATGGAGAAAAATCCGTTCGAAGGCTTCACGCCCGGTGTGTACACGAAAGAGAACTACGACAAGATAGACCTGCACCGTCCGTTTGTAGATGAGATTACGCTGTTGTCACCTAAAGGCAAACCCATGCATCGCGAGCTGGACTTGATTGATGTTTGGTTTGATTCGGGAGCCATGCCATACGCTCAGCTCCATTATCCATTCGAAAACAAAGAGCTCATTGATAGTGGTGAGTACTTCCCTGCCGACTTTATTGCCGAGGGTGTGGATCAGACGCGTGGTTGGTTCTTTACACTCCATGCTATCGCCACCATGATTTCAGACAATGTTTCGTTCAAGACGGTGGTCTCCAATGGACTTGTTTTGGATAAAAACGGTAACAAGATGAGTAAACGTCTTGGCAATGCCGTAGATCCATTTGAGACAATCAAAAAATATGGTTCAGACCCGCTGCGCTGGTATATGATCACCAATTCATCACCTTGGGACAATCTTAAGTTTGATGTCGATGGCGTGGAAGAGGTACAGCGTAAGTTCTTCGGAACACTTTACAATACTTACCAATTCTTTGCTCTTTACGCTAATCTGGACGGATTCAGCGCTATTGAAGATGAAGTCCTTTTTGCCGAAAGACCTGAGATAGATCGTTGGATTCTTTCTACACTCAACAGCCTCATCATAGAGGTGGATAAAGATCTGGACGAGTACGAACCCACTAAAGCCGGTAGGGCTATTAGCGACTTTATTGAGCAGCTGAGCAACTGGTATGTACGTTTGTGCCGCCGTCGTTTCTGGGCTGGAGAGATGACTCAAGACAAGCTCTCTGCTTATCAAACTCTTTATAACTGCCTACTCACTGTCGCTAAACTCATGGCTCCTATAGCTCCATTCTATGCCGATCAACTTTATCGTGATCTTATCGGTAGCTGCAAAGGCTGTGATGCTTCTGTCCATTTGGCTCTTTATCCTGTAGCAGATCAAAGCAAGATCAATAAGACTCTGGAAGAAAATATGAGTATGGCTCAAAGTATATGCTCTATGGTATTGGCTTTGCGTCGCAAAGTAAATCTCAAAGTACGCCAGCCTTTACAAACATTGATGATTCCGGTACTCAACGAGGAGCAACGCAAGGCTATACAGCCGGTAACCGATCTCATCCTCAGCGAAGTCAATGTAAAAGAATTGAAATTCGTAGGTGATGACGAAGGTGTTTTGATCAAAAAAATCAAACCCGATTTCAAACGCCTGGGGCCACGCTACGGTAAGATCATGAAAGACCTCGCAGCTCAGGTGAACGCTCTCTCGCAAGAAGAGATCAAGATGCTGGAGAAAAACGGTAGTTTATCTATTCGGGTTGCAGATACTGAAGCTCTGATAGAACGCGATGATGTGGAGATCTTCTCGGAAGATATTCCCGGTTGGCTTGTTGCCAATGAAGGAGCCATTACGGTAGCTCTGGATATCACGCTTACAGATGACCTGAAAAAAGAAGGCTTGGCACGAGAGCTTGTAAATCGCATACAAAACATACGTAAACAAAGTGGCTTTGAACTTAGCGATCGGGTCAATGTTTATGTAGAAAACACCCCCCTGATAAATGGAGTTATAAATGTCTTTAGAAACTATATTTCATCCGAAGTTCAGGCGGATACGCTGGAAATAGTAGAGAATATGTCAGACGGACAAGAATTGGATTTTGACGAATTCAACCTCAAAGTCAGTGTGACGAAAAAATAACCGCAAACTATTATAATACTGAATTGAACAATGACTGAAGAAAAAGTTGTAAGATATTCTGACGAAGAGTTAGAGGAATTCAAAGAAATAATACTGAAAAAGCTGGATCAAGCCAAAAAGGACTATGAACAGCTTAGAGCCGGAGCCAGTAATTCCGGGGGTAATGATGTAGCAGATACTTCACCCACATTTAAATTGCTGGAAGAAGGTGCAGCGACTTTGTCCAAAGAGGAAGCCGGTAAAATGGCAGCCCGTTTGCTCAAGTTTATTCAAAACCTGCAAGCAGCTCTTATCCGTATCGAAAACAAGACATACGGAGTATGCCGCGAAACAGGGAAACTGATTCCAAAAGAACGTCTTCGTGCCGTACCTCATGCTACACTGAGCATCGAAGCGAAAATGAACGAAAAGAAATGACATTAAATCGCCGTCAAGCTCAACTCTGGATTGTTGCCGGCTTAATAATTCTTCTCCTCGTCACGGATCAGGCCATCAAGATCTGGGTCAAGACCCATATGTTCGAACAACAAAAATACGACATTACGTCTTGGTTCAAGATCTACTTTATAGAAAATGAAGGTATGGCTTATGGCATTACGTTGGGGAGTAAGTTGTTCCTTACGTTCTTTCGCATCATAGCCATGTCTTTGGCTGTTTATTTTGTAAATGTTATCGTTAAAAAGGGGATTTACAAAAATGGCTTTATTGTTTCCATGGCTATGATAGTCGCAGGAGGTATAGGCAATATTATTGATTCTGTTTTTTACGGACCTATCTTCACCAGTAGTGTCGGGCAGGTTGCCCATTGGGTACCTTGGGGACAAGGTTATGCACCGGCGTTCTACGGCAAGGTGGTGGATATGTTTTATTTTCCTCTGATCCACGGCACTTTCCCTGAGTGGATTCCATTCAAGGGGGGAGAGAATTTTATATTCTTCAGCCCTATCTTCAATTTTGCCGATGCCTGCATCAGCGTAGGAGTCATTACTCTTATCCTCTTTTATCCGCATACTTTGGGGCATGCCCTCGACTCCTTGAGTCGCAGAAAGAAGTCTGCCGATACAGAACAAGACAATAAAGACTAAGCATATCTCTTCTTTTCTTCAATCAATTACATTCCTTTTATTGTATTAAAGGATAAAGTATAAGAAGCGGGATACGAGGTAATAGGAATATCTATTCCATATGCCCCTTATATCCCGCTTTCGTATATACCCCGATTTCTGACTCTCCATTATATCACGATAAAGAAGCATACGGCATATGAGAAGCTTGAAAAATAAGGACAATGAGAGCTTGTCATAAAATCAAAATGGGTGCTGCAGTCCTTTTATAGCATTCTTTCTGTATCTATATTATTCGCCAATTAGTTAAAGACAAGCTTTTTTATAGTTAATAATAGAATAGTGTTGATTATAATAAGGGCTATTTAACTAACTTTGTCAGTTGATTAACTATGATGCACAATACGATATGACCGAATACGAATATATAGTCGTGGGCGGAGGATTGGCCGGGCTATATACGGCACACCGAGCATCGCTCTACGGCAAAGTAGCATTGGTAACCAAAGAGGATATCCACGAGAGCAACTCCTATTATGCTCAAGGGGGTATTGCTGCCGTAACCGACGAGTCTGACAATCCTGACGAACACTATGAAGACACTATCATTGCCGGCAGAGGACTGTGCGAACATGATGCCGTAAAAATACTCACCGAAGAAGCTCCTATAAGAATACGCGAGCTTATAGACCTGGGGATGGAATTTGACCTTGATGAAGAGGGAGCCTTGGCTCTCGGTCTCGAAGGCGGGCACCACCACAAACGTATTCTCCACGCCGGGGGAGACTCCACCGGGCGCATGGTTACAAATTTCATGATAGACAGGGTGATGGAGAGCCCCAAGATAGATATTTTTACAGATCATCAGGCGGTATCACTCCTCATCAACGAAGGAGGATGCTATGGTGTGCGTACATGGAACAGAAGTCTAAATAGCGAAGATGTTTTTGTTGGGCGACATATCATAATGGCTACAGGAGGCTCTGCGGCGCTATACAGTCGCACTACCAATCCTCGCACCACAATGGGCGATGGTATAGCCATGTGCTTTCAGGCCGGATGCAAAGTAAGAGATATGGAGTTTGTGCAGTTTCACCCCACTGCGCTTTATACCCAAGAGGCTGACGCTTTTCTCATCAGTGAGGCCGTAAGAGGTGAAGGAGCACACCTTTATAATATCACAGGTGAGCGCTTCATGTTGGGTGAGCATGAACTGGCCGAACTGGCTCCACGCGATGTAGTAGCACGGCGCATATTTCTCGAAATGCGTAGTCTTGGAGATCAATTTGTCTATTTGAGTCTGGCACATCTCAATCCCGATGACATCCGCAAAAGGTTCCCTACCATCAGCGCAAAGTGTTCAGAACTAGGACTTGACTTCTCGAATAGAATACCTGTAGCTCCGGCGGCTCACTATACAGTGGGTGGTGTAGAAACTGATCTTCACGGAAAGACGTCTGTAAAGCACTTATATGTAGTAGGCGAACTGGCCTCTACAGGGATTATGGGGGCAAACAGACTTGCCTCGAACTCACTGATCGAATGTCTGGTATTCGGGCACAGAGTGGTGGAAGACACGGTTTCCAATCAAGGTAATCATGCTCCCTACGGTATTATCACCGAGCCTATGCCCTTTCCTCATGACAAAACAATATATACATCGGTAAAGAATAGCTTGGCAAAGCTAATGATGGCACATGTAGGTATTATCAGAAATGAACCGGGACTATTGGAAACATTAGAGAGAATCAAAGCTATACGCCAAGAGCTGGGTGATGTACACACAGATCTTTATAAAGTATTCGCAGAGCAACTTCTCATTGTAGCAGAACTTATCACTCGGGGAGCTCTTGAGCGCACAGAGAGCCGGGGAGGTCATTACCGTGAGGATTTTCCGCATACGGATCCTAAATGGGCCGTACACACGGTTTTCAGGTTACAACAAAGCGGAAACTAAAGCTTGACAATCATTCAACATAATTACCAGAGATATTATCACGACAATTTTAGACGGATATGAATAAAGAAGACATACTACTGAACAAATTACTTGATCTGGCATTTGAAGAAGATATTGCCGATGGAGATATTTCCACACTCAATATTATTTCTCGTACTGAACAGGCAGTAGCGGAATTGAAAATGAAAGCTGACGGTGTGATATCAGGGCTCGATGTGGCACAAAAAGTATTTCAGCGTTTTGAGGATGTACAATGGGATGCCATGGTCAAAGATGGCGATCACGTAAAGCGAGGTGATATCATCCTGCGTATTACTGGAGCATACACTACCCTCCTACAAGCGGAACGCTTATCGCTCAATCTACTCCAGCGCATGTCGGGAATAGCTACAGAGACAGCTCGCTACGTACATGCTCTAGAAGGAACTCATACTCGATTATTGGACACCCGTAAAACGGCTCCCGGCATGCGCATCACTGATAAGATGGCTGTGCGTCACGGTGGAGGATACAACCATAGAATGGGCTTGTATGATATGATCATGCTCAAGGACAATCATATCAAAGCGGCCGGAGGTATCACCGCCGCAGTTAAATCTGTAAAGCGCAACCTACCACTCTCCATCAAACTTGAAGTGGAGACTACCACTCTCCAAGAAGTAAAGGAGGCTTTGGCATGTGGTGCAGATATCATTATGCTGGACAATATGGACAATGATACTATGCACGAAGCTGTAAAGCTCATAAACGGACGCGCCAAAACAGAAGCCTCGGGTAATATGTCCTTGGAGAGACTGCGTGGCGTAGCTGAGACAGGTGTAGATTACATCAGCGTGGGAGCATTGACTCACTCGGTAAAGGCTCTTGATATCAGTATGAATTTTATCCCTAATATATAATTCTTTATCAATGAACACAGATCAACTGAAAGCGGAGATAAAGAGATTGAAGCAAGAGAAAAATGTACTGATTCTTGCACACTACTATGCACGTCCTGAGGTTCAAGACATAGCTGATTATATAGGAGACTCGCTGGGACTCTCTCGTCAGGCTGCTCATACGGATGCGGATATCATCCTATTCTGCGGAGTGCATTTTATGGCCGAGACTGCTTCTATAATTTCCCCCAACAAAAAGATTCTTTCCCCTACCGCATATGCCGGCTGTTCGCTTGCCGAGGGTATGACGGCAGATGACATAAGGGTATGGAAAAAAGATCACCCCCAAGGTATTGTTGTAAGCTATGTAAACACCACCGCAGAAGTAAAGAGTGAGACAGATTATTGCTGTACCTCATCCAATGCCCTCAAGGTAGTACAAAGCTTGCCCAAAGACAAACCCATCTTATTCGGACCTGACCGCAACTTGGGAGCATACATCAGCCGTGTTACAGGCAGGGATATGGATATATGGCAAGGAGCATGTTTTGTGCATGACCGCATAGATGAACAATCCATACTGCAAGCTGTCAAGGACTATCCCGAGGCGGATATCCTCATCCACCCGGAAAGTCTGGGAGCTCACAGTGAGGAAGTATTAAGTTCGGGGCGTTGTTTTATGTACTCTACAGCCGGCATACTGGATCATGCTCGCAAATCCTCAAAAAAGCAATTTGTCATAGCTACAGAGCCGGATACGTTACACATCCTCCGCAGGGAGTGTCCTGACAAAACATTCATAGCTTTACAACCGGAAAGTATATGCCATTATATGAAGCAAGGCGGATTATGGGAAGTTAAGGAAGCATTGGAAAAGGAGCAGTATGAAGTAAAAGTGCCTGAGTCTTTGAGAGCACGAGCATATATCCCTATTGAGCGCATGCTGAATATCGGGTAAACTCTTTTTATGGTTAAGACGTTAATAGATAGAACGTCGATACCAATTGAAGCTTCACATACGTTCAATAGATAAAAAAACTATTGCAATGGATTTCAAAACAAAGATTGTTTTTAATACAGTAAAAGGACGTCTTAGGACGATAGACAGGTTTGCCGATGAGGCGCAGAGCATACAATTGCGTCAGCTCAAGCATATACTATCCAGAGCAGAGCGCACGGAGTTTGGCAAACGATACCGTCTGACAGCTCAGACTCCTTACAAGGAATTTGTAAATCGCGTACCCGTACAAACGTATGAGGAGGCCAAAGAAGATATTGAGACTATGGTTGCCGGAGAAAAAAATCTCCTGGTACCGGGAGTATGCCGCTGGTATGCCAAGTCGAGTGGGACTACCAATGATAAGAGCAAATTCATACCTGTCCCCTTCGTACATCTGCACCGATGTCACTACCAAGGAGGGAAAGATACGTTGTGGCTGTACCTGCGCAATAGGGTAGACAGTAATTTCTTCTCGACCAAAGGACTTATTCTGGGAGGCAGTCACTCAACATCACCTATCAACAGTGAGTCTCACATGGGGGATCTGAGTTCTATCCTTGTGCAGCACATGCCAGCCTTGGGCGATATGCTCCGAGTGCCTTCTCGCCAAACCCTACTAAAGAATGAGTGGGGAGAGAAAATGAAAGCTATCGTCCGGGAAACAATCCATAAAGATGTAGGTAGCTTATCAGGAGTGCCGTCCTGGATGCTTGTAATGATCAAAGACGTCCTCAAGGAAACAGGAGCGAAAGATCTATCCGATGTTTGGCCCAACCTTGAAGTCTTTTTTCACGGAGGCATCTGTTTTGAACCCTATCGGGAAGCATATCGTGAGTTGATATCCAGCCCACGCATGCAATACATGGAGACCTATAATGCTTCGGAAGGATTCTTTGCCATACAAGACGACCCATCAAAAAGGGAGATGCTGCTCATGCTGGACTACGGAGTTTTCTATGAATTCCTTCCACTCGAATACATGCATGACAATAGTAAATACATCGATACATCGAAACTGGTACCACTATGGGATATCGAATTGGGTCGTAATTACGCCATGGTTATCACCTCTTTGGGTGGGCTGTACCGATATATTATAGGAGATACTGTAAAGTTCGAATCCAACCGCCCATACAGACTGGTTATCACCGGACGTACCAAACATTTTATCAATGCCTTCGGTGAAGAGCTTATTGTGGATAATGCAGAGAAAGCCTTGGCACAAGTATGCAATGATATGAATGTAAGGGTGAGAGACTACACCGTAGCTCCACACTTCTTTCGCGATGAAGGTAAAGGCTGTCATGACTGGCTCATCGAATTTGAAAATCCCCCGCATGACTTGTCTCTTTTTGCATCAGAGCTCGATGGCGCTCTGCAAGCGATCAACTCGGACTATGAAGCCAAGCGCTATCAAGATATGACTTTGCGTAATCTCAATATTATTCAGGCTCCCCACGGGCTCTTTCATCATTGGCTCGAAACGAAAGGGAAGTTAGGCGGACAACATAAGATACCTCGCTTGTCCAATAATCGTATTTTCCTTGAAGAAATTATGTCTATGGTACACCAGTATCCTCCTAATAAATAGATTTGCTCTAAATATGAAGAATAGATTTTTACTGTTTTTTTTGATGATTCTACAATGCTCTGCATTCTCGCGTAATACAGAAACCGACACTCTCAATCTAAATAAGGACTGGACTTTTTCCGAAACCGGAAAAGACCGCTGGTATGATGCTACAGTACCGGGCGTAGTGCAACAAGATCTAATACGTCACAAATTACTTCCCGATCCTAATTATCGCTTGGCAGAAGATTCCATCCAATGGGTAGGAGAACGAGACTGGACTTATAAATGTAACTTCTCGCTCAATCGCAATCAGTTATTATGGGCAGCCGCATATCTGTCACCGGAAGGTTTGGATACTTATGCCGAAGTATTTCTCAACGGACAGAAGGTATTGACTACAGCCAATATGTTTGTGGGGTATAAGGTTGATGTCAAGCATTTGCTACAAGCAGAAAACACGTTGGAGATAAGATTTACATCGCCTCTCAAAGCTGCTATACCTGCTTATGAGCGTGAAGGAATCAACTACCCGGCCGACAATGATCACGCCCCCGTAAAGCTTAGTGTTTTTACTCGTAAGGCTCCCTATCATTACGGATGGGACTGGGGGCAACGTATGATCACTATAGGGATATGGCGTCCTGTAAAACTGCTATTCATGGGGAAAGCTGCTTTCGAATCCAAACCTTCGGTTACTTACAGCCTCAAAGGAGGAACGGATGACTATATAGAAGTTCATGCTCCGTTGAGAAACAACGGACAAAAGGGCAATAACGCAACCCTACTGACTTATCGGCTTATCGATCCTGACGGCAATCAGGTTTTTCAAGGGGAACAACCATTTGAACTTTCCCAAGATACTATGAACGTAAGCATAAAGCATGCGTTACCGCAAGTCAAACGCTGGATGCCCAACGGATGGGGGAAACCGAACCTCTATACCATGGATGTGAAACTAATGGATGCTGATAAAAAAACGGTGCTGGATCAAGCTGCGATAAAAATAGGATTTCGCACGGTGGAGCTCATTCGTGAAGATGACTCTCACGGCAAAAGCTTCTACTTCAAAGTCAATGGGAAGCCCTTGTTTGCCAAAGGGGCCAATTATATCCCGGGCACATTGATGCTTCCTGCACGTACCGATGAGGAACTGAGCCAGCTTTTCGATGACGTACAAAAATCACATATGAACATGCTTCGCGTTTGGGGAGGAGGTGTATATGAAAGTGACAGGTTTTATGACCTTGCGGACGAAAGAGGTATACTTATCTGGCAAGATTTTATGTTTGCCTGTACTCCATATCCATCCGATGATGACTTCCTTGATAATGTACGCACAGAAGTGGACTACAACATCAATAGACTCAAAGGACATCCGTCCGTTGCAGTATGGTGTGGCAACAACGAAATCAACGAAGCTCTCAAATACTGGGGATGGCAAAAGAAATACAGCGAAGCAGAATATAAGCATTTCTTGGATGGTTATGATAAGCTCTTCGGCCGGTTGATACCGGATAGAATCAACCTGTTGGATCCTTCAAGACAATACATAGAGAGCTCACCCGATACAGCCAACTGGGGACGACCTAACACCTTGTCCTTGGGCGAAAGTCACTATTGGGGAGTGTGGTATGGACGTGAACCGTTCAATATATTACGTACAAGAATGCCACGTTTTATGAGTGAGTTTGGCGTTCAGTCGTTCCCCATGATATCCAGCATCAGCAAGTTTGCGTTGCCACAAGATTATGATCTGGAGAGCGCTGTGATGAAAAATCATCAAAAAAGCAGTATCGGCAATGAGGTAATAATGGAGTACATCAGCCGCGACTATAAAAAGCCCGAGGATTTCCGCAGGTTTGTTTACCTCTCCCAAGTCATGCAAGGCGAAGGCATCTCATTGGGCATAGAAGCTCAACGAGCAGCCAATCCCCGTTGTATGGGTAGTCTTTACTGGCAACTCAATGACGCATGGCCTGCTGTATCTTGGTCGAGTATAGACTTCTATGGCAAATGGAAAGCACTACAATATCATGCTGCAAAAGCTTTTGCTCCGGTAGTGATTACCGTAGATTCTACAGGGGGTAAAGTAAGGGTTGTCTCAGATCTCGATCATACTATAGAATCAGTACGCCTCAGCGCCAAACCTATTGATTTCAAGGGCAAGCAGTACGAAGCCATTATGACACGCCCGTTCAATATTGCAGCGAATAAAGCAGGCAGCCTCATCAATATGCCTATAGAAAGGCTGTTGCCCAAGTCCGTAAGCCATGATTGGGCGTTGCTTTACGAACTCAAAACTCCGGATGGCAACGTCATAGCGGAAAAGCTGGTATATGCTCATCCTCCTAAGGAGCTCAACTTGCCCCCAAATCCCAATATTATTATCGAGAAACAGAAGATAAGCGACAGGGAATATAAAGTGCGTGTATCGTGCGATGTTCTGGTACGACAGATTTATCTCGAGGCTGATGGGGTAGGTGGGCATTTCTCCGACAATTTCTTTGATCTGGTACCTGGACGTGTATATGAGCTATCTCTCACCCCGCGTGTGGGATATTCCCTATCTCCCGATCCGCAAATTAGTATCGAACATTTGTAATCCTCAATTGTTATTGTAGAGAACAACAAGTGTGAAAATAAACTAATAGATTTATCAGAATTCAGTCAGTCCGCAATGGGTATTTGTCCCATTGCGGACTTTTATTTTTCGAGTCAAACAACCTCATATTTATCAATATCTTTGACAAAATGAAACATCATACAGTTTTACGTAACAACACCTTATCTCGTGCAAGAAGATTTTATACAACCACAAAAAGGCTTAGGAATCCGATAAAAACAAGGAAATAATAAGGCTAATAAAGAAACTATCAACCAATTCTTGTTATATTTACAATGAATAATAATTAACTTTGATGTATGAGATTGGGAAACAAGTTGATGATTGTTGCCTTTTTATGACAAAATGAAACTATTGCTATAGAACCAACATCTTATAAAAAATCTCTTGCTCAATCATACTCACACAAAGTACTACTATTATGAGCTCTGATAGTAAGGTTAATAGATTTGATAAGAAGAGATAATTTATATTCAAACATGGATCACAACAAGAAAAGCATGGCAGAAGCCTTAAAGTCTATAGGGCAAGACCGCCAAAGAACAAATATACTCCGAAGGGGAGAACAGCACGCCATCGCATGGCTGGTACAACGGATACCTTTATGGATGACTTCTAATACTCTCACTGCTATAGGGCTCATTGGCAACATGATGGTAGCTGGGTGTTTTGTTCTTGCCACTTATTTCAGCCGTTACTGGCTTTTGCTTTCAGGAATAGGATTTTTCATCAGTTGGTTTGGTGATTCTCTCGACGGTCGCTTAGCATATTACCGCAAGCGTCCTCGCAAATGGTATGGTTTTTCACTTGATATTTTGGTCGATTGGATAGGCATTATGCTCATCGGGCTCGGATACATCTTTTATGCAGACGAAACATGGAAGATTCTGGGCTTTATTTTTGTATCGCTCTATGCCGGAGAGATGATTATATCACAGCTCCGCTACAAAGTAACGGACAAATACTCTATAGACTCGGGTATCTTCGGCCCCACAGAAGTACGTATCATACTCACATTACTTATATGCCTTGAGACCTTTGTCGATGGCGCCATTCACTACATCGGGCTCAGCATTTCCGTCATACTTCTCATTGCATTTTGCATCGATTTTCGAAAGCTCCTCCGCATGGCTGATGATAGAGACAAAAAGGAGAATGCAGCCAAAGGAATATACTTTTGACAAAGGCTCCAATGTACAAAGGCATACTCACCTTTACCAAGAGCCAGGCATCTGCATTTATAGGGGGGATGGTAGATTACGGGCTCATGGTATTTACCACGGAAGTGTTCCATATACACTATCTCATTGGTATTGTGATAGGCGGTGTAATAGGAGCACTTGTCAACTTTACGCTCAATAAACTATGGGCATTCAAAGAAAAAGACCTCAAGTATACCAATTCGCTGAAGAATCAACTCTTCAAATTTACCATCACAGTGCTCAATAGCATTATGCTCAAGTCTATGGGGACTTATATACTCACAAGCCGTCTGGGACTGGACTATAAAATAAGCAAGCTTGTTGTAGATCTTGTAGTATCAGTACTCTTCAACTATACTTTACAAAAGGAATGGGTATTTAGGAAAGAAAATATTCGCAGTCAGAAACTCAATAAAATGAAGTAAGTTCGGAGAGACCGGGATTTTGGTTGTAGAAAACAATCGCTCAGGAAAATAATCAAATTAGGATTATTATATTGGACTTTGGTTGCGTTCCACCTTCTCCATGGTTTTCGATAAGCCAAGCGCATAACCAAAAAACTATTTGAACTATGCCCGGACGAGAGAAACTGCAACTTAGTTGAAGCGGGAGTTAGCACCCCCTACTACATGCTCATAGAATTGCGCTCTTAACAAAGCGAGACTGTTGCAAAAGTCAACAGTCTTGTGGATTTTGGAGGCAAAGCCGACAAAAGACACTTTGACCGGGCAGAGAGGGTAAAGTGCAAGGCGCTAAGAGTGAGTGCACAGGGAGTTTACTTCAGGTAAATGACCAAGCGCGAGTCTCGCAAGCAACGAAGCAATTGGCCTGCTATGCAACGGTCTTAAAGCATCTTTACATCTATAAATAAGAACTCCAGCAAACTCGCCTTATATAGAATTTGCGGTAAGCCCAAAGCAACGCTTCAGTCTCCCCTTGGGACAAAGGCGCAAAGCGATTGATCTCACTACTACATTTTTTAGGGCTATTCTTATCAGGCAAGATTGATCCAAAAAATGTTGACCTACAAATCACAGAACTTTTACCTCAAAGCAATACTTAAAAATATATCTTCCGTTGGTTATTCATCATTGTGCCACAGTTCCCAATCTTTAGACTGATCTACCAGCAGTTGCAATTCGTCGGGAGAAGAATAGTGAATCTTACTCAATGACGGGGCATCATACACAAGAGGAATCCCGTCAATACTTGATGATTGTTTTGTGAGATATAAAGTCCCATTGAGAAATACTGTATGAGATGTTTCACATCGAAAAGGCATGAGCTTGATACCCTCTTCGGGTGTATACTCTACCAATATACATTTACCTATATGTCCTCCCTCCACTTCCAAGAAATGCGAGGCATATCGGCAAGCTTTGTCGAGAGGTTTTATCGTCATCAGTGTAAGAGATATTTTATAATTACTTAAAAAATCATTTTGTTTTTACAGATCTCTGCTTTCGTTTGTCATACGATGAGAGAACTATTTGAAAGGGGGAAAAGAGGATGAAACTCAATGCTCCAAAAGAACTCATAGAGAGAATAGAGGAGAATACCGTGGGAATTCAAGCTTACCTACTTAGACTATCCGACGCTACAGTTGTATAGCGAGCCACACTGAAACTATCAATAACCACAGTGTTGTTCCCCTTTTTGATAGGCTTATTGCCCGGACTTGGGGCCAAGGTCCTCACAAAACCGCCAAGTGCTGAGGCGGACTTGCCGTCAGGGATCGAGAGTTCCAGATTATATGTCCCATTCCTATCAATAGCACACGTATCTACAAGTCTCGTAGAATCGGTGAGATCAAGATACAAATACATCCTGAAAGCTTGATTATTCATTTTATTGATACCATGAATACGGGATGTGAATCGGACACGAACGGGAGAGTAGTAAGGGGAATTAAGATCAATCCTAAAATATCGATTCACAAAAGTCTTCTCTATATGATAGATAGTCACACTATCTCGGAGGATGTTTACAGAGTCACGATAATAGAATGATGAGGGATCTCTATTGAGTTCGTCATGCTTTTGCTTATTTTCCGCCACTCTCTCTTGCAATTTCTTCAGAGAGTCCAGCACTCGCTGGGTTACCAATAACTGCACATCGATCTTACGAGCGGTATAGTATGCAATAGTACTGTCATAGTCTTGCTGCGTCACACCATGTTTGCTGAAGATATGGTTGTATATCACCTGACGTGTACTATCTGGCATATCTTTTGTGTACATGAGACCTTGGGTTACGGTTACATCTACCATTACATCCTGCAATTGCTCTTTGGACAATCGATTCCATTTATTATGCCTACAACCCGATATGACTCCCGTAATAAACAAGGTCGCAAATAAGAAATAGGTTATTTTCGATTGAGAAACATTCATATTACAAAGAAATATTTTGCAGATAAGATTTAATAGTATGCCATCATCAAGCAAAAATCCGTGTACAGACGGACGAGCTGATGTATCAAGCAAAAATACACAATTAAAAACAATCCGTGAAGCAAATTATGCACAAGACGTACCCTGACTATATTTTTATCTCCAGAGACTTCGCACCCCTACACAAGTCACTTGCGACTATGAGCCACAGAGTCTATCTTGGCTTCGATACGTTCGATGCGAATAGCGTGAGTACGCTGCATGCGTCGTAGCGTGAAGCGGTGATCATAGAGCTGTGCAAGCCTCACGGTTTGTGCCAGTGCTTTCACTCTTGGCCCGGATAATGTAAAAGATTGCACTTTTGTTTGGGCACCGGAACCATAATAAGTCATTTGTATGGGTTTGTTCAGGGTATCTGCTTTTTCTATTACATCGGAAAGCTCTACCGCATCTTTACGGGGATAAGTGACAAGCTCCGCAAATAGTCCGCCATCTTTAAATCTATAATTCAACCCTCCGTCATATTTCACAGCAGCTGTTTTATACGCTACTGCGGTCTCTCCTTTCGCCTCCAATTCTATGGCATCGTGATTCAATGCTTTGGGACCATAATACACAGATGTAAAAATAAGATTGCCCATAGTATCTGTTTGCGCTCTGAGATAAGAAACCATAGGATTACGATCCTTGCTCAACACCGGCAGAGTCATGAGAAGAGGTGTGTCATAAACTTTATTTTGCTCTGCGATAAAGGGCTCTGCTGCTTGTCTTATAGAATCCTCGAGCAAGGGAGCCATGCTATCGAGCTGTGCCAGCACCTGCTGAGACTCTACCAACTGAGCTTTACGTCTTACCTCCAACACCTCTTTACGAGCTTCCAGATCAGCAGTATATGCATTGTCAACACTATCCAACAACTTCAAGGCCAATGTATAGTCCCCTTGCGAAGTAAGGCTATCAGCTTGACTTACCAGCAACATAGCATCTTTGTGCGATGCCCCCGTACAAGAGGTCACCAATATACACAACATAGCTATAGCTCCGTAGAAATTAAGCGCTTTCATATTATATACAGTATAATTGATTCATATAACAAACTTACAAAAAACTCAGCCTCCGACAAAGAACAAATGAACTGTGAAATGCAACAGCATAAGATTGAATTTATGAGTATAAAGAGCTGTATTGAGGTCTTGTTTTTTTATTTGTGAAAACTTACATGTCTAAGATAAAAATACCAAGAAAAAATACTCCGGAACATCTCTTGTTTTTGTAAATATCACTGTTCCTTATCAAAAAACTATTTAGTACTTTTACCCCTTAAATTCATTTATTTTTCATTAAGCATGATTTCTTTGACTCTCTTGATGGTTATCCTATTTGTTCTAGGATATTTGATGATCGCTTTCGAACATCCCCTCGGCATCAACAAAGCAGCCACATCTCTGCTCATGGGCTGTTTTTTATGGATTTTGTATTTGTATGCTGCTCCCGATCTTGTCCATACAGGACAGAGTGCCCAAGAAGCTAAAAATTATGTAATAGACTTCCAGATTATAGAGAGTCTGGGCGATATCAGCGAGACTCTACTCTTCCTCATAGGCGCCATGACCATTGTGCACATCATCGATGTTCACGGAGGATTTAGTTATATAGCCGAGGTAATACACACGCGTAACAAACGCAAGCTCCTTTGGATCACAGCATGGATCACATTCTTCCTCTCAGCGTTACTGGACAATCTCACTACCACTATCGTCATGGTGATACTCATGAGAGGGCTGGTGGGCGAAAAAAAACTCCGATGGCTTTACGGTTCTTTCATTGTGCTTGCCGCCAATGCCGGTGGAGCATGGAGTCCTATTGGGGACGTTACCACTATCATGCTATGGATCAAAGGCAATATCACGGCCCAAGGCGTAATACCGCAGCTCATACTACCCAGTATCATGTCACTACTGGTACCGCTGATCATTTGCACTCTGTACCTTCATGGAGAAGTAGAGCCACTGGAAGAAACTCCGAATCAAAAGTTAACTCCTGAAGCCAAGTTACAGGCACGACTTACACACCGGGACAAGCTCAGCATACTCCTTTTGGGAGTGATGTTCCTGTTATTAGTGCCCGTATTCAAGGCTGTGACGGGGATGCCTCCTTTCGCAGGTATTATTTTGGGTTTGGGACTGCTATGGATGTACACCGATATTTTTTACAAGAAACGGCGCAAACTCGATGACAATATCAAGCAACCGGTAAGTAAAGTACTCCAAAAAGTGGATGTAAGCACCCTGATGTTTTTCTTCGGCATCCTGTTGGCCGTAGATGCGCTCAGATATGCCGGTATACTCACTACAATGAGCGAATGGCTCGACATGCACTCACCTAATATTTATATGCTCGATGGCCTTATCGGAGCAGTTTCCTCTGTTGTAGACAATGTACCCCTGGTGGCCGCTTCTATCGGGATGTATCCCGTAGACACCACCACTGCAACTTCTATATATTCCATAGACGGAAGCTTCTGGACACTCCTTGCATATTGCGCCGGGGTTGGTGGTAGCATGCTTATTATAGGATCTGCTGCCGGCGTGGTGCTTATGGGACTCGAGCATATAAGCTTCGGGTGGTACTTCAAGCGCATAACACCGCTTGCTATAGTAGGTTACCTCAGTGGTATGCTTTTCTTCTATTTGCAGGAGTTGGTATTCTAAAAAGAAAGACTTGACAGGGGGTTAGATTGACACTTATCGTGCCTCAGTGTAATGTGGTACACAAGTGATAAACAAATTACCGGTATCCCCCCACTTTATGCTACCTGCTCTTCCCCGGAGTTGTTTACAACTCCTCTGCTAACATGGCATTATTTTACGTCAGATATAAAAGATCCGCAAACGGAATATGATTATTCCCGTTTGCGGATTTTTCTATAATGCAAAAGATGGCCAAATCAATCTTTGAGAATGACCTCGTCAATCTTTGAAGTTGACCTCACCAATCTTTGAAGTTGATAAAACTAAAGTTTGAATGCAAGGACACCGTAAAAGGAGCCAACAAAACTCTAACCTCTTTGATGAAACACTACTAATATGAGTGTCAAATACGCCATTAAAAACAAGGAGAGGGACAAAAATGATAGCCTTATAAATTATATCAAATTCACATCTGCTTTAACATTATTTAACAGCACTATCTTGGAATCGCTCCGTTGTGTAGCTATCTTTGTTTCGGATATATATTGTCCGTTTTTATTAATTTTTTATACTTATTTTTATGATTCAATTTAAACCGAGGCAATCTAAGATTGCCACCAAGGACGGGAAACGTCTATGGTACCCTAATGCCATTTCCAGTGGCGAGATTATCACAACAAAACGTATTGCCAATGACATTGCAGCCCGAAGCGGAGCTTCGGTAGGAGACGTTATAGGTATACTTATGGACTTGGGCCCTATCATGCGCAATCATCTGAGTGATGGGCGCAGAGTTATTCTAAACGGTGTAGGCTCATTTCGGATTTCTGCCAATGCACGTGGCAAAGGTGTAGAGAGTAAGGAGAAAGTAACTGCCAATCAGTTCAGCTCCGTAAAAGTGATATTTTTCCCGGAAAAATCTATCAATAGACATTTAGGTGTAGAAGAAAACAGCCTTATCTCTTCGGAATTGCGCTTCACACCGGCCGTAGAGAAATTAAAGAAAGACAAACCAGGAGGCGGAGGATCCGTTCCCGGCAATGGAGGCTCGGGGCTTTAGCCTAATTTATGTGTATACAGGGTGGAACTTTTGTTTCACCCTGTTTTTTCGTATTGCAACTCCATATTTTTATATTTCATGAGAATAATAGCATGAAGATGAGAAATAATTATCATATATATTTCAGCGAATAGATATCATATAAGGAAATCAAAAATCATCAGATTAAAACATTGATATTGAACAAATTTGAAGATCACCCCCCCAATATCAAATGCTCTTTAGTGAGTTTCAAATTATTAATACAAGGAAAACATAACAGAAAAAAATAAAAAAATGCCTTTAATTCTTGCAAGTATAAAAATTATGATTTATATTTAGAAAACCAAAAGCTTAAATATTAAACCTTGGTGTGGGATTCAAAACTAACCAAATATACTCACACCCTTTTAGAATCTTACATATTGTTGAATAAAAGAGTTATTCTACAAAATTATTAACTAAATACCTTTTTTAATTTTCAAACAGATCTACCGCTACAATAAAAGTTCTTTATCATTTTTATAAAGATAAGAGAAAGGTCCCCTACTAAAGCTTTCAAAACTTTGACCTAGTATGACATTACATAATGGGGTGTAATGGAAGAAAAATCAAACTTGTCAAGAAGCAAGAAATTATTTTGAATTTATTTATAAAGTGCTATTAACCATTTTTCGATGGTTCTGGAAATGCTTTTCGTATCATATAGCATGCAAAACGAAAAGAATTTTCAAAGAAGTGAAGAAGGACAGAAAACAGCATAAAAGATATAGACAAATACAAAACTTATAAAACTCTAAACTGCTTCTTAATTAAAGCTTTTATAACCTCTTTATATCTGTTGTGCAATATATAAATTGCACATAGCAAGAATTATAAACATCAAATTATTAACACGCTATAACTTTATTACATGCATAGATAATTATTATAAAGTATACCAAAACCAAACCTATATTTTGTAATAAAAAGCAAGATTCATTTTACCAATTAAGAGTATGCAATCTTGTTTTTAAGGCAAATTAACCGAGTTTATAACACAAAAAAATTAATAGTTATGAAAGTCTACAAATCTAAATTAGCTGTATCTACGCTAATACTATTATCAATCGTAGGTTGTAATGCAAATGATACATTGACAACCGATGTTCAGAATGACGAAATCAATTCTAAGAAAGAGATGTATGACGGACAGCCTACAGAAGTAGTATCCCAAAGTACATATTCTTCACTTCCTTCATTTTTGAGTGGCTCGGATAATACAGACTCACCCTGCAAAGACGTAGAGACTGTTCAGAGTAAAATATATCAGGATTTTTCAAAATTTGACAGAGGCACTAACTTGATGTGGCCGGGTAACCTTGTCCAAGGTGAATCCATTCGAACAGGAGAATTAGCTTCTATACCGGTAGACGGAGCAGGAAGAAATTCAATAGAAGTCAAAGTAGATGCCTTCTCTCTAAATGCAACAAAACCGACAAGCTACGTTATCCCGGACCCAACTCCGGGAAAAGTGCAAGATGCATTGGGAAAAGCCTTGGATAGTTATTACAGCTCTGAGACTAGGTTTCCTGCTAATTACACTATAGATATTCAACGGGCATTTAACAGCAAACAACTACAGCTGGCATTAAATGTAGGGTTCTCTGGTTTTGGGAAACTGAATGTGGGGGCGAGCTTGGGCATTGACTTCAAGCAAAGCAAGACTTATTATGCAGTAACGCTGAAGCAGAAGTTTTTTACAGTATCTGTTTCTCCCAAGGCGGGTTTAAAAGGTGATAATGGTTGGATAAAATCTAATTATCCGGACAAAGATATCAGCGCATATATCTCTGAACACAATCCTCCTGTTTACGTCTCTACTGTAACTTATGGTAGGTTATATGCATTGGTATATGAGTCTGACGAAAACTCTTTGGATTTGGAACAAGCCCTTAACTTTGCTTATAAAAATCCGACAACATCAGTTACTGTGGATCAGAAACTAAAGTATAGCAATACTTTAAGGAATTCCAAAGTTTATGTAAAACAATTAGGAGGTAACGCCACTGACGGTTTATTATCTTCTTTCTCAAGCCAAACCGGGGATTTTGAAAAAGTAAGAGAGTTTGTAATCAAAGGAGCTGAAGTTTCAAAATCTAATCCGGGTTACCCTATTGAGTATACTGCGGCAAACATCAAAAACAACAAACCTGTTACCGTAAAGTATGAAGAGAAATTTAAGCATACGGAATGTAGGAATATTCCCTATACAGCCAATAGCGAGTCCGATGCAAAAAGAGAAGTCAATAAATTAAAAGCGGAGTATGGTACAGGCAACTGTGCAAAGATTATTATTAATAATAAAACAGATCAAAATATAAGCTTAGCAAGCGAAACTGTTTGGTGTGGAAGTACATTCTACAGTAGTGTACCTACGATAATTGCATCCGGAAAATCCGGATATGCTTTAGCTATACACAAACAGGGAGTTGCTTTAGGTACATTCAATCAATTATCCTATAAGCTAGGGGAGCAAATAGTAAGTTTTGGAACTTATGCTCCTTGGAATCAGTTCCGCACAAACAATGTGCTTGTTGACTTTAAGCAGATCACAGAACAAGAGCTTTATAACAATAGTACGAGACCTGCTAATGAGAAGAATAAAAATAATATAATAATAAAAGGTAAAATAGATCTTGGCGATAGTCCGTTAGTTGTATTTAACGTACAGAAAAGTTAGAATTTGAACCCTTCTTATTAAATTTGTCACAAATATTGCACTTATAAGTTGAGTCTGTAACTTTAGAATCGGGGGAGGAGGTGTCAAAACTCTATTGCCCCTAAAATCAACTATCATTTGTAAAGAGCAACCGCTATCAAAGAGCTAAAAACTCAATGATAGCGGTTGTTTTATTTGATTAAGATGATGGAAACTATCAATATTAGAGACCTTTGCATGGTAATTTGGCGAAAAATAGTATCGTAAAAGCTTGTATGTTAGCCATATATTTAGTATATTGTAGTATAAAATTCAGTAGTTTATTATGGCAAACAAGCAAAAAAACACACAAGAAGAGGATGTAACCTTTGGAGACATTCTTTATCAGAGACGATATCGTAAGGTTCAAAATGAATTTTTGAATCAAATTGACCAATTGATTGATTGGCGCCCCATCCGTACGTTGATCAATAAGAAATATACGAAGAGACAGAATGCAGTTGGGGCACCTGCCTATGACGTGATACTTCTTTTTAAGATGTTGCTTTTGGAAACGTGGTACAATCTCAGCGACGTTGCCTTGGAGGAGCGTGTAAATGATTCCATTTCTTTTTCTCGCTTTTTAGGATTGAAGCTGGAAGAGGTTTCACCGGATCACAGCACGGTGAGTCGGTTTCGTACCTCCTTGACAGAGCTTAATCTAATGGATCCACTCTTAAAGATGTTTAACAAGCAATTATCCAAGCATCATATTTCAGTAAGAGAAGGCGTATTAGTGGATGCAAGTATTGTAGATACCCCCCACAAGCCTAATGGCTGTATCACGATTGAGGTGGCCGAGGATCGTGAAGATACACGTAGCGAGGAAGCTAAGAAGGCGGAGGCGGATTATCAGAAAACCGTGGTTCGTCAGCGCAAAGGAACCGATGAAGAAGGCAGATGGGTGTACAAGCATGGATACCGGTATGGATACAAGAAACATGTGATGACGAATGTTCAAGGGATAGTTCAAAAGGTGATTACCACTCCTGCCAATCGTAGTGATACGAAGGAGTTCATCCCACTATTGGAAGGAGAGGAAATTCCCAAAGAGACACCTGTTCTTGCGGACAAAGGCTACGCCTCGCGGGAGAATAGAGCATACTTACAAAGTCATGGATTACGAGATGGGATAATGCACAAGTCTCATCGAAATAGACCGTTAACGGATATGCAGAAAGCCTTTAATAAATCTATAAGCCCTATACGAAGCACTATCGAGCGTACCTTTGGAAGCATCTGTAGGTGGTTCCATGGAGGGCGATGTCGTTACCGAGGGTTAGCAAAAGCACACACTCAGAACGTTATCGAAAGCATCGCCTTTAACCTTTATCGGACTCCGGGGATAATTGTGTCCCATTGTGTCGGATAGTGTGAGAAAGCCCTCTTCGGAGCCCCTCTTTGGAGCTCCGAAGGGGGAAGGGGGGCATGTTCCGATAAATATTTCCGGGATTTCGATCAGTTTTCACCCCAGTCTACCCATCCTTTTTTACCCTTTACATTTTTCAAAGGTCTCTATTAGACTGTTGCAAAAGTCAACAGTCTTGTGGATTTTGGAGGCAAAGCCGACAAAATACACTTTGACCGGGCAGAGAGGGTAAAGTGCAAGGCGCTAGGAGTGAGTGTACAGGGAGTTTACTTCCGGTAAATGACCAAGCGCGAATCTCGCAAGCAACGAAGCAATTTGCCTGCTATTCAACAGTCTCAATATGAAATAAGTCTTCCTCTTTAGGGCAATCGCATCAAATTTAGGCCGTTAAGGCATTTTATTGATAATCAAACCCTAATCTTCGGGCAAAAGCCCTCGCAATGACGGTGAGCGATAAACGTACTACTGCCAAAGTAACCACGACCCCACCCGTCATTGCGAGCCGAAGGCGAAGCAACCCGGAAAAAATTGAAATATTTGTATCCCCTTATCTATCATAGAAAAATCGGGAGTATGACATTTTTTGACAAAAAATTTATCAAAAATCATCCTCAAAGAGAATATTTATTATATTTACAGCACTTGCAGTAAAGAATCAAACGGTGATTAGCTGAGATAAAAGATTGGTAATAAATTGGATCATATTAGCATAGGCCACTCTTGATATCTTTATAGTTATCTCTCTCCTTTTTCTATTTACCATGAATATACTTGTATTATATCCCGAGATTAGATTATTGCTTTTTTGATTCATCCCATTATCGGTTCGACTTGCTCTAAAATTTAGCAGGATGTTACTTGAATTTTATAAAAAATTGAAGGGTGAGTCTTTACGCATCTTAAAAGACTATAATCATGTGATTTTATTTGTCAACAAAGGCAAGATCCTTTGTAAGAGTCCTCTGCTTGATGATTACGTCATGGAGCAAAATCAAACAGTACTTATTCCGATCAACACGGAGTTGTCTTTATACATATTAGAAGACGCGGATATGATACTGTTTTCATTTTCAGAGATGCCGGATATACGTACAGCTGAGTTTGTTAGTTCTCTGAAAAAATATATTTCCACAGACCTTATGATAGGAAATCATCCACCATTCGTGATGGATATGAAAAGGGAATTCGAAGAGTTGTTCGATTTTCTAAAATATATAAGCGAGTCCAAGTGGAAAGCAGATCAGTATATCCATTCACTATTGTTCACAGGCCTTATGTTTATCTATGAGACTGAGCATTCACGCAAAGAAAACGCACTATTCTTTTCACCTCTTATAACAACTAAGCATTTCTTTAAAAATCAAGTTCTAGCAAATCAATTCAAAGCCAAAAGTGCTAAAGATCTTGCTGTAATGTGCAATATGCCCTATCATACATTTTGCAGACTATTTCTGCTAGAGTTTAGATCTTCGCCCTATAAGTGGATGCTTCAGGAAAGAAAAAAGAGACTTAGAAGTCTTCTTGAATCAACCGATATGTCTATGCTTGAGATCGCTGAAGAGTTACATTTTTGTTCTATAGCTCATTTGTCTAAGTTTTGCACTAAATATTTTGGAGAGTCACCATCGTCTATTAGGAAAAACAAACGAAACCCCATTGTTTAATTTGTAAAAAAAATAGTTTGTAAAGTATAAGTTTTTTGCTTGTATGCGTATCTAATTTTACCCCCATAAACATAGTGAGTTATTTCAGTTATTTTTTTTAAGATTCTTTATTGCAAGTAATGAGTTTTAAATATTTGATTAATTAATACTGTAGGCTTTCATTTTTTCATCTAAAAACACATCTGGGTAAGCAGTTATACCCTTATGTATTTCCCTTACAACAAACCGAATTCAATAATAAAATCATAAAAAATGACAAAAATCAAAATTGCATTGTACTTACTTAGTGCAATGATTGTTGTTTCGTGTAATAAAGAAACTTCCGATCTTAATAATCTTGAAAAAGGAGAAGGCAAAGGGAATACTTTTGCCGGCATGACTATCTCTTTTAATAAGTCAGCTTTGAAAGCTGCAGATACGGGCCAAGAAGAGGATGAAGGCACAGAGGCTGAAAAAAAAATTACAACGATCAATCTTCTTTCAAGTGTAAAGGATCAGTCATGGACTCTGGGCAATGCTGATGAAGATGGTAAATTTTGGTTGTCTACAGATGTTTATAAAGTAGCTCCATGGCTCACTCAATCTGGTGTGCAGACAATGGGATTGATGCTAAATGGGGTTGTTGGATCTTTTGCTGGATTGTCAGCTAATACGGCGGCAAATTACATTTATGGAGGTTCTGATGGTCAAGCTGAGCAGGAGCTTAAAACTTTGGCTAATAATGAGGCTCAATCATTTGTTATGACTTCAAAAGTTGCTTCTGAAAATATAATTTCAGGAAAGGCTAAAGATGTAGTTAAAAACGGATCTGGCAAATCAGATAATGTATTTCCTTTTGATGCAGAACGTGTTGTTGTAAAGGGAATTGTAAAAAAAGATGCAAGTCTCATTCAGGATACAAAAGATGGAAAAGGTACATTGGACTTGACTACATTGAAATACGCTCCAGTAAATAGTGCTACAAAGACTTATCTTTTTACTAATAATGCGGGAGACCGTCAGATGACAACTCAAAAATATGGTGATTTTAAATCAGCTATTCATAGCTCAACAGTTGCATCGACAGCCAATGACGCCAAAACCCAAGGTTTAATCCGCTTAGGGAATATTGGAGATGCAGCAAAAACAGGACTATATACAGCACGAAAAGTTGATGAGAACGCAGCTACATCAAAATCAGATGGATTTTATTTCTTTGAAAATTCAGTTTCAGACTTATCTTCTGTAAAAGTTCAAGGCTTTTATCGCTTGGCTTATGCCAAAGTGTATGTAAAGTACACACCCAAGAAAGTGCTTGTATTAGAAGGTGATAAACTCGTTGAAAAGGATGCATCTTCAGCAGGGTTAGTTGATGGTACATTCTACAAAGGACAAACTGATGGACTTATTTATGGAAGTAAAGAGGCTGCTAAGCAGAGTGTAATTGCAAAAGATCAAAAAGTCTATGTATATACAAAAGGAATGTGCGGTTACCGAGTTTTGTGGAATCGTATATCAACAGATGCCGGCAAAACTGTCATAAATGCAGATGTTCGTCGTAATAACGTTTACTTATTGACTATTAAAGAAATCTTGGGTCTTGGCATGCCTTGGGATTCTTCAGACCCTGAGGATCCCAATTTACCTAAAGATAACACTAACGATGATTCAACGGTAATCCCAGACAATCCTAATATCGAAAAGCAAGACACTTATATGCGTGTTGAGGCTAAAGTGCTCAAATGGAATGTAATTAAACGTGACGTAACTCTTGAGTAATATTTTGGTAAAAGCAGACTCTCTATTATATTAAATTTTGACCATTTAGATTTGAGTAGGATTATCCTACTCAAATCTTTGGTTATTTCGATTGCAAAGAATCATTTTGTAAATCTCAATAAATCATGAAGCGTTTTTTTTCAGTTCTGGGTTCGTTCTTTTTGCTATTAATTATAGCAACTGGATGTTCTTGGATTAAAGATGATTTATCTTCTTGTCCACAGACTTTACAGTTATACTTCTATAACGAAACTCCATGTGATGGTAAAATACGCCATCCGGAACGTCTTGGTCAAATGAATAAAATCGCATTGAGCCTTTTTGATCAAAAAGGGCGACTTGTTTTGCGTTATGATGCTTTTAATGTAGTTCATGGAGATAATCCTTATGCCCAGATCTCAACACCTCCTCAAGGTAAATACACTTTAGTGTGTTGGGGAGTTTCTAATGCTTCTTTTTATTCAATAGAAAATATCATAGATGGTTCGTTGATCGATCAAATGTATTGGACTTTGAACCCCGAATACAATCCATCTACAGTTCGTTTATCAGAACTTTACTATGGTAGAATTGATAATTTAGAGATAAAAGATCATACCGATCTAGGCTCTATTATTGACACTCTTCATATCAATATGAGGCAATTTACCAATGAGCTAAATCTGAAGGTAAAGGGGCTTGATGACTTAAATCATTATACCGCCACCATCACAGATGATAATGCTGCTTATAACTTCTTAGGAGGATCTATAAAGCGAAATATTGTTTATAAACAATATTTAAATAAAACAGATAGGGAAGAGTATAGATCTGCTATGTTTTCACTGTTGAAGCTAGATCGGGAGTCTCGCCATCCTCAACTTGTTATTACTGAAGATAAATCAGGAAAAATATTGTACAAGCAAAGTGTGATGACAATTATTGATGCTGTGGCTCTATATGGAAATGCAGAGCCAATTAATTTTGAGTGTGAGCATGTTTTTGACTTATCGTTGGATCTTGAAAAAAAGTCTGATGGGACATATATGCTTATTGGAATTAAAGTCAATGGATGGAATGTCGTAGTGCGAGATGTAATACTTGGTTAAACGTAAAAATAATGTTGTATCAAAAATCTAATTCATCTTTATTTTTCAATGTTGTATTTACAACTTTGTTCATCTTTCTTTTTCTATCAAGTTGTAAAAAAGATCGTGAGATTGATTTTCATGATAAAGCTTTAGTTCGCATCCAAACAAGCTTGTCCCTGCCTGAATTAAGAGCCTCCCAAACAGGTGCTGTAAATGGTGATAATCCACAGGCTCCCACAGAAGAGGATGGCTCAGGTAATGAGCGCTATATCGGGCGTGTTCGTGTTTTGGTTTTTAATGGAGAGAATATTGTAAAAAATATAGTATACAGAATTCCTGGAGCAGGATTGGAGGGAAATGAGAAATTTTTTGCTTATAAAAACAATGACGTTTCCATTATTCAAATGGATATGGAGCTTCCTTCTGGAGATTATGAATTTATTCTTATTGCCAATGAAGACCCTACCGGCTTTGCTCCATTAAACCTTGATCGGGTAACGACCAAAAGACAGCTGATCGATGGTGATACGGGAAATGGTATTAATACTGCTAGTATTCAAAATGATATTTTAAGAGAGCTAATACTCAACGAAAGAGTTACGAATAAAAAACTCGGTTTAATGATGATTGGGCGACAATATTTTAGGGTAGCTCCGGGAGGAACGCCATCGTCCCCTACAATTCTTAATCCTGTTATTTGGCTTAAACGTACAGTTTCTAAAGTGGAGTTAACACTTAAAAATACTCAGGCAAACGGTACAATTTATCCTAACACGCAATACATGACTTTTAAGCGTGCTGAATTAATTAAAGGAAATGAAGTTTATAATTTAATTGAAGAAAATCAAACGCCTGTAACACATGAAGAATATTTGACTACTGGTGGAGCATATCCAAATTCATATAATCAAGATATCTCACATACGCAGGGTTCGATTTTCAATGCGACACAAGTTTTATCCGCTTTTATTGTTGAGCGTAAGAATGTAATAGAATCAGCAGCTACTATTCTGAAAATTGTTGTTGATAATGATGGAACGGAAAGAGTATTTATACTGCCTTTATATCAAATGTCAAACGGAATTAAAGATTATAATATTTATAGAAACTCGATATATCGTATCAATGGAACACTCATTGGTTCAGAAATAAAATTTGAAACTTCTGTTTTAGTATCTGCTTGGAGTATGGCAGATCCGATTAATATAACTATCAATGAAGGAGATTTAAAATAATGAAAAGATTTCAGGATAATATTATATTTACCGGCCTTATTGTTTTATCTGTTGTTTGTATTTTTATTATCGCTTCATGCATTAAACAGATACCTTTTAATAAAGTTGAGGACGTTAATTCGGGAGACATTCCCATTCCGGTAAGAGTATTTCGTACGCAAGGTAATACTCCAAGCATTAATACTGATGTTGATAAAGAGGATGAGGTTAAATCCTTGCAGGTGGTTACGGATAATCCATTCACAGATAAGTCATATTATACTACTGAAGTTCAGTCTTCGTCTGCCAAGATATCAATAAATCCTTATGTTGGGACACGTTCTGTAGTATTTATAGCTAATTTACCTCAAAATACAACTTATAGTTTGAGCTCTTTAAATGTAGATAAAGTTCCTACATTGGAGAATATTCGACCTCCTTTTGTAATGACTCAACGTCATTCCTTTTTAGCATTAGTAAAGAATGCTGGTGCAGGATTTCATCTTGAGGATCAGATCCCAAATATTTCTCCCACTACTCTTGATGGAATTGTTTTAGAAAGAGTTATATCTCGGCTTGATCTCAAAATTTCATCTCCCAGTCCTTTAACATCCGCTGCTCAGCAAATAAGAGTTGACAAAATAGAGGTACTAAATATTCCTAAATATATAGAACTGACAGCAGGTTCTGTAGGAACAACAGATTATCTTACAGATTCAGAGATATCTTCAGCATCTGAAAGTATAAAAAAGAATTTTATTCGCTCTCTTGAGACTATTTCTTATCCAAATGCTGGGGATAATTGGGAATATACTTTTGATAGAATCTATTTACCTCAAAATAAAGCAGCAAATCAAGATACGGAGACTAAAATCAAGATAACTATGAGCAAAGCAAATGCCCCAGCAGAGAAGAAAACATACCTATTATCCGTATGTGAAAGATTAAGCACCGGCGCTTGGCGTGTGGGGCGTAATAGGTATTATAAAATAAATATTACTGTTAATGGATGGGAATATCTTGATCTTAGTATTTCTTATTTGACTCAACCTTGGGATAATAAGGCTATATCCTTACCTCCTTTTGACTAATCTCATTACAACCCCTTGTTTTATGAAAGTAAAAATTAATCGTAACTTATTACATAGTACACTTCAGATCAGCGTAATCTTGTCTTTTTTGTCATGTTTTTTTTCATGCACTGATGACAATCGTGATAATCCCGAATTAGAGGGACATCATTCTATTATAGAGTTATCTGTAGCTATGGGAGATTTTCCTAAAGAATCAGTTATGCGATCTTCAATTTCACCAGAACAAGAGAATAAGGTGTGGAATTTATATCTATTTATTTTTAATACAGATGGAACGATTCAAAATCGTCAATTTTTCCCTTATAATCCCTCAACAGATAAATTAGCAGGAGAAGATGCTTCCGGGAAAGTTAAATTAAAAACAATATCAGGGAAGAAGAGTATTTATGCGGTGGCTAATATTGGAGAAAAATCTCCTTTAGCTGATATTACCAAAGAGCAATTGGATGCCATTACTTCTAAACAGGCTCTACAAGATCTTATTATATCATATAGAACGGGTTTTGCTACATTGTCACGTACAGATGGTAAATTGCTGATGGCAGGTAAAATAGAAGATCACACAATAATACCTGGAATAACTACAAATACTTTAAATATTCCACTCACAAGAGTTTGCTCGAAAGTTAAATTTACAGTGAATACAGCCTCAAATGTCAAGTTTACACCAAGAACATGGAGAGTACTCCGAATCCCTAATAAGGTACGGTTGTTTGCTTCAAGTACTGACAAAGTGGGACTTACTTCTTCTTCTGATTTTTTTGATTCGGAAAAAAAAGAGTTTGAAAGCATTATTAAGCCTGATGGGGGTGTCGAGAATTCGTTTACATTTTATCAATATGAGAACAAAAAGCAGAGTAAAAGTATCATCATTGGATCAGGAAGTAATCCGACTGCTGATGCTTTTTACAAAAGAGAGAAGCAAGATAAAACATCAACAGGAATAAATGGGAATGTTACTAATGGAGCCTTTACTTATGCTGACCTTAACGCCACGTATGTTCAAATCGAAGGAAGTCTTGAAATACAGAATGGATCAACACGAATTAATGCTCAAGTAACATATACTATTCATTTAGGATATGTTGATGCAAATGCCAATGATTTTGATTGTAAGAGGAATACTTATTATAATTACACTGTAACGATTAATGGAATTGAGAATATAAAAGTTGAAGCTATGGCAACTTCAGCCGATATTGAACCCAATCCAGGAGCAGAGGGGAGTAGTGTTGTGAGAAGTACTAATAATCTGAGTTTCGACGCGCATTATGCGACTACATGGGTGCGTATTGCTAGATCTGTTGCTACGTTAGCCAACCCTTATTATGTAAACACACCGTTTGAGAGACATGGAGTCAAAGATATCAATTGGATCAAATTTGTTAAAAATCCTGTTGGAAACAATCAATCTATTACAACTTATCCGGGAGAATCAAGTTCTTCATTAATGAATCCTCAACAAATGATAGAGCGACTTAAGCAAGCCCATACATCTAATGAAGCGAATTTTTTTGTTCGAGAATCCGATGGACTTGACTATACCTATTTTACTGTATTTTTAAATGAATTTTATTACGATAAGGATCCTTTAAATCCATCAGCTGTTAGTGATCCTTCGTTATGGAAAAAATTTGTAAACCAACCTGCACGAGAATTTGTTATGGCTCAAGATTATTATTTGAGCAAGGACGGGAAGTCTTCTTTTGCTGATAATGCCCTTTTGATACGACAAGAGTCAATTAAAACAACCTATGATCTTTCATCTTCTAAAGCTGTTGGGTTTGAAGTTATGGACGAAAACTGGGGACGAAGTTATACGATTGAGTCCGGTAGTAACAAGGCGAATACAGATCCCTTAGATGGGTGGAAAAATTCAGCTCTTGATTGGGAATTGGCAATAGGTGATCCCCGAACGGCAACTTGGACGCAGGATAATAATCATCGCTGGAGTAATTTTGTAAATTTAAATGCCATTGTTTCTCAGAATAATTATGGTTGGGGTACTTATCAATTAATAACTAATGGAGTAACTAATCCCAAAACATCTACGTCTAATACTGCTCGATATGCCTGTTTAGCTCGTAATAGAGATTTGAATGGTAATGGTTATATTGATAAGGATGAACTACGTTGGTACCTTCCTGCAGTTGAGCAGTTGGTGAATGTTTGGATCGGCTCTAGTGCCATTGGTGTTGATGATCAGCTTTATCGTACTTCTCAATATTACAGCCAATTGAATCGCCCTCTATATGTCTTGTATTTTAGCAGTACTTCATGGGATAATACTTCACGTAGTAATCCCACAATTCTTTGGTCCAAGGAGGGTACATCTACGAGTGCAATAGCGGGCCCTGCTGTAGGAAACTGGTTTCCTGGTGGATATAATTTAGGTTATGATAAATTTTATACTCGATGTATGAGGAATCTTGGTAACTCTGATCCGTCTGTGCAACCTGCCTCTACAGTAAAATGGGATGTAACAAATCGGATTATAAGTCTTATTGAAACAGTAGATAAATTATATTCGGGCGCATATCGAAATACAGATGTAGATTTTATGACAACAGAGCTACCTTCCCATACCGAGCGATCTCCTCAAAATATCCCTGCGAAAAGGTTTAAAGTTGCAAATAAATATTTGGGAGAGCAGAATGGTGGTGCTCCATGGGTTTTGTCATGGAATGCATTGCGAGCAACCACAACACCGGTTCAAAGTTGTAATAAAGATTATTACGAAAAATCCGATCAATCTGATAAAGGTAAATGGCGAGTACCAAATCAAAGAGAATTACAGTTGATGTCCAGAACTAAAGTTATTGGTTCAAGTGCTGCTGATGAATCTACATTTATCTGGTCAGCAACAGGTTATACGTATAGTTTGTCTCTTGATCCTCCCATGCCAGGATATACCGGAGGAAATAGAGATAGAGCTCTTCGAGGTTCAAATAAAATGTTAACGGCTTTAGAAAAGACAGAGAGCCTCAAAGTTAGATGTGTGAGGGATTTGAAGTCAAATCAATTAGAATAATTTTCTGTTTGGAAAGAATTATCATTAGCTTCATACATACTATAAAATATGGTAATATAAAGCTAATTGCTTTTTAATTAAATTACCAGATTGCTCAGCATTCTTTTTTAATTGCCTATATTTGTAGATAAACGGTTTTTTTATTTATATATCACTTACATACAGGTTATGGAAAAAAGTATCAAAGGCACAGCAACAGAGCAAAACCTGTTGAAGTCTTTTGCCGGAGAGTCGCAAGCTCGTATGAGATATACCTTCTTTGCCGTTGTGGCAAGAAAAGAAGGATTCGAGCAAATTGCCGCTATCTTTGAAGAGACTGCCGATCAAGAAAAAGAACATGCCGAACGTTTCTTCTCTTATCTTGAGGGGGGCATGGTGGAGATCACTGCTGCGTTTCCTGCAGGTGTAGTCTCAACTACTGCTGAGAACCTGAAAGCTGCTGCTGAAGGCGAAAATGAAGAATGGAGTGATCTGTATCCTCATTTTGCAGAAGTGGCTGAGCAGGAGGGATTCCCTGAGATTGCCCGCTTGTGGAAATTCATTTCTGAAGTGGAAAAAATGCACGAAGAACGTTATTTGAAGTTGCTAAGCCGGGTGGAGGAGAACGAAGTATTCTCACGTGACGAAGCTATCAAATGGCAATGCCGTAAGTGTGGTTATGTACACACAGGTAAAAACGCTCCTAAGATTTGTCCTTCATGTCGTCACGAACAGGCTTATTTTGAGCCTATGAAAGACAATTTATAATCAATTATTTTTTTCTCTTATTATGGCGCAAACCGCTTATTGATCGCAAATCAATAAGCGGTTTTTTCAGAAATATATATCCTTTGTGGGAGTATAAATCTGTTTTGAGACTGTTGCATAGCAGGCAAATTGCTGCGTTGCTTGCGAGATTCGCACTTGGTCATTTACTGGAAGTAAACTCCCTGTGCGCTCACTCTTAGCGCCTTGCACTTTATCCTCTCTGCACGGTCAAAGTGTCTTTTGTCGGTTTTGCCTCCAAAATCCACGTGACTGTTGACTTTTGCAACAGTCTCGTTTTGAGTTTTACGAAATATATTTTTATGTTGATACTTTCACCCAAAAGTGTGTAAGCATCAAGGATGTTATCTTAGATTTTTAAAGGGAAAAAGAATAACAATAATGAGACTTACACAAGTGCAATTTAAGCGAAATTGTTTCGGATTTGATTACTTCCCCACAAGGGTAAAGCGTTTGATGGAATTTTGTTTCAACCTGCTACATGTTGTTTTTTCTACCCTTTGAAGCTTCATTTCATAAAAAAGCACGCCATAATGAGACTGTTGCAAAAGTCAACAGTCTCATTATGGGCAAATCAGAGTACAAAGTCAACTTGATAATTTCAACTCTGCTATGAGCAACGTCTCTGCCTCCTTCGTGGAGAAGGAGGGGCAGGAGGATTGATGATAGTAAAATCAATCAAAACACATCACAAAAAACACTATAGTAGGAAAGGTCAGCCCCCTCTACCTCCATCGTCAAGGTTTTCTACAAGCCGAGAGTATATCCGAATTCTCAATTGAGCTATGCTGAGGCGAGAAAACCTGCAATCTTGTTGAAGGGAGATGCAGCAACTTGGACTGCATTTTCGAAGGGAGATTATCTCCTCCACAAAAAATTGTGAAAATCAAAAAAACGCTCAAACTCTGCGTTAGAAAAAAATCCCCGTAAGCCCCCCAAGCAAGCGATGAGAGAGATACGCCAAACCCGAAAAGAGAATAGCAGTAATAATTATGGTATATTATTTGAACTTCTCCAATTGTCCTATGAGCAGCTTTACGCCTCGTCCTGCTCCTGCAGTGATCTGTATGATATCGTCGCGATAAGAACTTTGTACAGGCTTAGGGTCTATAAGAAAAATAGGAGTATGAGGCTGTGCATAGGCCAAAAGACCGGCAGCAGGGTAGACATTGAGCGAAGTGCCCACGACTACAAGAATATCAGCGTCAGAGACGGCTTCAGCGGCGGGCGCCATCATAGGCACGGGCTCTCCAAACCACACGATGAAAGGACGGAGCTGACTACCATCAGGAGCCAAATCGCCTATTTTGAGATAGGGGTGAAGAGGATCGACATCATAAGTGACGTATTCGTTTTTGACGGAACGATTTTTCATCAGCTCTCCATGAAGGTGAATGACGTGCGAGCTCCCTGCTCGCTCATGCAGGTTGTCCACATTCTGTGTAACCACTGTGACCTGAAAGTCTTTTTCCAATTCCGCTATGTCATAATGTCCCGCATTAGGTTCACACCCAACATAATCCCTGCGACGCTGGTTATAAAACTCCAACACCAAAGCGGGATCTCTCTCAAAACCTTCAATGGAAGCCACATCTTCCACCCGATGTTTTTCCCACAATCCGTCACTGTCTCTGAAGGTAGATATACCGCTTTCGGCACTCATGCCTGCACCACTTAGTACAACTAATTTCTTTTTCATCTTGATATTTAGCTAAGTCACCGTTTTGAAATTATTTGATGATTCTTCTTATGCACGATTTGGGCAAAGGTTATTGAGAGAGCATCTGCCTCCCCGCACAGCCCTTTCTCCTATATAGAGCCAAGCATTTGTTGTCTCCCGTAACATATTCTCGTTTATTTGCTTGAGGGTCTGATCCCTTTAAGTTATAATGAATGCACCATTATTTATCAGTCACGTTGACTTCGAGTTTATTTACGCCTACCCATAAAGTTACGAAATATAACCCAATCACCGGGTTGCCCTACACCGAGTTATACAAATCATCTTATAGCTCAAATCGGGCTCTTAGTTTTATTGGAAAAAGCCGGATGATACAAGGTTCAAACTTTGCCTCCATCAACTTCAAAGATTGATGAGGTCATTCTCAAAAATTGATGAGGTCATTCTCAAAGATTGATACGATCACTTTTTGGGGAGGAGACATTTCAGAAAAAAAGCAAACTGGATGTGATTATGTCTCTTGAGAGACTGTTGCATAGCAGGCCAATTGCTGCGTTGCTTGCGAGATTCGCACTTGATCATTTACTGGAAGTAAACTCCCTGTGCGCTCACTCTTAGCGCCTTGTACCTTATCCTCTCTGCACGGTCAAAGTGTCTTTTGTCGGTTTTGCCTCCAAAATCCACGAGACTGTTGATTTTTGCAACAGTCTCCTTGAGCAAATCTTTTTTACAGCAAACTTACGTAAGCAAAGGTTAAGTTATAAAATTCTATCAAATGAAGCATTAACTTTGCCCCTGCAAATGAATTAGAAGCAGATATGAATGCCAAAAGAAATATAGCCATAGACACTCTACGCACCATAGCCATCATCATGGTGATCACGATACATACCTGTGGACAGTATGTAGTAGAAAGTGATGTTGTGGATGCTAACTACCACATAGCTGCGGCCTTCGAAAGTATAGTACAGATGGGTGTACCTCTTTTTATCATGATCAGCGGGGCTTTTGTTTTGGGTCGTGACGAACCGTGGGGGACATTTTATCACAAAAGACTGACTCATATTCTTTATCCTCTACTCTTTTGGCTACCGGCAAACTGGATATGGGTATGGATCAAAAATGGCTCCATAGAGCCTTTGGTCAATGTTTTTTTCAAAGGCCAATCATTTATGCATCTATGGTTCTTGGTAATGTTGATAGGACTATATCTTATCACTCCCCTACTGAATGAAATGCTGCGTCGTCTTACAACAGCAATCAGGCTTTGGATTGCCACCGCAGCATTCCTTCTTATAGGGATTGCTTCACATTATTATAACTACTATTACTCGACAACCCCCTTCTTTCCTTTTCTTTTTATGGATTACATCGGCTACTTTCTTGCCGGCTATACCATCCGTAAATACCCACCTCTCAGGTGGGGCATACCGCTGATTGTAATCTACACGGCCTCGGTATGTGGGCTCTACTTCATAGTCGCTTGCAATAATCATATACCTAAGGTCTTTTATGTGTATGACAATCTGCATCCGTTGATCGTGACAGGCAGTCTTGTTCTTTACGGTCTATTTTACACAAGTTGGGGACAAAATATGAAGGCAAATATACTATCCCGCATGCACGCTGATGTATTGGGAGTGTATCTCATTCATTTGATAATCCTCAATATTGTAACCAAAGCCATAGTAATGACAGTACCTCAAGTAATGAATTCAGCATTGCTGAGCACCATAGTTCGCATAACATTTGTTTATCTGATATCACTGCTCGTGATTCGTCTGATGAAGAAGCTCAAAATAAAGCATATCATCTAACGAGGCGGGGAGATATCCTATTCCCCCCTTTACATAGTATCTCTTTATTACGGAGTAGATCCTAAGAAAAAGTTAGTCCTAACATCAACTTGGGTGTCATTTGACATAGCTTGCAAATAAAGATGTAAAATCCTACAAGCATTATTTAAAAACCTAAAGAGTAAAAACGATGTAGAACTCACTGTCGATATATAAGGTATATCTTGGTGAGACATGTTTTATATGCCCTCTTTGCACTTGAACAATCGTAAAAAATTTGTTACTTTGCAGAAAGACTTACATTCGTACGTAATATGGGAAAATACAAACGTGTACTGCTCAAACTGAGCGGAGAATCTCTTATGGGACGTCAGCAATATGGTATTGACGCCGATAGATTGGACGATTATGCCCGGGATATTAAGATCGCCCATGAGGATATGAATACTCAAGTGGCTATAGTAATAGGGGGTGGAAACATCTTCCGCGGGCTTAGTGGTGCTACCAAAGGATTCGACAGAGTAAAAGGTGACCAAATGGGTATGTTGGCTACGGTGATAAACAGTTTGGCACTGAGCTCTGCCCTTACCTCAATAGGTGTAAAAAACAGAGTACTCACGGCTATCCGTATGGAGCCCATAGGTGAATATTACAATAAATGGCGAGCTATTGAACTGATGGAAGCCGGTGAGGTGGTGATCTTGTCCGGAGGTACAGGTAATCCTTTCTTTACCACAGATACAGGTTCATCCCTGAGAGGTATTGAAGTAGAAGCGGATGTCATGCTCAAAGGCACACGGGTTGATGGTATTTATACGGCAGATCCGGAAAAGGATGCTACAGCCACGAAATTTGATCGCATCACTTATGACGAGATTTATCGTAGAGGACTCAAGGTAATGGATCTTACCGCCACAACGATGTGCAAGGAAAACAACCTTCCTATTGTGGTGTTTGATATGGATACGCCCGGTAATCTGCTCAAAGTGCTAAAAGGCGATAATATCGGCACCTATGTATGCAATGAATAATATAGTTAGTAAATAGAAACAAATCGATAATAAAAAGAAGTGATCATTATGAGCGAGATGAGCAACTATACATCAAAAGCGGCAGAGAACATGGAGAAGGCCGTGGAGTACCTGGACGAGCAGCTCTCAAGAGTGCGTGCAGGCAAAGCTAATCCCAAAATTCTGGATGGTATCGTAGTGGAATATTACGGCAACAGCACACCCTTGTCGCAAGTAGCGTCTGTGACCATACCCGATGCCAAAACTATCATTATCACTCCTTGGGAAAAGCAGTTGATCAAGGAGATAGAGAAGGCTATCATCAACTCACCCTTAGGAATCACGCCCGAAAACAACGGCGAGCTGATCCGTTTGGGTATCCCACCTCTGACAGAAGATCGACGTAAAGAGCTGGTGAAGCAAACTAAAGCAGAATCAGAAGAGGCTAAGATCAGAGTACGCAATGCCCGACGTGATGCTATAGACAGTGTGAAAAAGAGTATAAAAGCTGACGGCACACCGGAGGATGTAGCAAAAGATACGGAAAACGAAATACAAAAGATACATGATAAATATATCAAGCGTATTGACGATCTTTTTGCTGAGAAAGAAAAAGAAATCATGACCGTGTAATACACAAATCATCGGTACAAAGACAAATAAATACATCATAAGGAGATTAAAGTGAGGACGGCTGATGTGCTCCCTCTTCTTTAATCTCTTTTTTAATGAAAAAGTAAAGAGCAAGGCATGGATTTAATAGAAGGACTGGTCATCAAAAATACAGGAAGCCACTATCTGGTCAGATGTCATGACGAGGTAGAGCGAGCTTGCATGGCCAAAGGTAATCTGCGCCTCAAAGGTATACGCTCCACAAATCCCATTACGGTGGGGGATCATGTCCTTGTGGATAAAGAGAGTGGCAATAATATGGGCGTATTCTATATCAAAGAGATACTTCCCCGCCACAACTACATCATCAGACGAGCCTCCAACCTCTCCAAACAATCGCATATCCTTGCAGCCAACCTTGACAATTCGTTTCTGGTGTGCACAATATCGCGCCCGGAGACAAGCACCACTTTTATTGATCGGTTCTTAGCTACCGCCGAGGCGTATAGAGTACCCACTGAGATCATATTCAACAAGATAGATGCTTACGACCAAGACGAACTGAGATATATGGAAATGCTTATTGATCTGTACAGCTACGTCGGCTATCCCTGCCACCGCATATCGGCTGTCACGGGAGAAGGCATAGAAGAGATCAAAGAGCAACTCCTGGGTAAGATCACCCTCCTGAGCGGTCACTCGGGAGTGGGCAAAAGCACTCTTATCAATGCACTGGTGCCCGAAGCACATCTCAAAACATCCGAGATATCGGAAGTTCACGAGACAGGCATGCACACCACTACATTCTCGCAGATGATTCGCTTAGGCGATGAGCACGAGCATGGTTATCTTATCGATACACCAGGCATCAAAGGATTCGGCACATTGGATATGGACACGGCAGAGGTATCCCATTACTTTCCGGAAATATTCGAAATATCCCATCAGTGTCGTTTCAGCAATTGCACCCACACCCACGAACCGGGATGCGCTGTGAGAGCCGCACTGGAGCGGCATGAGATAGCTGAGAGCAGGTACACCAGCTACCTGAGCATTATGGAGGATAAAGACGAATCGAAATACAGACCGGAATTCTGACGAATTTCGGTCTTTTTATAAACAATTGGCTTTACCCGATTATTATTGTAATAAATACCAATCAACTTACACTGTATGGGCAAGCAAGATTTATCAATAAGCAGACTAATACACCCTAAAGCGGGAAGCAAAGTAAACGTTGCCAAGCTAAACACCGGATATACCGGGAAAATAAAGACCAAAGAAGACGGCAAAAGACTGCTCAAAGAAAACATTGAAGAGTTGCAAGAGCTGCAAGACGAGCTATATGCCTCAGACAAATACTCCTTGTTGCTCATATTCCAAGCCATGGATGCAGCTGGCAAAGACGGTACCATAGCACATGTGATGACTGGTGTAAACCCACAAGGTTGCCAAGTGTTCAGTTTCAAGCAACCATCGGCAGAGGAGTTGGATCATGACTTTATGTGGCGATGCTACAAAGCTCTACCCGAGAGGGGACGTATAGGTATCTTCAATCGGAGTTACTATGAGGAGGTATTGATTACACGTGTGCACCCAGAGCTGATACTCAAGCAGAAACTCCCCGGCATCGACACGGCGGAAGATATAGATGACAAGTTCTTTGAGCATCGGTATGAGAGTATTAATGATATGGAGAAGCACCTCACACGTAATGGGACGATAATACTGAAGTTCTTTCTCAACGTTTCATCGGAAACTCAGAAGAAACGCTTTCTCTCGCGTATAGACGATCCGGCAAAAAACTGGAAATTCTCGGCTGCCGATATCAAAGAACGTGATTTTTGGTCTGATTACATGAAAGCCTATTCGGATATGATCACTGCTACCAACACAGAATATGCGCCCTGGTACATCATCCCTGCCGATCATAAGTGGTTTATGAGGCTTGCGGTAAGCAATATTATTGTAAACAGGCTAAGCGAACTGGAGCTAAAATTTCCTCAACTCGAACAAAAAGATCTTGATAATCTAAATTCATATCGTGACATACTCCTTAATGCAAAAGAACTTCTCAAAGACAACGAAGATATACCCCAAATAGAGATTAACTAAACTGTAAAGTAAAAGGAGACTGTTGCAAAAGTCAACAGTCTCGTTGATTTTGGAGGCAAAGCCGACAAAAGACACTTTGACCGGGCAGAGAAGGTAAAGTGCAAGGCGCTAAGAGTGAGTGCACAGGGAGTTTACTTGAGGTAAATGACCAAGCGCGAATCTCGAAAGCAAGGAAGCAATTTGCCTGCTATGCAACGGTCTCAAAAGACTTTAGCAAAAAGCGGAGCAACCTCCATGCATATACACTATGCAGAGGTTGCTCCGTCTTTTTTGTAGGAATATCGTAGTCAGGCAGCCTACCGCAAGCACTGCTACTTCTCCTTATTCTTGATAAGCAGACAGCTTATCAGGAGCGAAAGACCTCCAAAAAGCATCATAGAAGCCAATAGAATAATATCTGTGTCGAGGTATCTATCTCCGAAATATTCCACCCAATAAGAACGGATAGAGATAATCAGCCAAAAGCCTACCACAGCACCCAAGCCAACACCCATAAGCAAAGCAGAGATGCGGATCCACCTGTTGTTGGAGCTTGTAGCACTAAAATCCGAAGTTTTGTAACTTTTCCACAAGTTCTCCGCAGATATCTGTAAGTTGGGATTGTCCTTACTCAGGTCCAACATACGCATGCGTTCGTTACGACGAACATACAATTCAAAAATCTTATAGATAAAGTAGAAAATGATTCCTACTATTATCGAAGCAAACAAACTACCCATATTTTTTATACTTTTAATTAATAATCTGCCATTTAGACGCAACTCTAAGAATAAGGTTACAACGATGTAACCAATTTTATTCCATAGCGTCTAAATAACAAAATGGAAAAGTTAGCAGACAATACCATCGTATATCAGGTACTGGAGGGCAATACTGAGGTCTTCCGGTTTATTGTAGAGCGTTACAGCGGCATTCTCTACAATATGATTGTCCGCATGGTTGACTGCTCCGAGGATGCCGAGGATCTTTTACAGGAGGTATTCATCAAGGTATACAACAAGCTATCGTCATTTCACGGTGACAGCTCTTTCGGCACATGGATATACCGGGTAGCCTATAATGAAACGGTAACCCGCCTACGCAAAAACAAACGTGTACTCATGGCACTGCCACTCAACGAGACTATCCTGGAAAGCGATGACCTCGCAGATGAAGATGACTCCGAGATGCAATACCGGCTTGAGGATTTGAAGCGGGCGCTGGATAAGCTACCGCCATTGGATCGCAACATGCTCATGATGTTTTATCAGGAAGACAAGGACGTCAAGGAGATCGCTCATATCTCTAACCTATCCGAATCAAATGTCAAGGTTAGGTTGTTTAGATTAAGAAAGAAATTGAAAGAACTAATGACAGCAAGCATATAATGAAAGAGCAAGATATAAAACAGATGTTCAAGCAACTGCCCCGCGAGCAAGTATCGATGAAGACGAACTTCGATATCATGCGTGCCGTGCAAGCAGATGTAAACAAACGCAAGCAGAAGGAAGAGCGCAGACTGCCTTGGCTGCTTATCATATCATTAATACTGGGTATAGCGGGAGTATGTATCACCTTTGTTTTTTATCCTGCGATGATTGATTTCAAAACAATATTCACATCATTGAAGAAACCCGAATTTTCAGGCAATATCATGTTGATATCACCTTTACTCGTACTTCTGGGTTATCTCTTGCTGGATACGTTTATCATGAGCAAGAGATTTAGCAAAAAACAAAAAGAATAAAAAGAAGTCAGTATACGGCCACGTAAGACTATAAATCATCGTAGCACTAATACAGTTCTACTCTCAAGATCAATACTAAGGAAATAGACATCACGCGGCAAATATGCCAAAGTCTCCCCTCTATTTACCCCTCACCATATTGAACCAAAATACAGGGATCGGCCTCTTACGAGACCGATCCCTGCAATCTGTTAAAAAAACTTTTATTTATAGGCAATCAATCAAAGCCTTGATCATTGGGGATAAATTAGTCGAGGTGCTTCTGCACTTCTGCCACCCAAGTGTCGATGCGCTCATCCGTCATGTCAGACTCGTTAGCCTCATCTATACATAGCCCGATAAGCTTTCCGCCTTCTTCGGCATCAGACGCTTCATAAGAGTAACCTGAAGGGTCATATGCACCGATAAACTCACATCCTTTACCTTCCAGTTCTTTTTTGATAGTACCCAAAGCACTGCAGAAAGTATCAGAATAGCAAGCAGAGTCACCACAGCCAAACAAAGCGATTTTTTTACCGCTCAGGTTTTGTGAGGCAAGCTTGGGCAAGAAACCTTCCCAGTCATCCTGCAAATCGCCCAATCCCCAAGTAGAAGAACCAAGAATGAGAACATCAAATCCTTGAACATCCTCGGGATTTGCACTTGCTACATCAAAAACATTCCCTTCGCAGTTCAACTTCTTTGCTATCTTCTGAGCAATCTCTGAGGTGGCTCCGGTAGAAGAACCATAAAATAATCCGATCTTTTTCATTTAATAATAAGGTTTAAGTAATTATAATTACGTTTTAGCAAATTTAGGCGGTAAGTTTAAAGAAGCCAATCCCTATAAGTGGGTATTTTGAATGTATAAATTAGACACTTGAACAAATAATCAAATACGTATGCACTCTATAGATCAAAGAGATATAGAAATAGGAGCCATATACAAATAGGTATAAGCATACGGATCAATATAAAACATGAAGAAACAAAAGGTATAAAATGCCATATTGTATTAACGAAAAAGGAGGCTGATGTGTCTCCGGCATAACCCGAAAAAATGTGAACTCTATAAAAAACAAAAATTGGTTGTCTCCCGACAACCAATCTTTTTCGTTAACCTTAAATCTAATACCATGAAAAACACATTACAAATGTAATATAAATATGTTATACAACACAAATATTTGGCAAGTTTTTTTCAGAAAAATGATTTTTTAACATTTCAGAAATCACAAAACACTGTATAACAACACTATGCCAAAAACGAGAAAATATTCTTTTTTGCCGAAAAAATGGAGTCGATAAATAATTTGATTAAAATATTTTGACTTTTTGCATACAATCATATGTAGAAATAGAGTAGAAAGGCGATATAACCACCTGGAAAATCTTAAAAATATAAATCCAAAGAAGATATTGAAGAAAAGAAACAAAAATGAACGATAAATTTATTGAGCACATTGCTCCAACGATCTATTCAATAAAAACCCAAATTTGACATAATGTCAAAAAACACATCTTACATTCGTGTCTAAAGATGAAGTATAAATCCCTGACACTATATATATTAAACAATCATACAAATAGGCTCCAAACATCCAAAATATCTATTTCGTAGTTACGTTACATAGCTTATTTGTACAAAGTATAAATAAGAAACGGCATTGGTATAACGAAAAATCTCGCAAATCAAGGGCTAAATAAAACATGCTGCTCTACACGTTTTATATAATCAGAATCTGAAAGATCCCGCAGAATATCCTTCATTTTTTTATGTTCATAGAAGCATTGAGTGCTTTATCCTCGTGAATAGGACATCTCATTATGAAGAATCGGTTGTCCGTATACATGAGTCGTGCGTCCTTATACAACGGTTGAGTGTCCGTGTACGATAAGTCCGTCAACCTATCATAATAAGTCCACACGACCTTTGATCATAAAAATGAGCCTATGCCGTGGAGTAGAGGCAAAGTGTAAAGATATACCGTGGAGATAGGCCTATGAGACGAGGCTTGAGATAGTATAACCGTATTGGCTGCAGCACAACGAAGGATAGAGGGGCAACTGCCGCTCCTCATTGATTTTAGATAAGTTACCTTTCATTTGCATACCTTGGCTATAGTTATATAAATTTGCCCTACAGGGTACAATTAGATTTTATACAAAGATACGATATAGGCAGCCGCTTGTCAAGAGCTCTGATATATCAAGAACTGCTCATGATGGTGATAGGGGTAATAACCCGCAGAAAACTACCATAATGATAGCAAAACAAAATATTTCAACGAAACAATTCCCTTCTTAGTGACAATGTGAACAAACCGGTTGTGGACAAAAACACATGTCCCCCCACTCATCTTCCTTAGTTGAGACTGTTGCAAAAGTCAACAGTCTTGTGGATTTTGGAGGCAAAGCCGACAAAAGACACTTTGACCGGGCAGAGAAGGTAAAGTGCAAGGCGCTAAGAGTGAGTGCACAGGGAGTTTACTTCAGGTAAATGACCTAGCGCGAATCTCGCAAGCAACGAAGCAATTGGCCTGCTATGCAACGGTCTCTAGTTATGAACGAGCTCAGCATCAGCGACCCGCCAGAGTATACAACCCTCCCGGCAATGCAGAGATATATCCGTCGAGCTCATGATCGAACAAACGAGATGAAACCTCGCGTACATTGAGCCCGGACATCCTTACCAAATCATTGATATGAACAGGGTGATGCTCTGCAATGAGATTGAGCAAGGGCTCATCGGGCAGGTCGGGATAGCTAAATTGCAAAGTGGGTTGTAGAGCATCTCCTTTGCGCTCCCAGCCCAGGCTATACACTATATCCTCGGCAGATGTGACCAAGGCGGCTTTCATAGTACGGATGAGTTTGTTACAACCTTGAGAGTATGCATCCCCCACTCTACCCGGTACTGCCAGTACCTCACGGCCATAGGAAGAAGCCAGCTCTCCGGTGATAAGGGCACCTCCCTTATCGGCCGATTCTATGATAAGAGTAGCGTCAGATATGCCGGCTATGATGCGGTTGCGACTCACAAAATTGAAACGCTCGGGAGGTGTGCCTATACCAAACTCCGAAATGAGGGCTCCGCCCTCGCTACAGATGCTCTCGGCATCTCCTTTGTGCAGGTAGGGATAAACGATATCCAATCCGTGTGCCAGCACGGCTATATTGCGCAACCCTGCCTTTAGAGCCATCCTGTGCACTTCGATATCCACCCCATATGCCAGTCCGCTGACTATAACAAGCTCGGGGAGCACAGAAGCAAGATCTGTGAGCAATGACCTGATCATGCTTTTTCCGTAAGAGGTCATATTGCGAGTGCCTACAACACTAAGCACAAAAGGAAGTTCCCATCTGCTGAATCCCCCTCTGCGATAGAGTATGAGAGGTGCATCCACACATTCCCTGAGACGTGTAGGATAGTTTTCGTCTGTAATAAAAAGCATATCTACATGGTGAGCTTTCATCTGCTCATATTGGGCAGCTGCACGAGGCAGCAATGCAGGGTCAAACAGATTATCCACCAATTTATGATTGAGATGGGGAGCTTTGGACAAAAGTGCAGTCGGAGACTCAAATACGTCTTTTGCATCACCTGCTATATCGAGCAGTTGACGACAAATCACAGGGCCTACCCCCTTGGCTGCGGTGAGAGCTATACGATAAACTTCCGGTGGGAACATGGAATCAATGATTTAAAGTCATAAAAAGTATAATCCGTAAAATTCAGAACAATCCTTAAAAACATCATGATAAAAGTAAGATAACGAACCTGAGACCAAACACCTCAGGGTAACAATGACCAAAGGAGACCGTTGCATAGCAGGCCAATTGCTTCGTTGCTTGCGAGATTCGCGCTTGGTCATTTACCTGAAGTAAACTCCCTGTGCACTCACTCTTAGCGCCTTGCACTTTACCTTCTCTGCCCGGTCAAAGTGTCTTTTGTCGGCTTTGCCTCCAAAATCCACGAGACTGTTGACTTTTGCAACAGTCTCCAAAGATAAAAAATAAATCCGGCGACAACCTCACAAATAGAGGATTGCCACCGGAAAATATACTTACAGGCTCCTTGGCTGAAGCTCTAACTAAAGCTTATTTATTACGCTCTTTGATCCACTCAAAGGCATTGCGGAAGGCCCGGACCCAAGGTGTTACCTGATGCTCCTTACGCTCTTTATCAGGGTAATATCCGCACTGCCATGGGAATATGGCACGCTCAGGGTGAGGCATCATAGCCAAGTGTCTACCATCCTTGCTGCATAGTCCAGCGATACCGTAAGGCGAACCGTTGGGATTGGCAGGATAACCATCATAAAGATATTTGGCTATAACGTGGTATTCTTTTTCGTCGTATGGGAGCTCAAATTTGCCTTCACCATGTGCCACCCACACACCCAGCTTGGTACCGGCAAGGTCAGATAGCATCACAGACTTGTTCTTAGGAATCTCCAAAGTGACAAACCCACTCTCGAATTTGTGAGAATCATTGTGGAGCATATGGTGTTTTTGCTCATGCTCCGGATAGAGTAGTCCCAACTCTGCCATGAGCTGGCAACCGTTGCATATACCCAAACTCAATGTATCAGGACGCTTATAGAAATCCTCAATAGCCTTCTTGGCTCTTTCGTTGAATAAGATGCCTCCCGCCCAGCCTTTGGCAGAACCTAAGACGTCGGAGTTGGAGAATCCCCCGCAGAATACAATCATCTGTACGTCCTCAAGTGTCTCACGGCCTTCGATGAGGTCGCTCAGGTGCACATCCTTGACATCGAACCCGGCGAGGTATAAGGCATAAGCCATCTCACGCTCCCCATTGGTACCCTTGTCCCGGAGTATAGCAGCTCGTATACCGCTTGTTTCTTTGCGATCGGGATCAAGCCCCATCTTTTTCATCTTGCCACTGAAATCCTTGGGGAAGTGATAGGTAATAGGCTGTTGTTTATAGTTCTCAAAGCGGTTACCTGCAAGCACATTGCCGGACTGGAACTGATCCATGAGGTATGACGACTCGTACCACACATCACGCTTGTGATCAATGCCGTAGAGATAGTCTTTGCCGTCCTTGTGGATGATCATGTGACGCTCTGCTGTAGGCTTGGCGATCTTGACAAAGCCGATACCTGCCTCGGTAAGTATCTTCTCAGCCTCTTTCTTGTCTGCTATTTGTAATATAACGCCGGGGTTCTCTGAGAAAAGTATCTTGATGATATCCTCCTCAGGCAATTTATCAAGATTGACGTCGAGTCCTCCCTCCTGATTGGCAAAGCACATTTCCAGCATGGTGGTGATCATACCCCCGGCTGAGATATCATGCCCTGCAAGTACCAGCCCCTCTTCGATCAGGCTTTGCACTGCATTGAAAGCATCTTTGAAGTACTCTGGCTCTTCTACCGTAGGGACGTCTTCGCCTACACAACCCAGACTTTGTGCAAAAGCAGATCCTCCTAATTTGAAAGGTGAGAAACTGAAATCGATATAATAAAGGGCTGAATCTTTGTCAATGAGTACCGGAGAAACAATGTTGCGGATATTCTTTACTTCGGCTCCGGCGCTGATGATAACGGTACCGGGGCTAAGCACTTTGTCCTCACCATACTTCTGGGTCATAGACAAGGAGTCCTTGCCCGTAGGGATATTCAAGCCGAGAGATATGGCAAAGTCTGACGCTGCCTGTACAGCTTTGTACAAACGAGCATCCTCACCCTCGTTGCGACAGGGCCACATCCAGTTGGCACTCAACGAAACTCCTTCGATACCGTGGCGTAGCGGTGCAAATACGATGTTGGTAAGCGCCTCTGCTATGGCCATCACTGAGCCGGCGGCAGGATCGGCAAGGGCTACTTGAGGGGCATGACCTATAGAAGTAGCCATACCGTGCTTGCCTCTAAAATCCAAAGCAATAGCTCCAAGGTCACTCAGGGGTAACTGTATCTCACCCTGGCACTGCTGACGTGCTACACGTCCTGTAACGGAGCGGTCTACCTTATTGGTGAGCCAGTCCTTACAGGCCACAGCTTCCATACGAAGCACGTTCTCAAGATACTCATCGAGCAAGCTCAACTTATATTCAGGGTTCTTATATTTGTGCTGCACAGTCTTGTCTATCATCACTGTGCGCGGTGGTTTGCCAAACATGTCTTCCAATCCCATATTGATGGGGCACTCACCGTCATCTTTACGGAATACGAACTTCATGTCATCCGTAGTCTCGCCCACAACATACATAGGAGCACGCTCACGGAGCGCAATCTTACGCACATGCTCTACGTCTTCTTCTTTCATGAGCATACCCATACGCTCCTGACTCTCGTTGCCTATAATTTCTTTGGCACTGAGCGTGGGGTCGCCCACGGGCAAACGATCCATATCGATCTGACCACCGGTGGCTTCGACCAATTCGGAGAGGCAGTTGAGATGCCCGCCTGCGCCATGATCGTGGATAGATACTATGGGGTTGTGATCTGCTTCGGCCAGCGAGCGGATAACATTTTGAACACGTTTTTGCATCTCGGGATTAGCTCTCTGCACGGCATTGAGCTCAATAGCTCCAGCGTACTGACCGGTATTGACGGAGCTTACGGCTCCACCACCCATCCCGATGCGGTAGTTGTCCCCTCCCATGAGTACAACTTTCTCGCCCGGCTCGGGATTTCCCTTGAGTGCATCTTTCTTTTTGGCATAGCCTACACCACCTGCCAGCATGATTACCTTGTCGAAACCATACTTCTCGGCACTGCGGCTCTCATGATGCTCAAAAGTGAGAACAGAGCCACAGATGAGGGGTTGACCGAATTTATTTCCGAAATCACTGGCACCGTTAGAAGCTTTGGTGAGTATCTGTCGCGGAGTTTGGTACAACCACTTACGTTGAGCAAGGCTTTTTTCCCATGCGCGTGCTCCATCGGTACGCGGGTAAGAAGTCATATACACGGCTGTACCTGCCATGGGTATACTGGCTTTGCCTCCCGCCATGCGGTCGCGGATCTCCCCGCCGGTACCGGTAGCAGCACCATTGAATGGCTCTACAGTGGTGGGGAAGTTATGTGTCTCGGCCTTTAGGCTCAATACGGAGTCGAACTCTTTGGTGTGGAAGAAATCAGGCTTGTCTGCGGAACGGGGAGCAAACTGCTCCACTGTGGGGCCTTCTGTAAAGGCTACGTTGTCCTTGTAGGCGGATACCAAAGTATTGGGGTTGACTGCAGAAGTAAGCTTGATGAGCTCAAAAAGAGAACTTTCTTTTTGCTCTCCATCAATGATGAATGTGCCCCCAAATATTTTATGGCGACAATGCTCTGAGTTGACTTGTGAAAATCCGAATAATTCACTATCGGTAAGTTCTCGCTTGAGCTTCTTACTTACACCTTGAAGATATTCTATTTCATCATCGCTCAGAGCCAAGCCCTCGGCATCATTGTAAGCTTTGATATCTTTGATAAATCTGATGGGATCAGGCTTCTTGTCAATAGTGTAAATAGATCCGTCCAATCCGTGATAAAGAGCTTGAAGCATGGGGTCATAAGTGGCCTTCTCATTTTTCACCGGAAAGAACTCCTCTATCCGCTGAATGCCGGGGATATTCATATTTTGTGTGATCTCCACAGCATTGGTACTCCATGGAGTAATCATTTCCCGACGCGGCCCCACAAAATAGCCTTTTACAGCATCTTCCGGAAGCTGTTTGGCTCCGGAGAAGAGCCAAATCAAACGCTTGATTGATTCATCACTAAGTAAAGCTTCGGATTGCACTGCATATACCGAGCCGGTGGAATTTTGATAGAAAGATATCATCATGATAGGAATTGATGGGCAAAGCGTTAATGAATGTCATTGCAAAGATACGTAAAAACAATTCGAGTGATATGGATTGAGCTCTCAAAAAAGCTTTTATCCCATATCACTCGATATATCTGACTCCGGTGTGTGCAACTCTTTATGGTATTCTAAGCGTTGTCTTACCGGCTATGAGTTTCTTTGTTTTGGATATTCCGTTGGTAGCACATATCTTGCTCACGGAAACACCATACCTCGAAGCTATTGTAGAGAGGTTGTCCCCTTTCTTTACCTTATAGACTTGTGGAGAGCCTTTGGAACGGCGTGATGCCATGCGTGATTTGCCACGGCGACCTTTGCGATCAGATTTGTCAGCATAGGTAGTGGTATAGGAAGCTCTGGATGTGCGACCTTTGCGGAAGGCATAGACGTCATTGAGAGGAGCGCCTTCGCTAAAATCAAATATGGTACATGGGTTGAGGGGGATACCCATAAAACGTGTTTCGAAGTGGAGGTGAGGACCTGTAGAACGGCCTGTATTACCACCTAAAGCTATAGGCTGACCGGCCTTGACAATCTGGCCTTCTGATACCAAACTACGGCTCAAATGCCCGTAAACTGTTTCCAACCCGTTGGGGTGGCGTACTACTACATAATTGCCGTACCCGCCTCCTTCATAATCTTTGATACGAACCTTGCCGTCATATGCACTGCGTACGGTATCTCCAATATTAAGCTTGAGGTCTACACCATAGTGCATTCTGCGAAAACGTCTGCGATAGCCAAAATTGGATGTAATGTAGGTATCATTGATAGGCATTTGGAATCCGCTGCAATTGATATCATACGTATCAGGTATTTTGGCAGCGGCACTACCGGTGAAAGGGTTAACGCTGGAATTCCACGAGTTTTCGCCGTATAACTCTACGGCAGGGAATTCTAAATCTTCCATGCTGAGCTCTTTCTTTAGCTCTTTCTCATGGATTTTGTTTTCAATGGTCAGTTTTTTCTTGTAATCTACTCGATCTGCAAATAAATCTGCGAGGGTTGTTCTTACCGAGTCTTGATTAGATGTTGTTCTCTGTTCCACTGTGCTACTCTCTGCTCTTTTTGCATCTCTCTTGACCGGTTTTTTTGCCCAGCTTGATGTAGTGAGAATACAAAGAGAGGAGCATAGTAGAAGGATAGCTCTTCTCATAGATTTTAGCAATAATTAAATTTTAATTCCAATAACACTATTCAATAACGTTTGCCTAAGAGCATTATTGCCTTCCAAACATAACGTCTAAAAAACAAAATATTTTCAGCAAACATTTTCAAAGATATAAGAATCAAATTAAGAGGGGCAAGCTCTCACCTTTTTTGTGCATTATTAACATTTGTTACATTTTCAATAATTCTCTTATTATATTTAAAAGTCTTGTTGTGTTTCATGTTTGAGGCATGTAGATAGGTTAGATGGGGTAAAGTCGCAATTTGTTTAATAATGTTATTATAAGATAGCCCTACACTTTATAATTAAAAGGGTTATTAATGCTCATATTTTTAAAATATGAGCAATAATAAACTTATATGATTAAAATGAAGAAGACTTATATACATTGATGGGACAAAACTCTGAATTCGTTATAATATCCTAACACTAAAGATAGACCCGGTTGATAATGAGGGCTCATTTTAGGCGATAGAGAATGTCTTCATTTTACCAACCAAGAAGAGAATCATATATAATTACGATAATCATATTGGCGCTGTACGGAGCCTATACATTTTAGATCAATGAGGATTGATCCCTAAAATCTCAAAAAGGGAATAATACAACAAATGAAAAATACTAGAAACAAGCACTTCCGCCCAAAGTATACGCAAAAAAAATAAGCCGCAGAGCCAAAAGACTCCACGGCTTATTATAAAGAAACCATACAACAAAATATAAATGGATGCGACATTTTAGGGATTGGTCGCTGATCCATCTATGAGGTTATTCATTATATATAATAGGGCTTATGCCTCGCGCTTGCCCATATTCTTGTCAATGAATATAATATTATGGCCTTGTACAAGACGTAACTGATCGATGATAGTAGTACAAGTAGCTTCTTCTTCTACCTGCTCACGTATAAATCCCCAGAAAAAGTCTTGTGTAGGCATGTCTCGCTCTTCGTGAGCTAAGCTTACAAGTTGCTCGATAAGCTCGGATACTTTGCACTCATGAGCATATACTTGCTCCATAATCTCGAGAGGTGTACCAAACTCGCAAGGGACTTCATTTACCGCCAAAATCTTGACCTGACCTCCACGTTTATTGAGATACTCCATCATTTCGTATGCATGGTGCATTTCTTCCTGTGACTGTAACTTCATCCAATGAGCAAATCCGTTGAGCCCCACATGGGCAAAATGCATGGACATCGAGAGATATAAATTTGATGACCACATTTCGGCATTGATCTGCTTATTGATTGCTTCTGTAACTCTTGGTTTTAATTCCATTTTCTTGATATAATTTTAATTAGACTATATATATCCAATTGTAGTGAGAGAGCGTAAATGTTTAAGTGTTATTGCTTCTTATTACTATATATGTAACCCAAAAACAACAAAATATGTTTGATAATGATGAAAAAACAATCAATTATATTCGATCATCGTAATAGATCCGAAATCAGGAATGAGACTAAACGCCGTTTCAATAGAACATTGTCCGGCAAAAGTGCGGGCACAATTGATGACACCGCCGTGGCAAAAGACTACAATAGCCTGATATCCCATAGCTTTCTTCTCGTTGATAAAATCACTTACACGATGCAACTGATCATTGAGTGACTCCCCTCCGGGTGTTTTATTATCTATGTAAAGCTTGAAAAACTCTTCTGTTGTATTCTCCGTAATAATATCTGCCCAAGAAAGCATCTCCCACTCTCCGAAATTCATTTCTCGAAGGCGATTGTCTTCCGTAGCATAATCAAATCCACAAAAATGAGCTAATCTTTTTGCCCTGGAAAGCGGACTGGTAAAAGCTGCCTGTACGGGTATAAGGCTCAGAGCATCTTTTGTTTTGGCAGCTTCTGCTTCGAAGGTATCTCTGAGTTCTACGTCGGTGTTTCCGTAACAAGTGTGATTGCCATCCACGGCAACCGAGGTATGTCTTACAAAATAGACTTTCATATCAATATGTCAATAATTTCATTTAATAGAACCTTGATTACAACCCCATTGTTCATCCGGAATGATTTGTATATATCAGTGGCCTACTCTTTATATATAAACACGATATCTCCCGTAAACAACCTGTAATCGCTGTTTGATAAAAGGGAATGGGATTTGTGCAAAGTTACAATATTTCAGTGGGTATCACGCCATAAGTTGCAGGCATAGACCCTATCATATACTGCACAATCCGGTATTCCACTATCATATCATACACGCTACTCATCGAGTTGTTTACGGGAGATATCAAAGAGAGCGAAAGTAGAGGAATCACATCCCGTCTATGCTCACAAGCATTCTGGAGCGATTTCGGGGAAGAAATATTCTATTTCAAGCTTTTATAAACAGCTTATCTTGAGGGATTCCCGCCCTTAGAAGTAAGGGCAAAACCGATATTCGAGCCTTTCAAAAGCACAAAATAAAGTACAAGCATACGCCTACCTGATTACTCACCCTGTGCCGGAGCTACCGAATACACCAAAAAATATTAACAAAAGGATTGACCCTACCGCGGTCAATCATCATCTCTAAAACGATTACGACCCTTGACCGGCTTGCTGTATACCGGCTTGCGCTTATCCTTTTGTTTCATGGGATAAACCTTGATGTCGTCTTCGTCTTGCCAAAGATCTTGATCTCTTTTGCGTGCCATTTTATTTACAGGGTTATTACGACTTGTCTTTCTGAGGGCAGCGCTTTTGGGTGCAGCCTGCATCCGCTGACTTTCCGCCCTCTCCTGACCTTTATTTTTTGATTTAACTCTTGATGCGCTTTGTTCCTGATGATCACTTTGCTTTTTGTCTGCATGGTCTTGCACCAGCAGGTCTTTTACCGGCAAATCTACCCCGTCAAAAAGAACGGTATCATTTTCGCCTACCATATCGGTCAGTAAAGCTTTTTTCCCATTGAGGGTTACACGCCCTTCCTTGATGAGGGTTTCGACCTCGCGACGCGAGCCCAGCCCGGCATCACTGATAAGTTTGTTTATTCTTAGTTTCATTCTTTTATTTTGGTAGATTTTTCTTCTTTTAGTATATCTTGCACCTTATTGAGGATATCCGATGGCTGTATGCCTTTCTTACATGCATAGTCATGACGGTAACATTTCTTGTTGCCAAAAATGGAACAGGGTCTGCACTCCAGATCATCGATCTGTATGCAATCCTCCAATCTCTGACCATAGCCCAAGAAGCCTGCATACGGATGAGTAGCACACCACACAGATATGCACCGCGTACCTACCAGCGAAGCCAAATGCATATTGGCACTATCCATGGATACCATACACTCGAGACGCTCTATAATAGCCAGCTCTTCTGAGAGTGACAATTTGCCCGCAAGGCTAAACACATTGTTGTACTTACGAGCCCATTGGTCCAACACCTCTTTCTCCTTGCCTTTGGCTCCAAAAAGGAATACCTGACACTCATCTCCCTCTCCCAGTGCTGCTACAACGTTTTCCATCTTGCTGAGGTAATACATCTTACTCTCATGTGCTGCAAAAGGAGCAATACCTACCCAGGGACGCTGTGACCAGGCTTTGTACTCAGGGTAGAGATGTTGTATCACTATGTTGATATCGCTACTCACTTTCATGGTACACAGCTTGTCAGGCACAGATATCCCGGCACGCTCGAAGGCATCTTTGTACACCGATAGCATGGTAGGAATAGGTGCACATATCTTGTGCGGGGGGCGGGCAATAAGTTGCTTGCGTTCCTTGCGAGGCTTGCGGATGTGGATGTTTTTGATTCCCCTTAAGCCCAGCATCCATCGGATGTATTTACTGCGCAATACATCATGCAGATCAATGACCATGTCAAACGGTTCATTGCCCAACCTGGTGGCATACCTCATAAGCCCCCACAACCGTTTCTCCTCATGCTTGATATCAATGGCCATGGCTTCCAGGTTCTGGGGCGAATTGAATAGCATACTTGTAAGGAAAGGTTGGGTGAGAAGCGTAAAAGAGTCTTCGGGGTGCGCCTCGGCAATGGCATAAAGCATCGGGAGCGTCATGGCGACATCTCCTATTGCCGAAAGCCTAATGACCAAATAACGTTTCACGACGGACAAACGATAATAATGGAAACTAACGAAATGATTCTTATAAGATGGAGTGTATATAAGCTGATAAAAGCCGCAGAGCAGGGTTTATAACTCTTGACCTCTAAGTAGCGGGTTGAGAGAGGGGTCGTTATACATTTTCATCTGTTTATAGACCTTCATGTATTTCTTGCCTGTCGCTATATCTTCCAACAGCTCATCAATAGCGGTACAGAGATCATTGTTTTGCTCATGCAGCACGGCCAGCTTTTGCTCACATTTTGCTTTTTGCTCAGGAGTGTCTGCTCTTTGTACAGCCAAGTCCATGTTGTATATCTTGAGCTTAAGGATAGAGAGCCTGTCTATACCCCACGCCGGACTTTCGGTATTGATGCCTGCGCCCGGCAGTACGTGTACATCTTTATATTTGTCGAGGAAGTAGCTGTCGATAAGCTCCACGAGGTCGGTACGGTCTTGATTACTACGGTCTATCCTGCGCTTGATGAGCAAGGCTTGGGCAGGATCAATCTCCGGGTCACGGATGATATCTTCCAGATGCCATTGTACATTATCGATCCAATTTTTTCTGAAAAGGTCATGTTCTATGGTATGTGGTTCATAGATATGAGGCATTGTAGCATCTATATCATCATAAACATTGTATTGGTCTATGGCCTGTGCAAAGACCTTCGAGGCTAATTCACTAAAAGTTGTCATGCTTAAACTTTATATTCCAAAGTACTTTCGCCAAAGATACGAAGAATTATTCATGTACAATACCCGGTGTAAATGTTTGCTCCATAGCTCTGAGCACCTTCAGAGAGAGAGGGAGGGAGAGACAGTTGCTACTCGTCCGTATCGCTTTTGTCCAGTATGGCTGTAGGAATATTCTTTTTGGTGGATAGCCCCATGGATCGGAGCTTCTCCAATCGCCTCACCAAATTCCCATTACCCTCCATCAGTTGTCCCTTAGCTTTACCTATGCTGTCCATGGCTCCCTGCATCTTACGCTCGGCATCCAATAAGCTTTCGGCATAGTTACAAAACTTGTCGTACAGATCGGCAGCTTGCTTCACTATCTCTTCCACGTTTTTGACCTGTTTATCACGCACCCACAAGTCCTGAGCCATACGTAGCGCAGCGATAAGATTGGTAGGGTTGATGAGCACCACACGTTTCTTATAAGCTTCGTCCCACAGACCGGGACTTTGCTGTAGAGCCAAGGCATAAGCAGGCTCATTGGGGATAAATAGCATCACAAACTCAGGTGCCTCATCACAGTAGCGCTGGTAATCCTTGCGCGATAGTTCGTCGATATGACGTCTTACGCTGGCCAGATGAGCTGTGGCAAGCCTTGTCCTATCGTCATCCGTAGTACATGCTACATAGTCCGAGTAAGCGGTGAGGCTTACTTTACTGTCGATGATAACAAGCTGACCATTGGGATAACGTATGATCACATCCGGGCGCATCTTATGTCCGGTCTCGTCATGCAACACTACGTTACCCTCGCTATCTCGCAGAGTCTCCTGCACAAAGTATTCCTGCCCCTCGGTGAGTCCGCTATTGCGCAAGATGTTTTCAAGGATCATCTCGCCCCAGTCGCCCTGCACCTTACTATCGCCCTTGAGGGCACGGGTAAGGTTGTTGGCATCCTCACTGATGCGTGTGCTTTGAGCCATAAGCTCCATGATTTGCTTGTGGAGAGAAAAGCGCTCGCGCGATTCGTTGCTGTAGGCTTTGTCTACCTGCTCTCCAAAACGCTTGAGATCCTCACGCAGGGGTTTCAGCGTTTCTTCACTGCGAGCATTGAGTGCTTCGCTTTTTTCATCCAGTATTTTTACGGCAAGATCTTTGAACCTAAGTTGCAACTCCTCATTGATCTGCTTAGCCTGCTCCTTAGTTTCCTGCAACCTCTCACGCAGTGTCTTCATCTCGGCTTCCATGGCAGAGACAATGGATGTCTGTGTAATATTTTTATTACGCAGTTCCATATTTTCGGCACGATACTCCTCGAGTCGCTCCGCCTTGGAGGCGATTTCTGTGCTGAGATGTGCTTTGTCGATATGCAGTGTCTCGAGCTGCTGTTTTAGGGCTCTGTTTTCTCCGGCAAGGTGCTCCAAATCGGTAGCAGTGCGCTGTGCCTCCAAAGTAATCTGAGACATGAGGGCAGCCTTGCGTTGTAATCCTATGATAACAACGGCGGCCACTATAAGTACAATGATGAGAGTGATGATGATAAACGTTTCCATAGTGTAAATTTACGTTTTTAGTCTGAGAGTAAGATGCAAACTATTCACGAAATCCCATCAATGGGATGTAGGATAACAACTACATATCCACAAATATTATCGCCATCCGGTAAAACTAAAAAACAGAAAGAAAAAAAGCCCCCCCCGAGCACTATTACCAGCTCATAGGGGAAAGATGTAAGAGCATGTGTAATACGACTTCTATACGACCCGGTCACTGCTGTGTACTCTCAAAAACAAGGGCGCGAGGAAAGTATATTTTTTACAAAATCAGATAAAAGAAATCTGTAGATACCTCTTGACAAAGGGGGCTACGATGTTGTATCTTTGTCTTGATAACAACAACTTTTTATACCACGTAAACAAATGTTCGGACATACACTATACTTTGACTCAGGATCGGTAAAGACTTATTTACCGGGATATCTTACATGTGTATGCAGCACTTTGAATTTACATTTTGTCAAAATGGAATAAAAAAGGTGAACTATCAAATTGTCAAAATGTAGAAAATTATAACTTGACTATCATAGTAAAGCCGTAAAGAGGACATATGCATCTCTTTACGGCTTTATTAGTTTGTGTGCGGAAAAACTACCTATATCTTAGTTAAAACACGATATTGTTTTAACGGTGATATAGTTTTATCTTAACTAAAGTATATGACTTTGTTAGTTAAAACACCGGCGTGCCTTAACTAAAACACATCCATAACTTATTTAAGAAAATATTGAGTGCAACTTTACTGACCTCAATACGCAATCACATTTATCAAAATGACTTGCATTACATACAAAAAACATGCATTTTGATTAAAATATCAGACAGAACAAAGATTTTTGGCATCTAACTTCATTTTGATTTTGTTAGATTTATAAACATCTGAAGCGCGACAAAGGCATGGACACAGAAGGAGCATTTATTAACTTAAATATCTATACTGTTAGATCTTAACAGCTCGAAACAGATCAAGGTGTATTTATGGTATGGATGGCTCCTTATACAATAAACACCCCATTGTGCTTCAACAAATAAACTACTTACTCATTCCATATTTTTATCTAAAAAGAGTGAGTAGTAATAACATTGTAAATTGCGAAGATTAAACAATGCATTGGCATCTTACTACAAGGGAGAAGCTTAACAAGACTTATTACCGAGCTACGTCTGTTTTCTATACCAATATTTATACGCTTTCAATAGAAATTCTCTCACCGATTTTGGATGTCGAAGCATAAAATTGCCGATAAATTACCTCGGGAATCTATTATTTTTCTAAAAAAAATCATTTTTCTAAAAAAAAAATTACACCCCTCAGTTCCTTGCTATACAAGCAATCTAAGAGATTTTAGTAAGTAAAAGGTACTTTGCATTACAAGAAAGTGGTACTATGTATTGCAAGAATATAAAATAATTATATACATTTGTATCGTTGACATGCAACACAGTAATAACTAAACAACGTCTTTGACATGCAAGTAAACGAATCATTCCTGAGTGTCGATAATATGAAAGCTCAGATGCGTAAGGGGATTTTGGAGTACTGCATTCTACTATTGCTCAAACGGGACGGCAAGCTCTACGCTAATGACATTATCCAGAGCCTCAAAGATGCCGACCTCATCGTAGTGGAAGGTACACTTTACCCACTGCTCTCACGGCTCAAGAAAGGAGGACTGCTCAACTATGACACCATAGTATCGGCACAAGGTCCTCCCAGAAAGTACTATTCACTCACTATACTGGGCGAACAAGCACTGGCTCAACTCCAGAACAACTGGACAGCTCTTGAAAATACTATAAGTAAACTCTCCTCTAAAGAAGAAAACTTCCCTATTAAATACGAAGACGCCTTATGAAAAAAAGTTTGAACATGAATATCTCAGGGCAGATATTTCAGATTGATGAAGACGCATATATCCTACTGGAAAATTACCTTAAAAGCCTCCAAGCTCACTTCGTAAAAAACGGCGAAGAGAAAGAGCTGATGAGCGACTTTGAAAACAGGATAGCGGAGCTACTGGTAGAGATGAATGAGCTGGACAACCGTATTGTGGATATCGATCTTGTGAAGCGTGTCATAAACCGCATCGGTAAGCCGGAAGACATCTTTGAGGAGACTAATGAGAATGCATCGCAACAGCAACAATCATTTAGCTATATTAACGGCGGGCCCACCGGTAGGGAAGACAACCAATCATTTTACAATCAGCCGAACGACTTGGGCAAGAAGAAGTTTTACCGAGATGTGGACAGAAGTCTGCTCTGTGGTGTGATGAGTGGCATAGCTGCTTATACAGGTTGGGATCTTACTGCTATCAGGGTTATCATAGTGATACTGATGTTAGTATCCGGAGGCTTCTTCTGGATATTCCTCCTGGGCTATCTTGCTTGTTGGATGCTGGTGCCGGCTGCTACTACAGCAACGCAGAGACTGGAGATGTATGGCAAACCTATCACGGTGGAGAATATAGGACAAACCATCAACAACGATGCACAGACCTACTCACGACCGGACGACTCTGTGAATAAAGTAGGGGGCTGTATGCTCCGTGGCTGCCTCGGTTGCTTCGGCATTATCATTCTATTTTTCGTGATGATATTTATCCTTGCCATCGTAGGGGGGTTTATTGACAATATTTCTGATATTCCGGCTGACTGGACTTTCAACTACAACACCTCCCCCACCCTCATGTTTTACCTGAGTATTGTAGCTTCAGCTATTATATTGGTGGTACCTATAACGACCCTCATCCATTCTCTTACGACCAAAAACAATGTTGATTCCAAACCTATACCACGCTGGATCAAGATTACAGGGATGACTTTGTGGTTTATCAGTATAATCTTCCTCATCTTCGTAGCGATCTTTTATGCCACAGGAGAAGGAATCAATATGTTCATGCCTTTTCACAACATACAGGTGCATTCTCACGAATACAGCAGTGGGTATGACGAAGCCATAAGGATGTTACTGCCCGGGGTAGCGTGATAGAGCATATCCGGGCTCTCTCTTGAGATATTTTCACCAACAACACTAACCGCAAAAAGAATACACATGAACTTTGAAAAAATACGCTTAATTACAGAATCTACAATAATTCTGATTTTGGGACCGGTTATTTACGATTACATCCAGACCTTCCTATCACAGCTTTTCTGATAAGTTGATTGATTAGTTGAGTCAGGTAAAACTAAGGATTGTTTTAATAGTTCAATTATAATCTCTTTTTTTAACTCAGCTTCCCGGGATACTTCTCCAAAGTGTCTTGGGAAGTTTTTTTGTGTGCTATAGATCTCTCTATTTCGTTAAACATTTCATCAGCGACTTCCCATTGCCATTCCCCATTCCGTATAAAATAAGGGTAACGAGTGTTGTGATGAATTTTATTGTGATACTACACCTTCCTACTACTTTACTCTCTACTTTACCTTCTACTATACTCTACTATTCACATCTGCTCTTTCTCACGCTTTTTAATAAGGCAGGCATAATAGATTGTGTAAATAAAAATAGCAGTCCTACATCCCTTCTATGTCACCTACTCTATAAAAGGAAATACCGATGAAATAACACACAGCGATAGACATGCTGTTACTTCCGCCTACTAACAGCCCAAGGAGAGAACATATGTGTAAGTAAGACGAAAAAGGGAATGAGATAAAACAGCTAGTCATACACATCCTATCTATCCGCTTATTAAAGGTCAATGTTGAGAGCATGTTTGGATAAACGAAAAGAACATGTAAATAATATTCCAATAGGAGTCATAGATATGATCTTGTTTCCAATAAAAAGATAAATGGAGACTGTTGCAAAAGTCAACCGTCTTGTGGATTTTGGAGGCAAAGCCGACAAAAGACACTTTGACCGGGAAGAGAGGGTAAAGTGCAAGGCGCTAAGAGTGAGTGCACACGGAGTTTACTTCAAGTAAATGACCAAGAGCGAACCTCGCAAGCAACGAAGTAATTTGCCTGCTATGCAACGGTCTCAAATGAGAAGTGTGTGGTTAGCATAGGGGTAAAAAAGCAAGGGGAGTGTAAGCTTGTATACTTACACTCCCCTTCGTCTTTGTAAAAACGGCAGCTACCTACTCTCCCACTGTGACGCAGTACCATCGGCACGATCGGGCTTAACTTCTCTGTTCGGAATGGGAAGAGGTGGAACCCCGACGTTATAACCGCCTGAATATCTCTAAATAACATCGTTAAAAAAGAAGAATTAAAAACTCAACCAATACATTTTTATCGAGCTAATAATCGTAAAGCCAAAATACACTAAATGCTTTCTATAAAGATGTATCTCTCTCTGATTAGTTTTGAACTTTTCAGATATACTACTTTTTACTTAGCACTGCGTAAATATTTTGGGCTATTAGTACTGCTCGGCTATGACGTTACCGCCTTTACACCTGCAGCCTATCAAGGTCATAGTCTATAACCACCCTTATATGGAGATCTAATCTTGAGGCGAGCTTCGTACTTAGATGCTTTCAGCACTTATCTCTTCCGGACTTAGATACTCGGCTATGCACCTGGCGGTACAACCGATAAACCAGTGGTCCGTCCAACACGGTCCTCTCGTACTAGTGTCAGAGCCTCGCAAATCTCCTGCGCCCACAACAGATAGAGACCGAACTGTCTCACGACGTTCTGAACCCAGCTCGCGTGCCACTTTAATGGGCGAACAGCCCAACCCTTGGGACCTTCTCCAGCCCCAGGATGTGACGAGCCGACATCGAGGTGCCAAACCGCTCCGTCGATATGAGCTCTTGGGAGCGATCAGCCTGTTATCCCCGGAGTACCTTTTATCCTTTGAGCGATGGCCCTTCCATACGGAACCACCGGATCACTATGCTCTAGTTTCCTACCTGTGCGACTTGTTTGTCTCCCAGTCAAGCACCCTTGTGCCATTACACTCTGCGACCGGTTACCAATCGGCCTGAGGGTACCTTTAGAAGCCTCCGTTACGCTTTTGGAGGCGACCACCCCAGTCAAACTACCCACCATACAATGTCCTCTGAAAACAGAGTTAGAACCCAAATAACAAAAGGGCCGTATTTCAACAGTGACTCCTCGAATACTGGCGTACCCGACTCATAGTCTCCGGCCTATCCTACACATTTGTTACCCAAATACAATGTAAAGCTATAGTAAAGGTTCACGGGGTCTTTTCGTCCCGTTGCGGGTAATCGGCATCTTCACCGATACTACAATTTCACCGAGCTCGCGGTTGAGACAGTGCCCAGATCGTTACACCATTCGTGCAGGTCGGAACTTACCCGACAAGGAATTTCGCTACCTTAGGACCGTTATAGTTACGGCCGCCGTTTACTGGGGCTTCAATTCAATGCTTCTCCTTAAGGATGACATCTCCTCTTAACCTTCCAGCACCGGGCAGGTGTCAGGCTATATACTGCATGTTTCCATTTTGCATAGCCATGTGTTTTTGTTAAACAGTCGCCTGGGCCTATTCTCTGCGGCCTCTCCGGAGAGAGGCGTCCTTTTTCCCGAAGTTACAGGACTATTTTGCCTAGTTCCTTAACCGCGATTCACTCGAGCGCCTTAGTATACTCAACCCAACCACCTGTGTCGGTTTACGGTACGGGTGTTAATAAAATATGCTTAGCGGGTTTTCTTGGGAGCCTGTTTACATCCATTTCACTTCGTGCATGCACTCCGTGTACTGTCAGGTTCGGATCTCAAGGCGGATTTGCCTACCTCGATCAACTCCTACACCCTTTAACCACCTATTCCGTCAGATGGCAGGACTATCACTTCTCCGTCACCACATCGCTCTTATTATCAGTACCGGAATATTAACCGGTTCGTCCATCGGAATCGCCTTTCGACTTATCCTTAGGCCCCGACTGACCCTGATCCGATTAGCGTTGATCAGGAAACCTTGGTCTTTCGGCGAGGGGGTTTCTCACCCCCTTTATCGTTACTTATACCTACATTTGCTTTTCCGTAAACTCCAGCAATGGTTGTCCCATTACCTTCGACGTCGACGGAATGCTCCCCTACCGATGTTTTATTACATCCCACGGCTTCGGTAAACCGCTTATGCCCGATTATTATCCACGCCGGAATCCTCGACTAGTGAGCTGTTACGCACTCTTTAAATGAATGGCTGCTTCCAAGCCAACATCCTAGCTGTCTTTGCATTCTGACTTCGTTTGTTCAACTTAGCGGTTATTTCGGGACCTTAGCCGGTGGTCTGGATTCTTCTCCTCTCGGACATGGACCTTAGCACCCATGCCCTCACTCCTTGACTATGACTTGTACGCATTCGGAGTTTATCTGGACTTGATAGCCGGTGAAAGCCTCGCATCCAATCAGTCGCTCTACCTCATACAAGAAACATCAAAGGCTGCACCTAAATGCATTTCGGGGAGTACGAGCTATCTCCAAGTTTGATTAGCCTTTCACCCCTACCCTCAGTTCATTCGAAAGCTTTTCAACGCTTACCGATTCGGACCTCCACTCAGTGTTACCTGACCTTCATCCTGACCAAGGGTAGATCACTTGGTTTCGCGTCTACTCAAACCGACTATATTACGCCCTATTCAGACTCGCTTTCGCTACGGCTCCTCGTCTCTCGCGACGATTAACCTTGCCGGCCCAAGTAACTCGTAGGTTCATTATGCAAAAGGCACGCCGTCACATCTTTATCGATGCTCCGACCGCTTGTAGGCAGACGGGTTCAGGGTCTATTTCACTCCTCTGTTAGAGGTTCTTTTCACCTTTCCCTCACGGTACTGGTTCACTATCGGTCTCTCGGGAGTATTTAGCCTTACGGGATGGGCCCCGCTAATTCACACAGGATTTCTCGTGTCCCGCGCTACTCAGGATACTTCTAACCTAATTTCTTGATGCCGGATACGCAGCTTTCATGCTCTTCGGCCGGATTTTCCAATCCGTTCTCCTATCAATCAATTATAAGTAAATCGAAGTCCTATTACCCCGCTATTGCCGAAACAATAACGGTTTGGGCTGTTCCCCGTTCGCTCGCCACTACTAAGGGAATCACTTTTGTTTTCTTCTCCTATGGGTACTTAGATGTTTCAGTTCCCCACGTTCGCTCACTACTAGGTAGTGTGACATGTCTTCTACATGCCGGGTTGCCCCATTCGGATATCTGCGGATCAAATCGTATGTGCCGATCCCCGCAGCTTTTCGCAGCTTATCACGTCCTTCGTCGCCTCCGAGAGCCTAGGCATCCACCGTCTGCCCTTAACTAATTTTGCGCCGTCCGTATAATCTCTTACGAAATTAAACGGATTTAGTATACTTTAGCTTTTTTATTTGCTCTATGTTTTGTTGTTTTTTTAATGTCTTCTTTTTAACTATGTCAATGATCGCTTTTATCTTAATTTCCCCCTTATCTCAGTGAGAACATCAGATAACATACGTGGAGAATATCGGATTCGAACCGATGACCCCCTGCGTGCAAGGCAGGTGCTCTAGCCAGCTGAGCTAATCCCCCGTATATATGCTTTATTCCTATAAAGCTCCCTAAGGTGTAGTCCCAGGCAGAGTTGAACTGCCGACCTCTACATTATCAGTGTAGCGCTCTAACCAACTGAGCTATAGGACTGCGTTATGCTGTTCAATCTCTTTGCTGGGGCGTGTATCCTTAAATATATACGGAATGCTTGGATTAATTAGAAAACACTGCTTATTTGTCACTTAAAAGCAATGATCCTTTTCTCTCTTTCTGCTCGGCTTCCTTATTATTTATTATCCCCGGTTTCTCATTCGAGATGGTTTCTCGCATGATATCATATCGTCCCGAAAAATGTAGACCGTAAATCAGTTACATCCGGCCTATCCCCTTTTAGTTGTAATACCCAACACTTGTCTCTCTTTTGCAATACCTTTATAGCTTACCAGCATACAATCTATTTTAGCTTATCAAGCACTTTACTACTTTAATATTATTCAAAGCAGCGTGACCTTAAGCATTATTTTCTTTAAGAGTCTCCAGAAAGGAGGTGTTCCAGCCGCACCTTCCGGTACGGCTACCTTGTTACGACTTAGCCCCAGTCACCTGTATTACCCTAGGCCGACCCTTGCGGTTACGGACTTTAGGTACTCCAGACTCCCATGGCTTGACGGGCGGTGTGTACAAGGCCCGGGAACGTATTCACCGCGCCATGGCTGATGCGCGATTACTAGCGAATCCAGCTTCACGGAGTCGAGTTGCAGACTCCGATCCGAACTGGGATGGGGTTTGGAGATTCGCATCCTGTCGCCAGGTAGCTGCCCTTTGTCCCCACCATTGTAACACGTGTGTCGCCCCGGATGTAAGGGCCGTGCTGATTTGACGTCATCCACACCTTCCTCACGGCTTACGCCGGCAGTCTCGGTAGAGTCCTCAGCTTTACCTGTTAGTAACTACCAATGTGGGTTGCGCTCGTTATGGCACTTAAGCCGACACCTCACGGCACGAGCTGACGACAACCATGCAGCACCTACATAGACGCCCCGAAGGGAAAAGGACTTTCATCCCCTATCGTCTACATTTCAATCCCGGGTAAGGTTCCTCGCGTATCATCGAATTAAACCACATGTTCCTCCGCTTGTGCGGGCCCCCGTCAATTCCTTTGAGTTTCACCGTTGCCGGCGTACTCCCCAGGTGGATTACTTAACGCTTTCGCTCAGGAGCATACATTGTATCGCATACGCCCAGTAATCATCGTTTACTGCGTGGACTACCAGGGTATCTAATCCTGTTTGATACCCACGCTTTCGTGCTTCAGCGTCAGTAATGCCTTAGTAAGCTGCCTTCGCAATCGGAGTTCTGCGTGATATCTATGCATTTCACCGCTACACCACGCATTCCGCCTACCTCATCCATACTCAAGCTCCCCAGTTTCAACGGCAATGTCCGGGTTGAGCCCGAACCTTTCACCGCTGACTTAAAAAGCCGCCTACGCACCCTTTAAACCCAATAAATCCGGATAACGCTCGCATCCTCCGTATTACCGCGGCTGCTGGCACGGAGTTAGCCGATGCTTATTCGCTGGGATACATTCATAACACTACTCGTAGCGCCCGTTATTCTCCCGCAAAAGAAGTTTACAATCCATAAGACCTTCATCCTTCACGCGACTTGGCTGGTTCAGGCTCTCGCCCATTGACCAATATTCCTCACTGCTGCCTCCCGTAGGAGTCTGGTCCGTGTCTCAGTACCAGTGTGGGGGATAAACCTCTCAGTTCCCCTACCCATCGTTGCCTTGGTGAGCCGTTACCCCTACCAACTAGCTAATGGGACGCATGCCTATCTTACAGCTATAAATATTTCCTTACTCTATCATGCGATAATATAAGAATATGCGGTGTTAGTCCGTCTTTCAACGGGTTATCCCCCTCTGTAAGGTAAGTTGCATACGCGTTACGCACCCGTGCGCCGGTCGCCGGCAGAGTATTGCTACTCCCCGATGCCCCTCGACTTGCATGTGTTAAGCCTGTCGCTAGCGTTCATCCTGAGCCAGGATCAAACTCTTCAATGTTATATTTGTTTTTGTTTGTTTCTGTTTTTCGCTCTAAAGAATCTTGCTTTATCAGTTCTCGATTTATTAAGTTGTAGCCTGTATAAAGTTATTGTTTTTGACGGTTGGATATTTTGTTGATAAACCAACGTTTCTTTTTTACTTGTACTACACTTTTCGTTTCAATATGAAATATCTCAAAGATCGCTCTTTTTTCTCTTTTTATTCAAAACAAACTTCTTTTTCTTTCCCGCGGTGTCTCTTGGCGAAAACCGCTTCCGTTTGTTTGCGGATGCAAAGGTAAAGAAAATGTTTTATTACTTCCAAATTTTTTCGAAAGTTTTTTTTGATGCGGTGTAGAGCAGTCTAAAACAACCACCCTTACGGAATCAAAATCATCCTCATCCCTTTTCTTAATTGTACTCATGAAACGCCTCTCTCTTCTTTCCCCTTTTCCTCAGGATCGCCTCATACATATATAAGAGCAACCCTAACCTCCCGCACGAAATCCCGTACAGCCAAGGACAAAAAAACAGGTCCTTAAAAACCTGCCTACTTCAGTGACACCCCCCTCTCTATCCGATAGTGCTCAAAGCCCTAAAGAATTATTCGGAAGCATACATCCATCAGAAGTCGATTCATACAATCCCGCTCGAATTGTGAGTGCAAATGTAGACCCTTTTTTATTACAATCCAAACTTTCTTGAGTGTTTATTTGAAACTTTTTCTCTGCAGTCTGATTATGAGACAGTTGGTTTTTAAAGTTTTTCCAATAAATCTCGCGACTTTGTGGCAATTCTTTTATAAGCTTCACCAAAGACTTCTATAATTACCTCAAAAACTCATTATAAAATGCATTTTGCAGAGCAAAAATTTCTCCATTTTTGAGAAGAAAATACACCTTGCGTATAAAAACAACAAAAAGAATCTATAAAAAGATTAGTCAGTGATAAGAAAAAGCAGACGAAAATAGGACCTCAATCACTCCGTTGTACTAAAATAACGAGCCTCTTCGCCATAGAGACGAAGAGGCTCATCCTTCAAAACCACAAAAAAGAAAATTACAGAAGGAGTGATTCGATATGACTTTTTAGCTCTGCTTTACCCATTACCCCCAACATCAAGGTAGGTTTGGTGTCAGTAGGTTTGGCAAAAAGCAAAGTGGGCACTGTACGCACATTGAACAAAGCGGTGAGTTCCTGATCCTCATCCACGTCTACTTTATATATGTCTATCTTGCCCTGATATTCTTCAGACACTTCCTGCAATATAGGGCTCAAAGCTTTGCATGGACCACACCATGTGGCAAAGAAATCAACTAAAACAGGTCTCTTATGTTTGCCATCCCATCCTGTAGGATTGGTATCAACATCAGAAAGTTTCTCAATAAATTCTTTTTTACTAATAATAGTTACGCTCATAATTTATCTCTTCTTATATATAATAATGATGACAGGCACCCTTTGTACATTATGGAACACTCCGATTATCCCAAATGTTGATAGTACTTTTCTTATCCCCTATAGAAACAATCAATGACGGAATCCTCCCCTTCCTGAGAATCCATGGTTAGAGTCCGATTTCATATCCGACTTGGAGCCTCCGCCACCAAAGATATTGAATCTATATATAAAGTGTACCATCATGTATCTTCCCAAAGCAAACGTGCGCTCTGTAGATGCGGACAAAGCATTGGAGTTGCGATACAGATTGCGCTGTTGATTGAAAATATCATAAGCCTTCACACGCACGGTAGCATTCTTATTTGCCAGGAAGCTCCACGAGAGACCCGCATTGAGTAGCCACTGCGGCTCGTTGAATCCCGCTTCGTATCCTTTATATGTATTATAGTTGATATCATACTCCACACTGATATCTTTGGGTAAAAACCAATTTGCCTCCCATCCTATATTATAATCGAATGTTTCACGAGGCTTCACCCCTGATGATACGGTATTGTTGACATTGAAGTACCTCAACCCTGTTCTCAAGGTCATGTCTGTAAATGATTTTCTGAAAGTAAGTCCCAAGCTTTCGTCCAGTCTGATACTCTTGGAGCTGTTGGACTCTCCATTGATGAATCCCTTATTATTATTAAAGCTATTGCGAGATGACAATCGGAGTGAGAAATCCTTATTGATAATAGGAGTTGAGAAAAATCCGCCGAACATAGCCATCCAGTTGCCATCCACATTACGGTACTCCACAGTGCGCTTACCAGTCTTGATGTCATACGTAGAAGCCGACACAATATCATCCATTACGTAATTCCCCATCAGCACCAGGGCAAGGCTGCTTTTCTTTTTGGGAAAGAATGTATTATAATGTATAAACAAGTTGTTTTGATAAGAAGGATTCAAAGAAGGATTACCGATAAACGATATCAGTGGGTTGGTAACGTCTTGCACAGGAGCCAACTGGCTGATCTGCGGTTGCACAGTACGCCCTCGGTAGTCGATACGCAGGTTGCTGGTCTTGTCGGGCTTATACGAAAATCTCACCATAGGAGAGAAGTTAGTTCTGTTCAGCTTGATGGGTTCATTCTCTTTCCCTGCCACTACTGTGCGATTACGGGTAGCGGTGGGGTCGACGTTGAACCCCGCAGTAAGATCATATTTGTCACCCTTTTTCTTGACACTCAGCCCAAATCGGTGAGTAAACGACTCATTCTTAAATTCATTGCTATATATCTCGGCAGGTACTATATATTCCCCCGAAGCATCAGGACTAAAGGCATTCCTTACGGAGTGGTTATAATCAGTCTTCAACTGGTACAAGCCCTGTATAAAATAGTTTTTGCCCAGTGGTTCTACCCAAGACCATCGAATCCTGAACCCGCCGGATTTCTTGTCATCGACCAGTTTCTGATTCAGTTTATTGAGTATATTACCCGATCCGCTTTCGAGTAATGCATTGTAGATGCCGTTATTGTCGTCATCACCATAGTGCATCCTGAGGTTGAGCGCCAGAGTACGTCCCTTATCATTGAGTTTGCGGCTGGCATCAATAGCCAAGTTGAGTTTTTTACTCTCACCTTGGGTGTCCTGCATCACATCACCTTTATTGACAAGTGCGCCATCAGCATCATTTATAGTAGTATAGTTGTCGGCATACAGGTTGTGCGAGCGTGACCATGACACCTCCGGCACCACAATAATCTCGGTGAGGGTATCAGGCTTCCACACCATACGGAGCTCCGAGCCCCACGAATCACTCTTGGTCACGTTGGTGACATACTCCTGAGTGGTAGTACTGCCATCCTTCAAGAAGTTCTGACGCAGGATGTCAGAGTACTGATCTTTATTGGAATGACCGGCAAAGCTATTGCCCCCCAATATCAAGGTCGGAGTAAGTGTAAAGTTCCCGTTGAAACCCAGCACTTTCGATGCCGTAATACCATCACGCAGTCCGCGCCTGCCTCCCGTTACGCCGGACATAAAGCTTGCCTGACTCAGATCTTGGCTGATATCGGAGAATCCCATATTATTTGTATTGTTCATCCCTCCCAAAATAGTCCACTGGTTGTTGCCGTTGAAGCGATTGACTACCACATTGGTCTCATAGCGGTCTTTATTGCCATAGCCGGCATATGCCGTACCGAAAAGACCTTTCTTTCTATCGGGCTTGATAGTAAGGTTGATGATTGTCTCCTCGTCTCCATCGTCAAAACCCGTCATGCGACTATTGTCCGAAGCTCTATCCAGCACCTGCAACTTATCGACCAGCTCGGCAGGCAAGTTCTTGCTTGCCACTTTGGGGTCCGATGAAAAAAACTCTTTACCATCCACCATGATTTTTTTGATAGTCTTGCCGTTGACACTGATAGTACCATCGTCATTTACTGTAGCTCCGGGGAGTTTTTTGATCAAATCATTGAGCACAGCCCCCTTTTGCATCGTATAGCTATCCGCATTGTACTCCAGCGTGTCATTTCTCACGATGATCTCTGTAGCTTTTGCCGTCACTGTCACTGCTTTGAGCTCCTTCCCCTCAGACATACCCATGACTACATCCTTGATGCGAACAGTCTCATCCCCATCGCCGGGCACGGTGATAAGTTGCTCATGCATATTGTAAGATACAAACGTGACCTGCAGCCTATAGCTCCCGGGAGCAACAGCCTTGATTTTATATTGTCCCTGTTGATTGGTAGATACTCCCGTAATCATATTGCCTTTATTATTGAGCAATTTTACATTGGCAAAAGCCATGGGCTTATGATCTTCGTCCACAATCTTACCTACAACTATTTTATGCTGGGCACCCAAGGATGTATAGGCCAATATGCCCAACACCCATAGCAGAGCCCATCTTAAAGATGATGAATTCATAAATAAAAGATTTGTTTAAGTGATGTTTAAGTGTAATTATAAATCAATAGATTATATACACTTGCATAAGTTTAATGTCCCAATATAAAGATTAATCGCATGGCCTACAAAATTTAACCTTTTTTACGGGACAAAAACGTTATGAACTGTTTTATTTAATAAATGAAGCAAGGAAGTCTTGCCCATTCACAATAATTTTTTCTTTATCGACATAGCTCACGTCAATATCCGAATATGGCACGGTCATAAAATAAATATGGGGAATATCACATGCGATGGGTGATTTTGGGTAAGTCGACAACACTCCTGATACGGAGCAAGAAAGTTCCTATATGATAAGTGTACGGAGTTTATATGATAAAACAGTTGTCCTTGTACATAGGTCAAACGACTGTGTATGATAAGTCCATCGACTTTATATGATAAGTCAGACAACCGTGTATGATAAGTCGAACGACTTAGTACAACAAGACCGCCGACCTTGCGTTACAAAATCGAGAGCGAAAGAGCAATAAAAAATATTGGAAGAAGTGTGGTATAACCGGCCAATATCCTGTAATCACTACAGAGGAGCTATGGTTTTGTACATAAACACGGCGGCACATAGCGGAAGTATGATAGTATCCCTGATGGCAGGAGCACTATATTATTATAAGATGACATTAATGAAGAAATCATAATAAAGTAAATTGAGTCAATAAGAGTAACACCCCCAAAATCACGACATATAAAGATAATATGCCGGACATACCTTTGTCAAGCATCACTCCGTTAAAAAAACACAACACCCGCATCGGGCACAAAGCCTTTAGCGCTGTTTTTACAAACCATAACAGAAATAATAACATAACGCAAGAAATGAATATATTTACAGTTAATAAGGTAATGACATAACAATCGGATGAACTTTATCAAGAAAATAAAAATAGATCGTGGTTTTGTGCGTGTACGGGGCAAGTTTATATTTTATGCATTGGCCGTAACAATAGCGATAGCATCACTGGTAGTATCGGACAAGCTTATCGACAAGATGGCTCAAGAAGAGCGACAAAAAATAGAGCTGTGGGCAGAGGCCTCACGCATTCTTGCCAACAATCAACCCGAATCGGCCGATGCCCTCATCCTGACCATTATCCGCTGGAATACCACTATACCTATTATCGTAACATGGGAAGACGGGCAGATCATCAACTCCAAAAATATAAAGTTGCCGCGCAAAAATCCCGATAAGTTCCTCTATAAGGAACTGAAGAAATTTCGCAACGGCTATCCTCCCATCAAGATAGAATTGAGCAATGGTACTCAATACTTATATTACTCCGACAGCTACACACTGCACCAGTTATTGCTCTTCCCTTACATCCAATTGGGGGCATTCTTTATTTTCATCATTACAGCCATTGTGGCTATCACCAATACCAAGCGGGCCGAACAAAACCGAATTTGGGAAGGACTGGCTCGTGAAACAGCACATCAGCTGGGTACTCCCATATCATCGCTCATGGCATGGAATGAGATCCTCAAAGCTTCAGAAACAGACCCTACCATCGTAGACGAGATAGACAAGGATATAGACAGGCTGGAAATAATAGCAGACAGATTCCAGAAAGTAGGGTCGGAGCCTACTATGGTACCCCACGAACTAGGTGATGTATTGCGACGCAGCACCGACTACATGAGACTGCGCATATCTAGGCAGGTCAATCTTACCCTGATGCCTCAGCCCACCCCGGTACATGTAAATATATCGGAGTCACTGATAAGCTGGGTATTCGAAAACCTGATCAAAAATGCCGTAGATGCCATGAACGGAGCAGGAAGCATCACCATCTCTTACAAACGCAAAGGGCGCAACGTGCTTATAGATGTCAAAGACACGGGTAAAGGCATACCCAAAAGCAAAACGAAAGACATATTCAAGCCTGGGTTTACCACTCGCAAAAGAGGCTGGGGACTAGGATTGTCATTGGCCCGACGTATTATAGAAGAGTATCACCAGGGCAAGATCTTTGTAAAGCAGTCTGAGGTGGGAGCAGGCACCACCTTCAGGATAGTACTTCCTGCAGAAGACTAACGAGCCCCTCGGATAGCTACTACCCAACGGCCTTCACCATCGGGCAAAGCCTCAATGTCGGCTCCATAACTCTCCTCCTTTACCACCCACGCCACAACGGCTTGATAGATATATCGTACAAAATCCTCTGGCGATAGAGAGAAGTGTGTCCGAAGTTTAGGGAGTGAAGCATTCCACTGATGCCGTATCTGCAGCAAACCTCGCACGTCACGTGTGCCAGACTCTCCCTCGAAACAGAGCTCTATACTTACCTCCAAGATTCCCTCCAAGGCTACAGTAACCAATACCTCCGTTACATCACGAAACAAAGCGTCAGCGTCGGGATCAGTGTACAAGACAGACGGGTAAGAAACTTTGAATCCCAAGTCACTAAAAAGAGCATTCCACGGGAAATAAGGCAATACACGCTTGAGGTCAAGCTTATCGGCAAAAACATTATGTTCACCAAAATAAACAGTTTCGTCCATAAACTAAAGTTTGTTTAAAATTTTATCTTTGTAGGATATAAAAGTAACTATACAAATCGAACAAGAACTATGTCAAATATTAAATGTATCGGTATTTTGACGTCCGGAGGCGATGCTCCGGGGATGAACGCAGCCATACGTGCCGTGACCAGAGCGGCCATATATCACGGCATGAATGTAAAAGGTATATACAGAGGCTACAAAGGGCTTATCACCAATGAGATTTTGGACTTTAAGACCCAAGATGTAAGCAACATTATACAACGGGGGGGTACTATACTCAAAACAGCCCGTAGCGAAGAGTTTCGCACCATAGAAGGACGAGCGAAAGCTTATGAAAACATGAAAGCCCACGGTATAGATGCCCTTGTGGTGATAGGAGGTGACGGCTCACTCACAGGTGCACGCATATTTGCACAAGAATATGATATTCCTATTATAGGCCTTCCGGGCACTATTGACAATGACTTGTACGGCACAGACTCGACCATAGGATATGACACAGCTCTGAATACGATAGTGAGTGCTGTGGATAAGATCAGAGACACGGCATCGTCACATGACAGACTTTTCTTTATCGAAGTCATGGGGCGTGAAGCCGGGTTCCTTGCCCTCAACGGAGCTATAGCAGGCGGTGCGGAAGCGGCGATAATACCCGAATATATGTTTGAGAAAGACCAGTTGGCTGAGACTATCGAGAACGGGTTCAGAAAAACAAAGAACAGCAGCATAGTACTGGTAGCCGAAAGCGAACTCACGGGTGGAGCTATGGGTGTAGCGGAGAGGGTAAAAAAGGAATATCCCCAATTTGACGTACGTGTAACCATACTGGGACATGTACAGAGAGGTGGTACCCCTACAGCCAATGATCGCATCTTGGCAAGTCGCATGGGTGTGGCCGCCATAGATGCGTTGATGGAAGACCAGCGCAATGTGATGATAGGCATAGATAATGACAAAATAGTGTATGTACCATTTTCTAAAGCGATCAAAGAACATAAACCGATAGACGCCAAACTCGTTGATGACCTTCATATGCTCTCGATCTGAGATCAGGCACAAACTGATCGAGTGGTACAACACCGCAGGCAGAGCCCTCCCCTGGAGAGAGACAAGAGATCCGTATGCCATATGGCTATCTGAAGTGATACTGCAACAGACCCGTGTGGATCAAGGGATGAGCTACTATCACCGGTTTTTGCAGGCATATCCTACAGTACAAGATCTCGCATCGGCTTCGGAGGACGAAGTGCTACATCTGTGGCAAGGACTCGGATACTACTCGCGCGGTCGTAACCTGCTCAAAGCTGCACGCATTATCTCTGACGAATATAAGGGGGTAATGCCGTTAGATTACAAATCAGTAAGGGCATTACCGGGGATAGGGGATTACACTGCCGCAGCTATCATGTCTTTTGCGTACAATATACCACACGCTACGGTAGACGGTAATATCTATCGTGTACTGAGCAGACTGTGCGCCATAGACACTCCTATAGATAGCACTCAAGGGAAAAAGATATTCCAAAAACAAGCAGATTTATTACTGGATCCGAAACATCCCGGAGCACATAACCAAGCTATCATGGAGCTGGGGGCATTATGCTGCACTCCCAAGAATCCGCAGTGTGATACAGACTGTCCGCTACCCGATTGCTGTGCGGCTTATAAACTGGGGCTCACAGCTAAGCTACCGGTAAAGCAAGGTAAAGTACAGGTAAAAGATCGATATTTCCATTATTTCTTTATAAAATACGCTTTGCTATCAGGACAAAAGGTACAGACTTATACTTTTATTAAGAAAAGACCTGCCGGGGATGTGTGGCAAGGATTGTATGAAGTGCCACTGATAGAGACTCCATCAGATATGGGCGTGGAGAGTATCATAGCATTGGAGGAATATCAAGCTATCATAAGGATGGCGGAACACCCTCCAAGCCTATCGGGACCGCTGGCTAAGTTGAAACATATACTTACCCACCGGCGTATCTATGCCGATCTGTATCTTCTGGAATTTACAGGGACTCAACTCCCCTCTCTCGACGGCTATGAAGCGATTCCCATAACACGGATTGATGAATATGCGTTTCCGCAATTGATCAAGAAATTATTTAATACGATTAACTTTTTATTATGAATATAACCAAAGTGCACAAACTCCATGGCATATTGTTCATGGCATTATTTGCATTTGCAGCATTTTATCTGGCAGAATTTGAGTTTTTCAAGGCTCTGAGCTTGAGCCCACTTATCATAGGTATTATCATGGGTATGATCTATGCCAATACTTTGAGGATGCACCTGCCTGAAGAGTGGGTACCCGGAATAAAGTTTTGCGGGAAAACCATCCTGAGATTATCTATTATATTCTATGGCTTCAGGCTTACGATGAGCCAAGTGGCAGCTGTGGGGATGGATGCTATATGGGTGGATGTAATCATGGTAGTAAGTGTGATTGGTATCGGGCTGATTGCCGGTAAACTATTGGGGATTGACAAAGAAATCACCCTGCTGACATCCTCAGGTAGCGCTATCTGTGGTGCAGCCGCTGTATTGGGTACGGAGCCGGTAGTGGGTGGTAAGCCATACAAAACGGTGGTAGCAGTATCTACCGTGGTTATATTCGGCACTATAGCTATGTTTATGTACCCTATGCTGTACCGCGCGGGGGTATACGGCATGACTCCCAAGGAGCTGGGTGTATACACCGGTGCCACTGTGCATGAGGTAGCACATGTGGTAGGGGCTGGAAACGCCATGACACCGGAGATTGCAGATATAGCCACAATTACCAAAATGATACGTGTAATATTGCTGGCTCCCTTTCTACTAATTCTGAGCTTCTTTCTGGGACGTAATAAGCATCAAGGAGAAGATAGAGGCCAGGGCAATAAAGTAACTATCCCTTGGTTTGCAATATGGTTCCTGATAGTTATTGTGATCAATACCCTCCTGAGCATGGGAGCAACCTCTGTGAATATGGCTCAGGAGTACGGGGCGATTACAAAGCTGATAAACAACATCGATACCTTCGGGCTTACGATGGCCATGACCGCCATAGGAGCAGATGCTTCTTTTGCAAAATTTAAAGAAGCAGGTATCAAGCCATTCCTACTTGCGCTTATACTTTTTGCTTGGCTCACCATCGGGGGCTATTTTATCGTAAAGCTTATTGTATAACATCCAACTCCTGCATGGCTGTAGGATAGATCATTGAACATACATGTGAATAAGACGTCACAAACTGTGCCCCGATGGCCGCAACCTAACAAAAAGCGCCTCAATACATGATGTATTGAGGCGCTCTTTGTTAGCTCTGGGATAAAAGGATGATGAGAATTTTCTTTATCTATCCGTCTCCTGCTGTTTAGCTTCGTTCCAGTAATGATCCATTTCTTCAAGGGTCATCTCTTTGAGAGCTTTGCCATGAGCTTTGGCCTGCTGCTCTACATAGCCGAAGCGACGGATAAATTTGCGATTGGTCTTCTCCAATGCATTGTCAGGATTGACTTTGTAAAGCCGAGAAGCATTGATAATACTGAATAGGAAGTCACCGAATTCAGATTCGATACCATCCTCATCTTGCGACTGTATCGCTTCCTTGAGTTCACCGAGCTCTTCGTCCACTTTATTCCAGACTTCCGCTCTATCACTCCAGTCGAATCCTACGCCACGGGCTTTATCCTGTATGCGGTGGGCTTTGACTATGGATGGGAGTGCAGCGGGGACACCGCCAAGTACAGTCTTATTACCATTCTTCTCTCTCAGCTTGAGCTGTTCCCAGTTACGCTCCACCTCATCCGAGCCATCGACAGACACTTCTCCGTAGATATGAGGGTGCCTAAAGATCAGTTTATCACAAAGAGCATTGGCCACAGATGCGATGTCGAACAGACCTTTCTCCTCTCCAATCTTGGAGTAGAACACCACGTGAAGTAATACGTCGCCGAGCTCTTTCTTGATCTCCTCTGGCTCATCAGCCAAGAGGGCATCAGATAGTTCATATACCTCCTCTATCGTATTGGCCCGTAGCGATTCATTGGTTTGCTTCTTGTCCCATGGGCATTCGGCTCTAAGCCTATCCATCACATCCAGCAAACGGCCGAAAGCTTCGAGTTTCTCCTCACGTGTGTGCATCTTATTCTATATCTCTTTTATCGCGGTAAGTTATTTTGATCTTGTCTTAAATTCGTCAAGTCCACCTTTGAGGAATTTGATATACGCAGGTATATCTTCATTGTAAGAACGTGAAGGCCCCAGAGGTTTACCTTGATGATCGAGCATTACATAGAAGGGCTGTGTGCTGGCACCGAATTTACTTCTCTGGAAGTAGCTCCACTTCTCGCCCACTTCACGCAGTTTGAGAGTCTTGCCATTTTCCTGTACCTCCATCACCTGCGGGAGAGGCTTTCTGTCATCGACCAAGAGTGTGATAATCACAAAGTCATTATCAAGCATCTTCTTCACTTCTTCGTTGATCCATACGGAATTTTCCATTTTACGGCAATTGACACAGCCGGCACCTGAGAAGTCGATAAGTACAGGTTTATTCTGCTTGCGGGCATAAGCCATACCTTCTTCATAATCATCGAAAGCGGGATGTACAGCCCCTTCATAAAGATTGAAGTCCTGTGTATGGAGAGGAGGTGCAAAGGCACTGATCGCTTTGAGCGGAGCACCCCACAACCCCGGCACCATATACATGGCAAATGAAAGAGATATGATAGCCATAAACAACCTCTTTACAGAAACATGTTCTACCGGGCTATCGTGACTGAAACGTATCTTACCCAAGAGATAGATACCCAACAGAGCAAAGATTACAATCCAGATAGCGATGAATGTCTCTCTGTCGAGAATATGCCATCTGTAAGCCAAGTCGGCAACGGAAAGGAACTTAAATGCAAGAGCAAGCTCGAGGAATGCAAGCACTACCTTCACGGTATTGAGCCATCCACCGCTCTTGGGCATACTCTGCAACCAGTTGGGGAATATGGCGAATAGAGAGAAAGGTAATGCCAAAGCAGCGGCAAAACCAAACATACCTATAGCCGGGCCCAGATATGAGCCCATGGTAGCAGCCTCTACAAGCAGCGTACCTATAATAGGACCCGTGCAAGAGAATGATACCAACACCAGGGTGAATGCCATGAAGAATATACTGAGCAGACCGGTAGTCTTATCAGCCCTCTCATCCATCTTGGCTGTCCATGAAGCCGGCAATACCAACTCGAATGCACCAAAGAATGAGATAGCAAAGAATACCAGCAAGAGGAAGAATATGATGTTAAACACCGCATTCGTCGCAAGGCTATTCAATGCATTTGCGCCAAAAATAGCTGTGATGAGGAGCCCCAATATAAGATAGATAACGATGATAGATAAGCCATAGTTGACTGCATCACGTATGGCTTTACGGCGGTTAGAAGTTCTTTTGAGGAAGAAGCTCACCGTCATCGGTATCATAGGCCATACACATGGCGTAAGAAGCGCTACCAAACCACCGAGGAATCCGTAGATAAATATCTTCCAAAGAGATGAGCTTGTCTGAGCCAGCGTAGTATCGCCATAACCCCTCAACTCTGTTATTACAGGTTGCCATAAATCATCGGTCGAAGCCAAAGATGCTACAGTAGCGCTTTTATTAGCACTATCTGCAGAGCCAACGGTGGCACTATCGGTGAGAGGTGCTTCCGTAGCAGCGTTCTCTTCTGTAGCTGATGCAGGAGCAGCCGCCTTAGATGTCAGATCCGATGGTCCGAACGAAAACTCCCACCTCGTAGGAGGCACACAGTTCTCATCATTACATCCCATATATCTGATGTTACCTTCAATCTTGAATTTAGCAGGGTCTGTAACCTGTATCTTCTGTGAAAAGGTTACAGAGCCATGGAACCAACGAAGCTTCATGTTGAAATTCTTATCAAACACTTCATCCGGTTTCTTATCAGCCTGAGGCTTGCCGATCAGCTTGGCTCCCTCTATTTTGTCAAACGTAAATTCGGTGGCACTGGGACCTCCCGCAGGAATATCCGTATGATAAACGTGCCAGCCACTTTTTATCTGAGCACTAAACAATAACGTTTTTTCAGGCTTGCCTTCATCGTTGAGTTTTTTACTCCACGTGGCAATATCGCCCACAATCTGTGCAGAAAGCTTAGGAGCTCCGAACAAGGAGCAAGCCAAAAGAAAGAGCAGAATCACATACGCTCTTCGTGAAAATGGTTTTATCATGATGTTTTAAATAATTAGCAGAGTACTTACTCCTTCCCTTGAATATAGTAAGACAATCAGGAGTAATACCCTTCATTACAGTTGAATACTATTTATCTTTGTTTTTTATCTTTTAGAGATTTATTACTTGTAGGAGGTATCGCTGTTTTTACCAAAGATTTGAAAGCCGATGGAACTTCCAGCTGAAAACTGAGGTCCTCCCCTGTAATCGGATGTTTCATCTTGATGATGCTTCCCTTGAGGGCTATCATACCGAGATCTTTGAACATACTGCCGTTGTGGTGATCTCCCGCAACAGGTGATTCCATCTCACGGAATTGCTTACGCAACTGGTTGTTCCTCCCTTTGTCCAGACGTATATCCAGCATACTGCATAGGGGGCCTTCTTTGAGTACTTTGTACGAAGCAGTGCCCAGTTCTGCTATTTCTTCTGCAGTGAGAGCGCCTTCAGGTGCATTCTTATGCTTAGGTGTGGTCTTTTTCTTGGACGCATTAGGGTGCTCAGGCGGTAGCAAATCACCTTCAGGGTCCTCCATCTTACCCTCTATCACGACAAGAAATCTCTGTTCCAACACGTATTTGTGCCAGTTGTTGATGATCTCTTGTTGTACGGTTCTGTTTTTAGCAAACATTACCAATCCCTGACTCTCTCTGTCGAGCCTATTGAGCATAAATAGCTTAGCAGTAGGATCAAACATCTTGAGATGTTCCGATATAATCTTCATAGCCGTAAAGCGTGTGTTGACACCGCTGGCTATGGTAGATATACCCGGCTGCTTATTGGCCACCACCAGATAATCGTCCTGGTAGAGTATCTCCACTTGCGGGTGGTGCAAGGTGTCTGGCAATGGAGCCTGATGGAGTACCACCACATCACCGGTAGCCAAAGGGAGATTATGCTGTACCTCTGGCTTGCCGTTTACAGAGAAGAACCGGTCACGCATCAGCTGTTTCACGGTGGTTTTGCTCCTTTCGGGCAAAGCCGTAATTTGCAGGTAGTGCAGCAATGTATCCGCTTCCTTCACTGTAAATTCTATCTTGGTCTTCCTCTTGGGACGAGGAGGTTGATTTTTTAAATTTGGCATATTTTATTATACTTATTTCTTTTTGTGGGACTCTGTTATCATGAGCGCAACACTACCATAGATCATAAACACCATGGCCAAGGCGAAAAAGAGCACCCACTCGGCTTGCCCTCTGCCCAAGAAGCGAAAAACTCCTGATGTCATAAACAGGAGACCCGCAAATATATTCATCCTGATCAGGCGTCTTTCACGCACTGACAAGTTGGTTACGGGGGCAAACATGTAAGTAAGCGTATAGCCTACTCCCCCTATCATATAAATAATATCTACCCCAAGCCGGTGCTTAATGCCCAGAGCCGCACCTATGATAAGCAATATGGTGCTGGCGTAGTATGTCACTGTTCTCCACTTCATTTTTTCTCGTCTTCTTCGGGTTGGGGTTCTTTATCTTTGATCAAAAATATCACTTCATCAGGGGACTTCATCAAATATTGCTCACGAGCGGTATGCTCCACACCATCCTTATCGGCTCGAATCTCTTCGAGCCTGACACTGTCTTCTTTGAAGTGATTCTCTGTCTGACGTATTTCTTTTCTCAGATGTGAGATGCGGTTGCTATATTTGATCTGGCGAAACACACTCGACTCTCCAAAAAGGTAGGGGATCATAAAAACAATCACGAAAGCTGCAGCGTATTTGATCCATGGATGTTTCTTCCACCATATGGATATTCTACGGTAATATGTGATTTTTTCCGTATCAGAGTTTTTAATATTGTCCTCGAAATTATTCATCTTGTTCTAAGAGTGTATAGTATCGCATAGAACAAAAATAATATTTTTTCGTTTAAAACCCTCTATACATCGATTATTCCGCCCTATTTATGCTTTATTAAGCCTTATTTGGGTATTTAACGGTGTAATATGTGACATATTGTTCATGCTTTGGGGTTCACTATCCTTTTTTCACAAGTAATATATTTACCTCGTTCATAATAGGAAAACCTCCTGCACACACGTAACATCACCCATATAGTGTCGAAGGTTGCAAACGGTTATATAATATTGATCAGCGGGCTATACCATTGAGGTAAGCATCAGCTGCCATTGCTTTCTTCCCTTGCGGTTGTAACATGAGTATCTTCAGCACACCGTCACCCGTCACTACTTCCAGTGAGCGCTTGGGGCCTATCACGCACGAGCCGGGAGTAAGACCCTCGTGACGGTCGGCAGGGTCGATGACTGCAGAACGGTATAATTTAAAGGGCTTTGGCTCATGACCCTCGATGGCGAGCTCTGTCCATGCGGTAGGTACGGGGTTGAGCCCTCTAATAAAATTATGGATAAAACCTGCCGACTGAGTCCAGTCCACTTTACAATTATCTTTGAATAGCTTGGGAGCTTGCGTGGGGTGTTCGTGACAATCCTCCTGAGGCATAGCCAGGGGCTCCTTGTCATCCAGAAACAAGTCCACTGTGCGTAACATCACCTGAGCACCCAACACCATCATCCTGTCATGCACTTCTCCAAAGGTTTCATCTTCACCTATGGGCATTTTCTCCTGTAGGAGTATTCCACCCGTATCAATCTCATGCTTGAGGCGGAAAGTAGTCACACCTGTTTCTTTATCCCCGTTGATGATAGCCCAGTTGATAGGAGCAGCACCTCGATAAAGAGGGAGTAGCGAACCATGAAGATTAACAGTGCCAAACCGTGGCAAATTCCATACAATTTGAGGGAGCATCCTGAAAGCTACCACAATACCCAGATCGGGATCCAACTCTCTCAACCGTGCCACAAAGGCATCCTCTTTGAGGTTGTCTGGCTGTAACACTTCAATATTTTGAGACTCGGCATATACTTTGACTCCGCTAGCCTTGAGCTTGTGCCCGCGTCCCGCAGGTTTGTCGGGCATCGTCACCACAGCAAGCACATTATACCCGTTTTCCACCAAGGCCTGGAGTGGCGCTACGGCAAAGTCCGCCGTGCCCATATAAATTAACTTCAACGCTTTCTTATCCATTTGAAAAATATATAGCAGGCATCAGTCGCCCACAAATGTTTCTACCAGTACCTCTCGGTACGAATTGAATATCTTGGACTTGGATACAAATCCCATGTATTTACCGTCATCGTCCACAACAGGCAAGTTCCATGCCTTGGTATCGTCAAATACCCGCATTATTGCCTCCATAGACATAGAAGTCTTGATCTTGGCAGGCGGGATAATCATAATCTTATTCACCTTGAACCTGTCATAAAGTTCCGGGCGGAACATAATATTACGGATATTATCGAGCTGTACGATGCCTAGGAACTGTCCCTCCTCGTTCAGCACGGGAAACATGTTACGGTGGCTCACTGCTATAACCTTCACCACGTCGCCCAGGCTCATGGAAGGCGTTACAGGTTCAAAATCCGTCTCTATCACATTCTCCAATGACATCAAAGTAAGCACGGCTTTGTCCTTCTGGTGTGTAAGTAGCTTGCCCTCTTCTGCCAAGCGTAGCGAGTATATACTGTGAGGCATAAAGATACGTATGGTACCGTATGAGGTGAGGCATACCAGCATAAGAGGGAGGAATAGATTGTAGCCCCCCGTAAGCTCGGCTATGAGGAATACACCGGTGAGCGGAGCATGCATCACCCCTGCCATGAGTCCGGCCATACCCAGCAAAGCATAATTCTTATTGGGCAGATAAGCATTGAGAAACGGGAAATAGTTCACGACATACGCATAGCAAAAGCCGGTAATAGAACCGATAAAAAGCGTAGGAGCAAAAAGCCCGCCACACCCGCCACCTGAGTTAGTGGCTACAGAGGCGAATACCTTGGTAAGAAGGATGAGAAAAAGAAAGCCGAAGACCATCCAGTACGAATCAGCAAAGGGCTCGAAGATGCTTCCCTCGAGCAAGGTTCCGTACTGCCCGCTCAGCAAGGTATTGATAGTGTTGTAACCCTCACCGTAAAGCGGAGGGAATAGGAAGATGAGTAAGCTGAGGATTACCGAGGAGACAGCAAACTTACGCCTATAGGTCGGTAATTTCTTCATCTTACCCTCGAATGAGAACATAGTCTTGGAAAAATACAGGGATACCAGCCCGCACACTACTCCAAGCAAGAATATATAGGGCAATCGCTCTATGGCGAAAGGATCCGTCTGCGTAAAGCTAAACATAGCCTCGGTACCGGTGAAAATATATGCCGTAGAGGCCGAGGCCACCGAAGTAACCAGCAGTGGCAGGATGGAACTCAGCGTAAGATCGAGCAGCAATACCTCCACCACAAATACAAGTCCTGTGATAGGAGCTTTGAAAATGCCGGCTATGGCTCCTGCCGCACCACACCCCACAAGGAGCATCAGTGTGCGCTGCTCCATGCGAAATACACGCCCCAGGTTGGAGCCTATGGCCGCACCGGTAAGCACTATAGGCGACTCTGCACCTACGGACCCTCCAAACCCGATAGTAATGGAACTGGCTATGATGGATGACCACATATTATGCGGTTTGATACGGCTCTTGCGCTGTGACAGTGAGCTCAATACACGTGTCACACCATGGCTTATATTGTCTCTCACCACATAACGCACAAAGAGCCCCGTAAGGAATATACCTATAATAGGAAGGATGAGAAACAGGAAATTATATTCGTTGGCGTTGAGGAAAAGAATATGCTGTATCCCGTGAATCATCTTTTTGAGCAGGATGGCCACCAATGCCGCCACTATGCCTATGATAAGACTCAACAGTAGAATAAAATATCTTTCATTGATATGCTTTTCACGCCAAAGAAGCATGCGTTCGAAACGCTTGTTTGTCGTATTTCCTATGTCACTCAAGTTCATTTGTTGGTTGTTTTGCCTTTTACACTCATAAAGAGAAGTATAAATATCAGACAAATATGATAAAATTATTAGGTTTTATGAAATTCTTTTTACAATACAGCATCACTCTCTGATTACCTTGACCTCACCACCGGATCCGAGACTGATGATTTGTGATGGTTCCGAGGGGTTATTATCGTCTTGTCGGTACTCCACCACGTAGTCCACGCCCGCCAGTATCTCAGGAGAGATCTGGGAGAAAAACGCAGCCGAGGGCTCCCCGCTGATGTTGGCGGAGGTAGACACCACAGGCACTCGCATGCGCTTGCACAGCTCTTGCGAAAACTCCTCTTTGGTCACCCGTATCCCCAGTGTACCCTCATCGGTGATGAGAGATGGAGCCACATTGCGGGCTCCGCTGTAGATGATTGTAATGGGTCTTATGGCAAGATCGATGAGATCATAAGCGATCTCCGGCACCTCGCTCACCAGCCCCTGCAACTTCACATCGCTATCCACAAGTACCAGCATGGATTTGCTGTCCGATCGCTTTTTGAGGGCATAGATCTTCTGCACGGCACTCTCATTCGTAGCGTCGCAACCGATACCCCATATAGTATCTGTGGGGTATAAAATAATGCCTCCGCGCTGCATCACCTCTACAGCTTTACGGATATCTTCACTAAATAATTCCTTTGACATGCTTGGATAGAATTAATAAGAAATAACGGGGTGTTCCCGGGGTTTATATGCAAATATATACAAAAAGAGATAACTCCTTCAAAAGGACAAAGAGTAGTATAGTGTTCGTGCCAATTATAGCCTCAAATGATGTTGGCTACAACGGGGGCGTCATGCGACTGCCACCAAGAGCGTATAGAGTGATTACCCCGCTTCAAACATCATTTTTTGTAACTGAGCCGGATAGGAGTTTTTTTCCGATCATCCATGCCGTAACCATAAGTGATGCTATTGACCACACAAGCTACTCTCACCTTTTTTGCTGTGCTGCCACAGCCCAAGAACAACAGAAGAGAAGTATAGTCAGTTTTACACTTAAACTCAAATGCCTTACCATACTTTTAATAATAAATTTGAAACATTAACAAGAAAAATAATTCATTTAGCCATACAGGACTTGGGGCTCGATTTTTCAAAAACCGCTCCTACTTGATCGTATTTCGATAAATTTTTGATATCAGGAGATCTCCTCATACAAATATACGCAAAAACATGCGACTAAACGGGGTTATGAAAGCATAAACCTGATGCTTGCATGCTCTCTATTCCGACATAAAAGAAGAAGGAACAGGAGAGGAAAACCGCACCATACTATTATTTTTTACTATCTAATTGATAGGCAAACGAATGTCAAATCATTTTATTCGCCCTATAAACAAGGCTAAAAAACGCGCAAAAACCCTACCATCTATCATTATGAAAGCGGAGTGTGGATAAAAAAGGATGGCTACAGGTGTTTTGCATTGTAAAAATATGGGTTTGCATGATAAATTGTGATGAAACAAAGAGGCAACAGCGTCACAGTTGTGATCCAAAAACATTATAGTGACAACACTTTCGTGTCTTAACTAAAACACAAAAACGTTTTAACTAAAACACGCAAACAGTTTAGTTAAAACACGGAAGCACTTTAACTAAAACGCAAGAGTGTCTTAACTAAAATACAGCAGTGTTTTAACTAACACACTTACCTACCGCCACTCACTGCACATAAAAAAGCAACACCGTGAGCTATATGTGCCCGATGTTGCTAAAGGATGATTGTATAAATGGGGGATTGTTGCTTATGCAGAAAAAGTGAGGTGTTTAATTTGTCTGCTACCTCCGATCAAAGTATAGCGGAAGTACGCTCGGGCTGTAAATACATGCAAGCCATGTGAATGCGTGGCTACATATAAGCGAGTGGCGGATGAGCAGGACAGCGCTCTGCACTCGGTGGCGTAGTGTGATGGGGGGGCGCTTGGCACAGTAGTGTATTCACCTTGCAGAGATGGAGCATGGAGGTGTGCACAGGGACCGATAGTGCTTGCTTGATGAAACAGGGAGCTACTGCACAACGCACCGGGGCGAGTATGCAACATACCTGCCGATACATCCATACGCAAAAAGGGTAGCACACACAAACTGATCCCGAGGTGTAGCCATAGCGGATGAGAGACTAATATGGTGGTAAGGAGACTTATCAGTATTGTCATAAAACATGTCATATAACGCAAATAAAAGATGCAATAAGTAAACTCAAATCTATATCTGCAAAGATACAACATCACACCCCCCTTTGTCAAGAGCAATCATGAAGTATATTTATCCCCGGCATGCAACAAGGATAACTCTATGAGCCATTCTTACACCTTTGGGAAAAGCAATCAGGTCACTCTGTGTCTCGCCCGTGAAATCATCCCTCAAAGCCCTATCTCAGGTAGTAATACCGACAAGTGTGGTGCCTGACTGCAAGGGTATGGAATAAGCCGCCGAAGCCATACCCTCTCCGTAAACGTAAAAAGAGACAAGATATAGTGAAATAGAGCAGAATAAAGAACAAAACCAACCTGATTGAGAAATACGATCAAGTATAAGCTATTATTTCTTATTATCGGGGCAATATCGTCCATCATTACGGCAATAAATATTTTCCGAAACAAATCACTGAGTGTATAGCACAAGCACTCCTATCACACCCTAGTGCATTTTTACCGATTCCTGGCAGACGTCTTGCTCATTATTACAGGCATTGATAAGTTTACTGCGTTACCGCACTTTTCTTGTGGATGCAACACTTCCCTTTTCAGAGAATAACAAGAGGTGTGATTACAAAAAATAATCCGCATAGCTATGAGCTATGCGGATTTATTGATTATACCCTTCTCGATTACAGGGAGAGCTTAGCGAAGTAAGCTACCAAACTCGGGAGTGTTTTTATACGCGGCAAACTCCAAATCGTTGGCCATACGCTTTACCAAAGAAGCATCCTTGGTAGCAGCATCCTTCAGATTGGCGTACACACCTGCTGCATCGTTGGTACGAGCAGCTACAACGGCTTTGAGATAGCTTGTCTTGGCATTGGGCTGTGCTATAGCGTTGAGGGTGGCAGCAGCTTTGGCATAGTCTTTATTCATGATCTGTGCCACGGCAGCGTTGTTGTTTTTGAAATCACCTAAGGCTACCTCTGCTTTGTCATACTGCCCTTCGTTGAGGTAGATGATACCCATGGCCTGGCCTACCTCTGGTACATTGGAAGAGGTGCTTATAAGCTCATTGGCTCTTTTGACATCACCCTTCTGCAAGGCTATAAGTCCGAGGTTGAGGTTTGTCTCAGGATTCATCTTTCGCTTGTTGGCTTCGGTAAACCAGTATTCGGCTTGTACCATGTTGCCTTCCAGGTAAGAGAGTACTCCTAAGTTATTGTATGAGCGATATTCAAGCGGATAAAGCTGACGGGCAATCTTGTAGAGACGCTCTTTTTCTTTGTTGGTCTGCTGTAGGGTAGCAGCATAGAGGAGTTCGTCAAGGCTCAAACGTCCCGGGTACTTTTCAGCCCACTCCTTGATCTCGTCATCACTCTTACCTATGATTTCCACATTGGCTACAAGACGAGACCGACGCAGTTGGGGCAGGATGATATCGGCAAGCTGGCTGAATACAGCAGAGATATTCTTAATCTCTTTTTCACGTTGCTCAGGGTCAGGATACATCTCCAGCACACGAAGTACCAGATCTTTGTCTTGCAGATTACTGCTCTCGACAAGTTTCTTAAAACCTTCCCAGTCCTGGGCTGTGTAGTGAGCGTTGATCTCGACATCTGCGAGGTCTTGTTTCTTGAACTGATTCTTGATCACCTTGGTAGTATTGCGCTCACGAGCTTCACTGAGCTTCTCGTTGAGATCCTTACCGCCATCAGGTGATGCATAAGCTTGCACCTCTACGGAAACACGTTGGTTGGGTGTTTCTTTGGCGTTTTGTACGATGTAGCGCCATTCCTCTACGTCTTCCTTGTTTACTTCCTTGGCACGTACCTGTGCTTGCTGGATAAGGAACATGATATTGGCATCGAATGCTTGCTTGATGATACGCTGGAAACGATCAGGGGCAATGGCGGGAGCGGCATCTTTGACAGAAGCCAAGTCTGCTGTAGCTATGACACCATCGGCTACCTTGAGAGAGGGTAACACTACTTTGGATGATCCATTATAAGCTTCGAAAGTAAGGAAGAGTTCGCTTCGAAGCATAGCGGGGTCATAATCGATGGCAAAATCGAGATTTCTATTGGCTCCCTGTTCATAAGGAACTACAATCTCATTGCCCATGACTTTTTCACCCTGGAATGTGAAACTGGGGCCCCACTTCTCTCCGCTTGCATAACGCATCTGGGGTACAATTTTGAGACGTGCGTCTTTGCTAAAATATTTAGCAGGAAAAGTAACATGCACTTTTACCGGCACCTTATTACCTACTACTTCAAGAGGCTGAGGCTCTGCCGATACCATGTTGCCGGAAAGCGGACGAAGTTTGCTGGAGCATCCGCTCAAACTCAATAAAAACGTTGCGGAAATCAACGCTATTGAGGTTTTTTTTGAAATCATAACTTATTGGTTTAATTACAGATTATTCGTGACTAAAGTCAAATAAAACTAAGTTATACAGCCCATAGTTCTGTTCGTAATACAAAACTACATTTTTTTTGCCACATGCCGAAGGGCAAGTGACAAGGGCACACACAGCGACAATCTCTGCTCAGGAGTGCTATGCCTGATGCAATAGGGAATATTACCTGACTGATACGTATGTATCCACAACGGTACTGAGAGGATCGGACAACTCCGAGCCGTAGATATCAAAGTCTGCAATATAAGCACGGTTTATATCGGAAGCACAGATGCGCTCCCATGTATCGACTATGTTTTGCGGTGAGGCGCCTATAGTCTGGTAATGCAGATAAGATGTAGCAGGAACTTCGCAGGATGAGCATCCTGAAGGCACGTCATCGAAAGAGCTTACCTTGCACCCAAGCAGACATGTATACTCACCTCGGTGATCTGACTGATAGCGGGTGTAAAGGCAATAGATCTCAGAAGAGATTTTATTGGGTACAAGCGACATGATTCCTTTTTCATAGAAACGCTTCCAGAGCATAGCGATGTCCTCTCCCGCTTTACCCCCGTCATTGGAAGTCTTTACAGATATTCCGATCAATTTGAATGAAGGCAACTTTATTATCTCTTCCATAGTTACAAAAGGGCTTTTATATTTGTTATCAATGTGAAGATAATGCGAAATGCGATAGATCGGACATGAGCAACATCTTCTTTAATGATATAACGTAGTACTACGTCTATAAAGATATAATACCTTTAGGAATATTTATACATTAATTTATGATTATGTCATACGGAAAACTACGCCGAGATATATTTGAAGTTATAGATCACAGTAATGGTAAGAACAAAATAGGGCTGCTCTATGATACTGTCATGATCTTATTTATACTAATGAGTCTGGTGCCTCTGCTTTTCAGAGAACCTAAGCCCGTATTTGGAGTTATCGAGCGTGTCACAACCACCGTCTTCATTATAGACTACTTACTGAGGTGGATGACTTGTGATTTGAAGCTGAATATGCCGGGGCTGAAAGCGTTTGTGGTGTACCCGTTTACAGGGCTTGCCATCATAGACTTACTATCGATACTGCCGGGGCTGAATATACTGAGCTCTTCTTTCAAGATGCTGAGGATAATAAGGATGTTGAAGATCATGAGGATATTCAGGTTGTTTCGATACTCAACACAAATACAACTGCTGTTTTTGGTATTGGACAAAGAGCGCAAAGTGCTCATGGCTGTGCTATTCATGGCTATTTTTTATATCCTTATCACTGCTCTGGTTATATTCAACTTGGGTACGGAGGAAGATATCAAACTATTCCCGTCGTTCTTCGACGCTGTATATTGGGCTACTATGACGCTTACTACTGTAGGTTATGGCGATGTTTATCCTGTAAGTACCATTGCCCGTATTATCAGTATGATCTCCTCACTCTTCGGCATAGCCATCATAGCTCTGCCGTCGGGTATCATCACTGCCACCTATATGGAGTCGATCAGGGAACACAGAAAACAAAAGGGTGATGATGTATTGCCTATAGACAAGATCGACGACAAGAATGACCTGTAACTTATAAGAGGTGAATCTTCACTTGCTACGGATATAATGACTGATGGCCTCGGCTAAACCTTCGGCTCGGCTAAAATCCGTGGCTACCACTTTGACGTCCAAACGGTACTTAAACGCACAACGGCGGGTATACGGACCGAAACAAGCAACGGGAACAGACTGCAATAACTTGGCTCTGTCCTTGCCGGAGTGAACTATCCCTGTCATCAACGCCTCGATCTCGCCCCCACTCGTAAAGGCTAATAGTGATACCTTACCCTCTTCCAATAGGCGGATAAGGGTATTGACATTAGAGGTAACGGGGCGGGTATAGTAAGCATCGATACGTGTAACTTCTAATCCGATCTCCTGTAGGGCTGCGATGAATTGGGGCACAACGAACGGCTCTTCAATCCCTCTCATACCGGGGGCTAGTACAGCCACCTTTTTATTCGTAATATGCCGTGACTTCAAAGCTGCCACCAAGCCCATAGGGCTGGCTTCGTGAGAAAGAAAAGCGACATCCAGCCCTGTGCGTTCTCTGAGATAGTCCACATCTTTACCGATAGCAAGATATTGAGTGGAGGTAGTACCATGTGCATGAGCAGATGTCTGATAGTAAACATACGCATCCACCGCCTTACGGCTACAGAATATCACGTAGTCATACCTATCGGGAGCGGACACTAAAGCTTTTGTTTCGGATGAAGCGCTATCAATGTCAGTGGAAATAACCGGAATGCTTTGGGCCGATATACCAAGACTTCGTGTGGCCCCCACAAAACGTGACGAATACGAGAGTGGAGCTGTAAAGACAACCTCATCAGAGGTGCTCTGTGACTTTAGCATAGGCATAAAAAGCACAAACAAGAAAACGAGGAGGGATGTACGAGGGTGCAATTTCATTTTGGAACTGATTGTGAGCCATAGATCGCCTATAGAGTATACAGACTACATTGATAGCTCAAATATTACATCTCTAAGATAAAACAAATACTCGAATGAAGCTAGGGGTTCAGGCCGGTACTATAATAAACGACTTGTAAATAAACAATGATGAAGAAAAGAAACGAGGTTAATATGATAAAACAATAAAAAAACTATATTTGTAAAGGAACATAACAAACTCAATATGAAAACGTACTTAAAGATACCCATGCTTATTCTCTCTGTATGGGGAGTAACATTGTACCCGGCAATATCACAGACGCCGGAAAGAAAAGTGGCGCAACAGGAAGTCAATAGCCATGCGCATCATGCTACAAACAAATCCCTGAAATGGAAAGTAGCTATAGGACGATTCTCGAATGAAACGCAATATGGCAAAGGGATCTTTTATGATCGACAAAATGATCCTATGGCCAAACAAGCACTGGACATCTTATCGACCAAACTCAGCAGTACTAATAAATTTATCCTGCTCGAGAGAAGTGATCTGGATAAAATAGAGAGCGAACTCAAAAACGGCGGATCCGCACAAAAGATAGGAGCAGACTATCTGATACTGGGTTCGATTACCGAATTCGGACGTAAGACGACCGGTAAAGACGGATTCTTCTCAACGGAGAAAAGCCAAACGGTAGAAGCCGGTGTAAGCATCCGTATCGTGGATGTATCTACCGGGCTTATCATCTACTCCGAAGAAGGCAAAGGCTATGCACAGACTACGGCTAAGAGCACACTGGGCATGGGAGGAAAAGCTGGTTACGACGCTACGCTGAGCGACAAAGCAATCTCCGGAGCAATAGATCAGTTGGTGGAAAACATTATCAACAAATGCACCGACAAACCATGGAAAACTTATTTCCTCAGTGCAGATGAAGATGGTATGGTGATTGCAGGCGGTGCTTCACAAGGGCTCAAAGTGAATGATGTATTCGATGTCTACAGTAGAGGTAAGAAAGTAAAAAACCCGCAAACCGGTGTGGAATTTGAGCTCCCGGGCAAAAAGGTAGGCTCCGTGAAAATAACTATGGTAGGAGGTGATACTCCCGAAACCGAGTTCTCAATGGTGACACTTCTTGATGGCTCTATGGACAAAGACAAATTGGCTAACTACTATATCCAACAACCCCATTAATATTACCTATTCATGAAAATCTTAAAAAGTAATTTCACCTCCTTAGTTATCATATTGATTGTTGCATGCACATTGATAACATTGCCATCGTGTGGCTCTACAGCATCACTCAACGGAGGCCTGAGCGATGAAGCTTATATCGTAGTGGTATCAAACAAGCAGTATGTAAACAAGGATGTCTATATTGTAATAGATGACAAACCTGCAATCAAAGTAAAGGCTGTGAAAGAAAAGGATGCCGTACGCAAAGGTGAACGCATCGTGATACTGCCGGGTACGCACAAAGTGGTTGTTCTGAATGATCACACACAGGAGATGTATAGTAAGAACCTCTTTATCTCAAGCAGAAGCTCACGCACTGTGGTGCTACCGTAAATAGATGTCAAAAAAGCAATATATGAAGAATATTTATTGGGCTGCGACCTTATTGGCACTATGCTTGGGGTTGTGGGGCTGTGGTACAGGCAGAGAGCTTTACAGCTGGTACAACTATGAAAACGCATCATATGCCTTCTCGAAGAAGCACACTGAAAAGGATGAAGCGGAACTGATAAAAGCTTATGAAAAAATTATAGATAATCAAAGCGGCATGCGCCAGACTGTACCTCCGGGAGTTTATGCCGAGTACGGTTACCTATTGGCCAAAAGCGGCAAGGTAACCGAAGGGGTAGACTTGATGCAGAAAGAGATTGACACCTATCCGGAGAGCCGGGTGTTTATAGACAGAATCATTAAACAGTTTAAGCGATGATGCATTTGAATTTTATGAGCAAAGCGGTAAAAGGATCAATCTGTATCCTTGTCATCGCAGTACTGGCAAGCTGTGGCGTAGGTCAATCATATACCCGAGAAGCTTTATATCCTAAGATGTATAGCGAGAAGCCTGTATCTATACTGATCATGCCTCCGATAAACCAAACAAATCATGTGGATGCGAAGGAGTTTTTCTACTCTTCTATGGCACAACCGTTGGCAGAACGCGGATACTATGTATTCTCACCATATCTCTCGCTCGACCTCATGCAACAGGAAAGCGCTAACGATGCAGAGCAGTTTATAGAAGGCTCAATGAAGCCCTTCAGAAATGTATTCAATGCCGATGCGGTGCTCTTTACTGTAATCAAGAAGTGGAGCAAAGCAGCTCTAGCAAATGAAATCAATGTGGAGATAGAGTATATCCTGAAGTCTGCGACTACGAACGAAACGCTATTTCAAAGAAATGCCGATGTGAAAGTGGACTGTTCCGTAATACAGAACGGAGGGATCATAGGAATACTGGCAAACACACTTATGACTGCTGCAACCGACAAAATAGTGGCTGCGAGAAAAGCCAATCATTTTATCCTTAGTGATATGCCGGCGGGGAAATATTCACCTGATTACGGGATCGACGGCAAGATGCCTGCAAGCAACAGCAACATCAATAACTATACGGTGAAATAAGAGCTATAATACTTGTATTGTACAAAACAGCATTTTCATAAACTCTGGTAAAGCACCTCTGCTCGACAACACATGAAGAAGCTTCTCAGTACAAACCTCCCCTCACAGAGATTTATAAAAGAGAGACCGTTGCATAGCAGGCCAATTGCTTCTTTGCTTGCGAGATTCGCGCTTGGTCATTTACCGGAAGTAAACTCCCTGTGCACTCACTCTTAGCGCCTTGCACTTTACCTTCTCTGCCCGGTCAAAGTGTCTTTTGTCGGATTTGCCTCCAAAATCCATGAGACTGTTGACTTTTGCAACAGTCTCAAAGAGTGTCTATCCTATTTGTAAGGATAATGGCTTAGAAGCTAGATGCAGATCAAACAAAGACAATGAAAAAGGTCATATCCGTATGGATATGACCTTTTTATATATTGAATCAAAGTGAACTGAGGATTACTCTGCTGACTTTTCTTCTACTTCTACTTCAGCTTTTGGAGCTGCCGTCTCAGTTGCCACTTCAGCCTTAGGAGCTTCCGAAGCTGATTTGCTACGACGTGAACGGCGAGTCTTACTTGCAGCTTTGGCAGTCTTGCCTTCTTTGAGCATGTTCTCGTTGAAGTCAACAAGCTCAATGAAGCACATTGCAGCATTGTCACCCAAACGGAAACCTGTCTTGATAACACGAGTGTAACCACCCGGGCGGTCAGCTACCTTTGAAGCTACTTCAGAGAAAAGCTCCTTAACGGCATACTTATTCTGAAGTTTAGAGAATACTTCACGACGTGAGTGTGTAGTATCTTCTTTTGATTTAGTGATCATAGGCTCCACATATATACGCAGAGCTTTAGCCTTAGCAACCGTAGTAAAAATACGCTTGTGAAGGATCAGCGAAGATGCCATATTGGAGAGCATAGCATCACGGTGAGCTTTCTTACGGCCAAGGTGATTGAATTTTTTATTATGTCTCATCGTTTAATTCTTACTCTTTATCTAATTTATACTTGCTGATATCCATCCCAAATGACAAATTGAGTGTTTCTAACAACTCATCCAACTCTGTCAATGACTTCTTACCGAAATTGCGGAACTTGAGCAGATCGCTCTTGTTGTAGCGTACAAGCTCACCGAGAGTAGATACTTCGGCAGAGCGTAGACAGTTGAGGGCACGCACAGAGAGATCAAGATCACTAAGTGCAGTCTTCAAAAGCTGACGCATGTGCAATGCTTCTTCATCGAATTCGTCAGCAGGCTCAAGGTCTGCATCCTCAATAGCGATGTTGTCTTCGGTAAATAGTCTGAAGTGTTGAATCAAAATGTTTGCGGATTCGCGCAAAGCATCTTGCGGATGAATACTGCCATCGGTAGTAACTTCTATAACCAACTTCTCATAGTCGGTCTTCTGCTCTACACGGAAGTTTTCAACCTGATACTTAACGTTACGTACTGGAGTAAAGATAGAGTCTATAGCAATAGTCTGCAATTCCTCATCAACTTTACGATTTTCATCAGCAGGCACATAACCTCTTCCTTTATTGATCTTAAGTTCAATATTGATAGAGGCAGAGCTGTCGAGATGACAAATCACCAGTTCGGGATTAAGTACCTTGAAACCGCTAAGCTGATCGTCAAGGTCGCCGGCTGTGAAAACGTCTTTGTGAGAAATGCTCACAGAAACCGTTTCTTCCAATGTACCGTCGACTACTCTTTTGAAACGAACCTGCTTAAGGTTGAGTATTATGTTAGTAACATCTTCCAATACACCCGGAATAGTAGCAAATTCATGATCAACACCATCAATTCTGATAGAGGTGATGGCATAACCTTCGAGTGAGGATAGAAGTATACGACGAAGGGCATTACCTATCGTAATACCGTAACCCGGCTCTAAAGGACGGAACTCGAATCTTGCATAAGAATCGGTTGCATCCATCATAATTACATTATCGGGTCTCTGAAATGCTAATATTGCCATGGGATTATCTGGATTATTTAGAATACAATTCCACAATCAGCTGTTCCTTGATGTTCTCAGGGATGTCTGCACGCTCAGGTATATGAAGAAATCTTCCGCTGAGAGTAGCTTGTTCCCACTCCATCCAAGGATATTTGCTGTGATTGAATCCGGCTAATGCATCAGAGATAACCTCGAGGCTCTTTGAGCGCTCACGTACGCCAATGATCTGACCGGGCTTTAGAGTGTAAGAAGGGATGTTTACCACTTTTCCGTCTACAGTGATGTGACGGTGCGATACCAACTGACGAGCAGCGGCACGTGTGGGAGCGATACCCAAACGATAGACAACGTTGTCAAGACGTGACTCAAGAAGTTGCAACAGGATCTCACCCGTTACACCACTTGCACGTTGAGCTTTGTCAAAAAGGTTACGGAACTGCTTTTCGAGCACTCCGTAGGTGTACTTAGCTTTTTGTTTTTCGCGAAGCTGAGTACCATATTCGCTCGTCTTACGACGGCGAGAATTGCCATGCTGTCCGGGAGGGTAATTCTTTTTGGACAATACTTTGTCGGCACCAAAGATAGGATCGCCGAACTTACGGGCAATTTTTGATTTAGGTCCAGTATATCTTGCCATTATTATAATCTTAATTTGTGAAAGATCATCCGCGTACATTGATTGTGTGTCTCGGTAAACTTACAAAACACTATCATCTACTAAAGTGGTGCAGCCGCGACCGGTTATGAGGAGAGGATTATGAAACCTATGAAAGTAATATAGCCAATCTATTCACCCTCTTTAGTCAGTATGTAGTCTTACTTTTATATTTCGAGCTTGTTACAATCTTAATTATACTGTTCGGAGGAAAACTCTTCCGAGTGGTAGTCTTTCTGTTTTTAGTGAATTTATTAATGTAAAATCCTCAGGATAATGATTAAACACGTCTCTTTTTGGGAGGACGGCAACCATTGTGAGGCATCGGAGTAACGTCTACAATTTCTGTCACCTCTATACCTGCACCGTGGATGGTACGAATAGCTGATTCACGTCCGTTACCCGGACCCTTTACATAAACTTTCACCTTACGCAAACCAAGATCATAGGCAACTTTTGCGCAGTCCTGAGCAGCCATCTGTGCTGCATAAGGAGTGTTCTTTTTAGAACTGCGGAAACCCATTTTACCTGCTGATGACCAGCTGATAACTTGACCTTCGCTATTTGCAAGGGATATGATAATGTTATTAAAAGAAGAGTGGATGTGAGCTTGTCCCACAGCGTCGACTTTAACGACTTTCTTCTTTGCGACTGTTTTTTTTGCCATATCAACCTTTATTATTTAGTAGCTTTTTTCTTATTTGCAACGGTCTTCTTCTTACCCTTACGAGTACGAGCGTTGTTCTTTGTGCTCTGACCACGTAATGGCAAACCATTACGATGACGGATACCACGGTAGCAACCGATATCCATAAGACGTTTGATATTCAATTGAACTTCAGAACGCAGGTCACCTTCTACCTTAAAGCCGGCTCCGATGATCTCACGGATAGCGGCTGCCTGATCGTCTGTCCAATCTTTTACCTTGATATCTTTATTGATACCAGCTTGATCCAAAATCTTTGACGCACTGCTACGGCCGATGCCATAGATGTAAGTCAAGGCGATTTCTCCTCGTTTGTTTTGTGGCAAATCAACGCCAACAATTCTTATAGCCATACTCTTTACTTAATATTATTGCAATACTTAAATAAAATCATCCCTGACGTTGTTTGAATTTGGGATTCTTTTTGTTAATCACATACAAGCGTCCTTTTCTTCTCACGATCTTGCAATCCGGAGTACGCTTTTTGATTGATGCTCTTACTTTCATATCTGGTTAAATGTTATTTGTATCTGAATGAAATGCGTCCTTTGGACAAATCATATGGCGACATTTCCACTTTAACCTTATCTCCCGGAAGTATCTTGATGTAGTGCATACGCATCTTACCGGAAATATGCGCTGTGATGATGTGACCGTTTTCCAGTTCCACCTTAAACATCGCATTGGACAAAGCTTCCAAAATTACGCCATCTTGTTCTATAGCAGCTTGCTTCGACATAAAAAATAATTAGAATTCTCTTTCTCCTAAAACTTCACTTAAAAAATCAAACGACGACAGAATATCCGCTCTGCCATCTTTGATAGCTATGCAGTGCTCGAAATGTGCCGAGGGCTTACGACTCTTGGTCCTCACCGTCCAACCATCTTTTTCGAAAACTACATTCTTAGATCCGATATTGACCATCGGTTCTATGCAGATACACATCCCTTCTTTCAAAACGGGTCCCGTTCCTTTGCGTCCATAGTTGGGAACCTCGGGAGCCTCGTGCATGCTTTTTCCGATACCATGTCCCACGAGCTCTCTCACGATGTGATAGCCTCGTTTCTCACAGTAGGTCTGTACTGCATCACCGATATCTCCTACACGGTGTCCGGCTACGGCTTGCTCTATACCTTTGTATAGCGACTGTTTGGTCGTAACCAACAGATCCTTTACTTCAGGAGTAATATCTCCTACCGCAAAGGTGTAAGCCGAGTCTCCGGTAAAACCGTTCAATTTCGTTCCGCAATCGACAGAAACAATATCGCCGTCCTGAAGGATTACCTTGCTCGAAGGTATTCCATGCACTACATGGTCATTGACCGATGTACACAAACTATTGGGGAAGCCTCCGTAGCCCAAAAAAGCAGGAGTAGCTCCGTGATCTCTTATGAACTCTTCGGCAACTCGATCCAGCTCAAGCGTACTTACGCCCGGCTTAATATGCTTGGCTACTTCCGCAAGGGTTTTACCCACCAGTTGGTTGGCAGCCCTCATGAGCTCGATCTCGTCGTCTGTTTTTAAGTATATCATTTCTTATATTAATATGCCGCTGCAGAACCTACTCTCCCTTTTATACGTCCATTCTTGAGCAGACCATCGTAGTGGCGCATCAAGAGGTGACTTTCGATCTGCTGTAGCGTATCCAACACTACACCTACAAGGATGAGCAGAGATGTACCCCCAAAGAACTGAGCAAACTCCTGACTTACTCCAAATATCTGGGCAAAAGCAGGCAATATAGCTACAATAGCCAGGAATATTGCACCCGGTAATGTGATTCTATCCATGATCTCATCGATATAGTCACGTGTAGCTTTGCCGGGCTTGATGCCGGGGACAAAACCATTGTTACGCTTCAAATCATCGGCCATCTGGGTCGGATTGATTGTAATAGCGGTGTAGAAGTAAGTGAAGAGAATGATAAGCACGGCGAATACGAAGTTGTACAAGAAGCTGGTATTGTTCATAAACGCATGCAAAAATCCGCTGCTCTCTCCTGATTTAGAAAATCCCATAAAGAAGATGGGGATAAACATGATAGCCTGAGCAAAGATGATGGGCATTACGTTGGCAGCATTCACCTTGAGAGGGATATACTGGCGTGCGCCACCGTACTGGCGGTTACCCACTACCCTCTTGGCATATTGCACAGGTACTCGGCGAGTACCTTGTACCAATAATATCGCACCTGCTATGACGAACAGCAAGAAGATGATCTCAAAGAGGAATGCGACAAGACCACCCACAGCATTGGACTGAACGCGCGAAGCAAACTCGGCGATCAGGGCATGCGGCAAGCGTGCTATGATACCCACAAGGATAATGAATGAGATACCGTTACCGATACCCTTGTCCGTAATGCGCTCTCCCAGCCAGAGGACAAACATACTACCCGCCGTCATGATCACGGAGGCGTATAGCTTGAACCAAATGCCGGCAGGCAATGCTGTACCCACAGAATGCAACTGTACATCAAGGTTGATAAGATAAGTAGGAGCTTGGAATAACAAGATGATCACCGTAAGGTAACGTGTGATCTGATTGATCTTGCGACGCCCGCTCTCTCCTTCTCTTTGCATTTTCTGTAAAGATGGGATAGCAATAGCACCCAACTGCATAACGATGGATGCAGAGATATATGGCATGATACCCAATGCAAAAATAGATGCATTAGAAAACGCTCCCCCGGAGAACATATCCAGAAGCGCCATTAGCCCCGAGGCTGTCTGATTTTTCAATTCTCTCAGACTATTGGGGTCTATACCGGGAATCACCACAAATGTACCCGCGCGATAGATAATTATAAAAACAATGGTAGTGATGATCTTTTTTCTAAGATCATCAATCTTCCATATGTTTTTTATAGTTTCGACTAATCGCATGAGCTTTATAGTTTTACGATTGATCCACCTGCGGCAGTGATAGCTTCTTCAGCTTTCTTTGAGAAAGCGTTGGCTTCCACTTCGATCTTAGCTGACAGAGTGCCGTTTCCGAGGATCTTAACCAGATCATTCTTTGATACCAAACCGGCTTCTACAAACTCGGCTTTGGAGATGCGTGTCAAGTTGTTCTTCTCTGCGATTTCCTGCAATGAGGAAAGATTTACCGCACGATACTCAACACGATTGATATTTTTGAAACCGAACTTCGGCAAACGACGCTGAATAGGCATCTGACCTCCTTCGAAACCGATTTTCTTGGAGTAACCAGAGCGGCTCTTGGCTCCCTTGTGACCACGGGTAGAAGTACCACCCAAACCTGATCCGGGACCACGACCAATTCGTTTACGCGTCTGAACAGAGCCTTCAGCAGGCTTCAAGCTTGATAGATTCATATCTCTTTTCTGTTTATGCGTTTATTATTCTTCAATGATGCGTACTAAGTGGTGTACTCTGTTTACCATCCCCAGGATCTGAGGAGTAGCTTCGTGCTCTACCACCTGATTCATTTTCTTAAGACCCAGTGCATCAAGTGTCAGTTTTTGAACTTTAGGGCACTTGATTCTACTGCGAACCTGTTGAATTTTAATTCTTGCCATTGTAAAATCTCCTTACTCTAAAATATTAACCTTTAAACACTTTTTCTACTGACACGCCTCTGTTGCGTGCTACCATAAGTGGGCTTCTCATTTCTGCGAGTGCCTCTATAGTAGCCTTTACAAGGTTGTGTGGGTTAGATGAGCCTTTGCTCTTTGCCAACACGTCAGTCACACCTACACTTTCCAAAACGGCACGCATAGCACCACCGGCCTTTACACCGGTACCGGCGCTGGCTGGCTTGAGGAATACCTTTGCACCACCGAATGAAGCTAATTGTTCGTGAGGGATAGTACCTTTGTGTACAGGTACACGGATAAGGTTTTTCTTAGCGGCTTCTACGCCTTTGGCTATAGCAGCTGATACTTCACCGGCCTTACCAAGACCCCAGCCTACTACTCCGTCTTCATTACCAACAACCACAATGGCAGCAAAGCTAAATGTACGGCCACCCTTCGTTACCTTAGTAACACGGTTGATAGCAACCAATCTATCTTTTAGTTCCAAGTCGTTAGTCGACTTAACTCTATTATTCATATCTGCCATTATGATTAAAATTTAAGACCTTCACCACGAGCAGCGTCGGCAAGTTCTTTAATACGACCATGATACAGGTATCCGTTACGGTCAAACACTACTGTTGTCACGCCGGCAGCTTGTGCAGCCTTGGCAACTTCAGCGCCTACCTTTGCAGCTATTTCCTTCTTATTTGATCCTGCTGCATCAAGCTTCAGTGATGATGCGCTGGCCAAAGTAGTTCCGGTAATATCATCTATAACCTGTGCATAGATCTGCTTATTGCTACGGAATACAGAGAGACGAGGACGCTCGGCTGTTCCGCTGATCTTACCACGCACGCGGGTTTTGATCTTAAGTCTTCTATTTTGCTTTCTTTCCATGATTACTTACAGTTTATTTCGATTATTTGCCGGCTGATTTACCGGATTTTCTACGGATCACCTCGCCCTCAAACTTGATACCCTTACCCTTGTAAGGCTCAGGCATACGGAATGAGCGGATTTTGGTGCAAACCTGTCCTAAGAGTTGCTTGTCGGCACTCTCTAAGATAATCAGTGGATTCTTATTTCTCTCACTCTTGGTCTCTACTTTTACCTCGGGAGGCAATTGCAGGAAGATGTTGTGTGTAAATCCCAAAGACAGTTCAAGAAGCTGACCTTGGTTTGAGGCACGATAACCTACACCTACAAGCTCCAATGTCTTCTTAAATCCTTCGTGCGCACCACTTACCATGTTGTTGATCAGTGAGCGGTAAAGGCCATGTAGCGAGCGCTCGATACGATCGTCACTTGCACGCTCCAATGCTACTACTCCGTTTTCGATTTTCACAGAGATTCTCGGATCCACTTCTTGTGTTAGTTCTCCCTTGGGACCCTTTACTGTTACGACATTATCCTTGAGAGATACTGTCACTCCATTAGGGATGCTGATAGGCAACTTACCAATTCTTGACATTTGATGTATCTCCTATGATTAATAAATGTAACATAAAACTTCGCCGCCAACCTTGAGGTTAGAAGCTTCCTTGTCTGTCATCACACCTTTCGAGGTAGAAAGGATAGCGATACCCAAACCATTTAAAACTCTCGGCATCTCACGATAGCCTACGTACTTACGCAAACCCGGGCGTGACACACGCTTCAGCGCTTTGATGGCATTTACCTTACCATTGAGGTCATACTTCAAAGCCACTTTAATAGTACCTTGAGGGCCTTCTTCTACAAATTTGTAGTTTAAGATGTACCCCTTGTCAAAAAGGATCTTAGTGATCTCTTTTTTTAGATTAGACGCCGGCACTTCTACCACACGGTGACCCGCCTTCACGGCATTACGCACACGCGTCAGATAATCTGCAATAGGATCTGTCATTGATTTAAAAAATTAAATTGATCCGGACCATCCGGACAATATTTAACAATAAGCTTGTTACTTTTCATCAGGCTTTTGAGCACACAAATGCATACAATTACCCAAAGAAAAGCACGCAAAGTTACAAATATTTTTTGTATGACAAAAGAAAAATATTACTATTCAACAATTTGCAATGCAATTCTCAGGTATATTTAAATTATAAATACTCATTTATATTTATACAATCATCGAATATCATACTTATCTTCAAAAAATGAATTTCGGATATTTACATGGCTCCATGGCAGTAATTTTTGAAACAAATAATCATGTTGAGACTGTTGCAAAAGTCAACTGTCTCATGGATCTTGGAGGCAAAGCCGACAAAAGACACTTTGACCGGGCAGAGAGGGTAAAGTGCAAGGCGCTAAGAGTGAGTGCACAGGGAGTTTACTTCAGGTAAATGACCAAGCACGAATCTCGCAAGCAACGAAGCAATTGGCCTGCTATGCAACGGTCTCATGTTGTCTTCCATGTCTCAACCAAGATCACACAGCCATGTCGAGATTCTAAAGAATATCATCGCCCAATTCCTCTTTGACAGCTATTCCACATATTGGGTTGTAGGGCATAGAATGATACCGTAGCTATCATATTGCTCATTCATGCATCGCGTTTACATATGCAATAGATGCCGCTGGTTTCGTTTTGTAAAATGGATTTTTGTGGAGCGTTGAGTATGGTTGCACGCCTCCCCGAAACTCCGAGAGGTATTGACAAAGGGGGGTAGGATGTGGTATATTTGCAGTATAAATTATCATTACACCATCCTAATCCAATTCACCAAAGTATGAGCCTCCTGATAGATAATCCTTACAGAATAAGCTGCCCCTTACAGCACAGCATCTGTGCATGCTCCCATACGCCTCAGCCATGGAGCCTCATGCCCTGTGTATCACTCAGCAAAACCTTACTTCGCACGTTTGGCATTATCACTGATTCGCAACTCATGCCTTTAGCCAAGCTTGAGCTACCGAGATCTGTATCTTTTATTCTCTAAAAATCCATATTTAATTACATTTCCTGACATCGCACCGACTCACGGATTGGTATCTAGTCTTCTAAAAAGGGAAACCATCCTATAAAGTGGGCAGATCTATCGTACACGGACAATAGACTTACCCTAATAGATTTCTTAACTCATCCCCCAAACCGCCTATACATGTACTTCTATCAAGAAATGCAATAATAGGGCCGTATTTTCTTCAGATATTAAGTTTGACGATACGATATGGGGGTTCAATTTATTTAGCCCGCTAATTTTATTGATTTGGGGTGACTGAGAGACGGTTTCTTATTTAGACTTTGTACAAATAAGCTAAGTGTCTTAACTACAAAATATAAAAATTCACTGCTTTACTACAGATAATCAATTAATTCAGTAAACAGGGATTCAGGGGGTTAGTATAGCGTCATATGCTCTACCTATATTGACATTTTGATATCCCCCTATCCCACATCACACCCTCCACACATAGCCCCTTGGCAGTATCATCAAAGCCGATGGCATAGTGACCCCACCACCATACCTGAGGAGAACGCTAAACTATGACTCCGCGACAAAAAGCAAGTAGTTGCGCAGGCGATTGACCTCGGCATAGGGCAATGAGCGCAACACAAAATCATCACCCATGGTGCTTATCCATAGACTACACCGGCCAGTAGGTAGCTGCCACAGAGCCTGGCGTACCTCTACACGCTCTATGCGACTGATAGGGATGAGTCTTTTGATAGAGGCATACCGGCCTGTATATACGAGCAGATGCCGAGAGCTCACAGCTACTCCTGCATGACGGTAAGTGAGGTATGCCCCCACAGTTCCTATAACGAGCCACACGGCCGTAAGGGAGAGCATAAGGGGCAGGAAGAGGGCAAATACTAAAGTGATGGGCAGGCTGGGCAACAGGCATTTGACAAACCAATTATAATACATGAGCCCCCCCCCCGAGCGAATCACAGGGGCGGTGAGGATGTCAGGATCGTGTGCCCACCAGTCAATGATCAGTCCAGGATCCTTCAAGCCAAAAATAGTGATGGAGGCTTTGCGTTGCTTCTCATTGCCTGCTATATTATGTGCTTGATCGAATATCACGGTGTATAGCCCACTCTTGCGCTCGAGTATATTTTGCTTCCAGCTCAGGATGATCACCTTGGAGCGGCGGATACGCTGCCTTATCTCGGTGATGAGACCCGCAGTGTATTCCATGCGCGAGGGATAAAGTCGTAGGGTAAGCCCGGCTTGCCTGAAAACAATAGCTGTGCCCCAGATGACAATACTCATGATATAAACCACGATGGAGACTTGGAGTATCAGCATGAGTTGGGCTCCCAAAGACATGTTCACAACATTTTGCACCATGCTGTCGGAGTCCTTGAGTATATGCAGGAGCATATCCTTTACCAAATCCTCAACCTGGTTGTAAATAGTAAATATAAACACAAGAAAAAGCAGAAATCCCTTGATATGATTCTGCGTATAGGCTCCCATAAGTAGCTGCCCTATGCTAAAGTGGGTAGTATGCAGGCAAGGCTCTTCTTGTGACAGCTCAGTGGGCTCGGGGAAGTCTTGCAGGGCAACGTCTGCATCGCACTCCTCGCATACGGGAAGTGAGGTGACAGACAGCTCTTGCATAGCAATGGCATGACGAAAAGCATCGGCTTGGGCATGTGGCAATATGATCTCGGCTTCAGCTCCTGCACTCCCCGCGGTATCAAACTCCAGTCCTTCCATATCGAAGAGACGATAAAATATACCGTTTTTGGATCGAATATTATGGATGCGATCGAGTGGCATCACGGTGATGCGCTTGGCGATCAGGCCTCGCTGTATATACAGAGAGTGATCTGCTATATAAAATAAGGTATATCGGTAGCGATAGCATGCGGAGAGTATGGCGAGTAAGACAAAGACAACGATGGTGATGCCGATAATGACGAAAAATTTGTTGGGGTTATGCAAATTGGGCAGCGACCAGATAATCCCGGCATAAAAGATCTTGGACCACTGCTTGATCTGCTGTGCCAGAATCACTACAAAAGCCTCGGAGCCCATGCGCTGCTTCTGCGAAAAATCAGGATGCTTCATCAGTCTTTATTCTTTCCATAATAAAAGATTTGAGACGTAGTGCATCGTCATAGCTGAGGCCGTGTACGATCATGTTTTCGCTCACACCCGAAGCATTGAATATCACCACATGGTAGTAGCCCATGATACGAGCCAGGATGCTCTGCCGCACGGTCACCTGCTGTATGCGCCTGAAAGGGATAGTAGAGACGATGTGTCGTATGATGCCACGGCGGTAGGTGATATCGTGCGACCTCACGGCATAGCCCCTGTAACGATAGGCCTCACGGATCATAAGCATATTGATGACGTACCCTAAAGCAATGACGGCTGTGAGAATCCAAGCTACATAGAGCGGATACTCTGCAATGACAAACTGAGGAACCCATACCAAAATCAAAAGCAGAAACCACCGGAGACTTATAGCGACATACATGCCCAAGCGGTAGCGTGGTTGCAAAGGCTCGAAGTCAAGAAGCTCAGCATCGGGCAAATTATCGGTGGAGATATTAAAGTTTTCGAAATGCATGGTAATGAAATAAAGAGGGGTAAATAAGACTAGCGCTTCGTGGGCTCCAGCGTAATAGTCTCCAATACCAAAATACGGGATGTGATCTGTTTGATCTCGTAGCGTGAGATCACATGAAGCACGGAATCATACAAAGTGAGTGCGTTATTATGGGAATCGAACTCATATTTACCTTCAAAGCTATTGTAAACGCCCCTATTGACATTGAGCTCTGTGTATATGTATGTCATGTTTTTCTTGAACACATACTCTTTATATCCACGTACAGAGAGGTCTGAGTTGTCATGTTTGAGCCTCCAACTACCATAAAGCAGAGTGATGTCCATGCCCGGCTCGTTTTTGCCACACCCTATTACTCCTATCAACAACAGAGGTATGAGCAATAAGCTCATAAAGATTTTTGTTTTCAAAATGTTATATCTAATGGTTAGAGACTGCTAAGTTACATTTTCCGTGTAATAAAAGCCCGATTTCATCTCCTTTATTTTGCTCATGAGAGCATGAGTCTTACGGATTATATCTTACAAGACGTAATGCATCAACTAATTGGAGACTGTTGCAAAAGTCAACAGTCTTGTGGATTTTGGAGGCAAAGCCGACAAAAGACACTTTGACCGGGCAGAGAGGGTAAAGTGCAAGGCGCTAAGAGTGAGTGCACAGGGAGTTTACTTCAGGCAAATGACCAAGCGCGAATCTCGCAAGCAACGAAGCAATTGGCCTGCTATGCAACGGTCTCAATTGCTGTAATAACAAGGGGTAAGCTGTGTACAATTCATGTCGGGTTGAAAAATAAAAGAGGGACAATGTACTCGGAGTACATTGTCCCTTTTCGGTTAGTATATCTGAACCTCAGCTCCCCTACTCTATACCTCTCTACTCACTGAATAGAAAGAAAGACGAGGAATGTGAAGTTAGGATTGCTTGTTACCAGCTTGACTTCTTGATGCCCGGGATAAGACCAGCAGATGCCATTTCACGGAATTGAATACGTGAAATACCAAACTGACGCATATATCCTTTGGGACGACCCGTCATAGAGCAACGATTGTGCAAACGTACGGGAGAAGCATTCTTAGGAAGTGACTGAAGAGCTTCGTAGTTGCCTTCAGCTTTGAGCTGAGCACGCTTTTCAGCATACTTGGCAACTAATTTGGCACGCTTCACTTCGCGGGCTTTCATTGATTCTTTTGCCATATCTTAATTTCCTTTTTTAGCGTTCTTAAACGGCAAGCCAAACTCTTTGAGCAGGGCATAACCTTCTTCGTCAGTCTGGGCAGAAGTTACGAAAGTAATGTTCATACCGAGGATCTTGGTGATTGAGTCCAAGTTGATTTCCGGGAAGATGATCTGCTCGCTGATACCGAGGGTATAGTTGCCTCTACCATCGAATTTGCTCTCGATACCTTTGAAGTCTCTGATACGTGGCAATGCTACACGTACAAGTCTCTCAAGGAACTCATACATCTGCTCACGACGCAATGTTACCATAACGCCGATAGGCATCTTCTTACGAAGTTTGAAGTTAGAGATATCCTTGCGGGATACAGTAGCAACAGCCTTCTGACCGGTGATGGTGGTAAGCTCATCGATAGCAACATCGATAATCTTCTTATCACCTGTAGCGATACCGAGACCTTGGTTGATAACTATTTTCTTCAACACAGGTACCTGCATCTTAGACTTGTAACCGAATTGCTCGATCAAGGCAGGTACTATGCGCTCTTTATATTCATTCTTAAGCTTTGCAGTATTGCTCATTACTTAATCTCCTCTCCTGATTTTTTTGAATAACGTACAAGTTTGCCATTCTTATCAGCCTTGCGACCGATACGAGTAGCTTTACCACTCTGAGGATCCACCACATTCAGGTTAGAGATATGAATTGAGGATTCTTTCTTCTCAATTCCCCCCTGCGGGTTCTTTGCACTGGGCTTTGCATGCTTGGTAATGATACCTACACCTTCGACAACAGCGCGCTCTTTCTTCACAATGACTTCAAGCACACGGCCTGTCTTGCCTTTGTCTTCACCGCTGTTTACGATAACAGTGTCGCCCTTTTTTATATGTAACTTACTCATTTCTGATTCGTCTTATAAATTATAGAACTTCGGGAGCCAAAGAGATGATCTTCATGTTCGAAGCACGCAACTCACGTGCCACAGGACCAAAAATACGACTACCACGCATCTCACCGCCGGCATTCAAAAGAACACATGCATTATCATCGAAACGGATATATGATCCGTCTTGGCGTCTTACTTCTTTTTTGGTGCGAACAATTACAGCCTTAGAAACGGCACCCTTTTTCATATCACTTGATGGGATCACGCTTTTGATAGCCACTACGATCACATCACCGACAGAGGCATAACGGCGGCGTGTACCACCCAATACACGGATACAAAGAGCTTCTTTTGCTCCGCTATTATCAGCAACTACTAGTCTTGATTCCTGTTGTATCATATTATTTTGCTCTTTCGATTATGTCAGTTAATCTCCATCTCTTAGTACGGCTCAAGGGACGAGTTTCCATAATACGCACGGTATCACCGATGTTGCATTCGTTCTTTTCGTCATGAGCGTGGTACTTCTTCGTCTTATTAACGAACTTACCATAGATAGGATGTTTCTCTTTCCATTTAACTGCAACGGTGATGGTCTTGTCCATCTTGTTGCTGGAAACTACTCCTACACGTTCTTTTCTTAATCTTCTTGTTTCCATCGGGTCACTCATTAATTATTATTGAGTTCACGTTGACGAAGCACAGTCTTCATCTGTGCAATCATCCGGCGCATATGCTTGATTTCTGAAGGATTATCCAGAGGTGTAACAGCATGATTTATACACTTCTGGTTGTATGCAGCCTCTTCAGCTACGATACGCTCCTGAAGTTCCGGAGTCGTAAGCTCTTTTATTTCTGCTAATTTCATCTCAATTATGCGTTAGGATTTGTCATGTCATAATCGCGGCGAACCACGAACTTAGTAGTCACAGGCAGTTTCTGAGCAGCCAAGCGAAGTGCTTCTTTGGCAATCTCATAAGGAACACCTTCGATCTCAAAAATCATACGACCGGGAGTAACTGGAGCCACGAATCCTTCAGGCGAACCTTTACCCTTACCCATACGTACTTCAGCAGGCTTCTTAGTGATAGGCTTGTCCGGGAAGATGCGTACCCACACTTGACCTTGACGCTGCATATAACGTGTTACTGCAATACGAGCAGCTTCGATCTGACGACCGGTAATCCATTTGCTCTGCAGAGACTTGATTCCGAAAGAACCGAAAGCCAACTGATTGCCGCGTTGGGCATTGCCCTTCATGCGACCTTTTTGTTGCCTTCTAAATTTAGTTTTCTTTGGTTGTAACATTTCTTGTTTCTGTCTTAAATGTTAGCGATTACCTCTTCTTTTACGGTGGTTACGTTCGCCACGGCCGTTGTTTTCACGACGACCGCCGGTAGCCTTAGGAGCAGCAAACGAAGGCGCGAGGTCACGCTTTTCATACACTTCACCTTTGCAAATCCAAACCTTAACACCGATCAACCCTACTTTAGTCAAAGCTTCAGCTTGCGCGTAGTCTATATCCGCACGCAATGTGTGAAGAGGAGTACGTCCTTCTTTGAACATCTCGGAACGAGCCATTTCAGCTCCGTTCAGACGACCTGAAACTTGAACCTTGATACCTTCAGCACCCATGCGCATAGCTGATGCGATGGCCATCTTAACGGCACGACGGTAAGCAATCTTACCTTCGAGCTGACGAGCGATGTTATCAGCAACGATAGCTGCGTCTATCTCGGGCTTACGGATTTCAAAGATATTGATCTGAACATCTTTGTCGGTGATCTTCTTCAACTCCTCTTTCAGTTTATCAACTTCTTGACCACCTTTACCGATAATCATACCCGGACGAGCTGTGCAGATGGTAATTGTAACCACCTTCAACGCACGTTCGATAACAATACGTGATACACTAGCCTTAGCCAAACGAGCATTCAGGTATTGACGAAGCTTGCTGTCTTCCAACAGCTTGTCTCCGTACTTTGAACCACCATACCAATTGGAATCCCATCCACGGATGTATCCCAAACGATTACTAATTGGATTAATTTTCTGTCCCATCCTGATTAAATGCTTTCGTTTTTAGTTAGTGTATCCACAAATAGCGTTACATGGTTCGAACGCTTACGAATTCTGTAACCTCTACCTTGGGGAGCAGGACGCATACGCTTCAATGTAGAAGCGCCATCTACAAATATCTTAGTGATGAAGAGCTCGCCTTCCTCAGCTTTACGATCATTTTTCTGTTCCCAGTTAGCTATAGCCGAGCGTAATAACTTTTCTACGCGTGCAGAAGCCTCTTTGTTAGAATATTTCAAAACGCCAAGAGCACGATTAACCTCCATACCGCGAACCATATCTACCACCAAACGCATTTTGCGAGGTGAAGTAGGAACATTGCGCAATGAGGCAAAATAGGTGGTCTTTAGGGCTTCTTTTCTTGCTTCGGCTGAATTTTGTTTTCTAGCACCCATTATTCTTAATACTTTTATTATTCAGATTCCTGAAGTGTTTGTACTCAACCGAATTACTTCTTCTTATTACCGCCATGGCCACGGAATGTACGCGTAGGAGCAAATTCGCCCAACTTGTGTCCAACCATGTTTTCGGTTACAAAAACAGGAATAAATTTATTACCATTATGAACTGCAATGGTGTGACCCACGAAATCGGGTGAAATCATTGAAGCTCTTGCCCATGTCTTAACTACAGCCTTCTTACCGCTCTCGTTCATCGCCAAGACCTTTTTTTCCAGCTTGAGATTAATATATGGACCTTTCTTTAGTGAACGACTCATAATTTTTCTTAATTAATCAGTTACTTAGTACGTCTCTCGATGATATACTTAGAAGAGTGCTTCTTAGGAGCTCTAGTCTTAAGACCCTTAGCATAAAGGCCGGTGCGTGAGCGAGGATGTCCTCCTGATGCACGTCCTTCACCACCACCCATGGGGTGATCTACAGGGTTCATAACCACACCACGGTTGCGTGGTCTGCGACCTAACCAGCGAGAACGACCAGCTTTACCTGACTTCTCAAGAGCATGGTCTGAGTTGCCTACACTACCAATAGTAGCTTTACAAGCCGACAAAATACGGCGAGTTTCACCTGAAGGCATCTTGATCACTACGTAAGTACCTTCACGAGAGGTGAGCTGTGCGAATACACCGGCAGAGCGAACCAACTTGGCGCCTTGACCGGGACGAAGCTCGATATTGTGAATAATAGTACCTACAGGTATGTTTGCCAATGGCAAAGCGTTACCTACCTCAGGAGCAGCTTCTGCGCCTGACATCACTGTCTGACCGACTTCCAATCCGTCGGGGGCAAGGATATAAGCCTTTGCACCGTCAACGTAGTACAACAATGCGATGCGTGAAGTACGATTTGGATCGTACTCGATGCTCTTTACTGTTGCAGGGATGCCGTCTTTAGTTCTCTTGAAATCGATAAGACGAAGTTTTCTTTTATGACCACCGCCAATATAGCGCATAGTCATCTTACCGGTATTGTTACGACCACCGGTCTTTTTCATACCAACTACAAGAGACTTCTCTGGTGCACTGGCAGTGATAGTATCAAATGCACCAATAACCTTATGTCTCTGCCCCGGCGTTGTGGGCTTTAGTTTACGTATAGCCATTTTCTTTTATTAGATATTTCCGAAAAAGTCGATGGTATCACCCTTCTTAAGCGTAATAACAGCCTTCTTGAATGAAGATTGTTTGCCTCTCAGTAATCCGCTCTTAGTATAACGGCTCTTGCGCTTGCCGTCATAATTCATCGTATTTACGCTTTCGACTTTTACATTATACATCGCCTCAACGGCATTTTTAATCTCGATCTTGTTCGCATCAGGAGAAACGCGGAAAGCATAACGCTCAGGCATCTTCTCCGTGATAGCCGTCATTTTTTCCGTGATAATCGGTTTGATGATAATTCTCATATTCTATTCTCCTTATGCCTTAAATTGTTCGTTGATAACTGCAAGAGCATCTTCGGTAACTACAAGCTTTTTGCAGTCGAGTACTGCATAAGTATGAAGTTGTGATGCGTTGATTAACTTTGCGTTTTGCAAGTTGCGAGCAGAAAGAGCTACATTCTTGTTTACATCAGAGAATACAAACAATGCCTTCTTATCAGCAACTTGAAGAGCTGAAGACATAGATAAGAAATCTTTTGTCTTAGGAGCTTCAAAGCTAAAGTTTTCAATTACCATGATGCCACCATCTTTAGCTTTATGAGCCAAAGCAGAACGACGCGCTAAAGATTTGAGCTTCTTGTTGAGCTTGAAGCTATAGTTGCGAGGGCGAGGGCCGAATACACGGGCACCACCCACCAATACGGGAGAATTGATATCACCACGACGGGCACCACCGCCACCTTTTTGACGGATCAGCTTGCGGGTACTTCCTGACAGCTCGCTACGTTCTTTAGATTTGTGAGTACCTTGGCGTTGGTTCGCAAGATACTGCTTTACGTCCAAATAGATAGCGTGATCGTTAGGTTCGATGGCGAAGATAGCATCATCGAGGCTTACCTTACGTCCGGTGTCTTCGCCTTTGATGTTATATACACTCAGTTCCATTTACTTTTCGATTTTCAAGATTGAACCTTTAGCTCCGGGCACGCTACCTTTTACAAGAAGAAGGTTATGCTCGGGCATTACTTTAATCACTTCGAGGTTCTGTACCGTAACACGCTCATTACCCATCTGACCAGCCATGCGGGTACCTTTGAATACTTTCGCAGGATATGAACAAGCACCAACGGAACCGGGAGCACGAAGGCGGTTGTGCTGACCGTGTGTAGCTTGACCTACACCACCAAAGCCATGACGCTTAACAACACCTTGGAATCCCTTACCCTTAGATGTACCGATAACATCGACAAACAATGCATCGGCAAAGAGATCTACATTGACTACATCACCCAGTTTGTACTGGTTGTTTTCAAAACCTTTGAACTCGGCCAAGTGTCTCATGGGAGCTACAGACGCTTTCTGAAAGTGACCTTTCATGGGCTTAGAAGTGTTCTTTTCTTTAGCTTCGCTAAATCCAAGCTGTACAGCTTCGTAGCCGTCATTTTCCAGAGTCTTGATCTGTGTTACCACACAAGGACCAACTTCGATAACAGTGCATGGAAGATTTTTTCCCTCGGCACTGAAAACGGATGTCATTCCGATTTTCTTTCCTAATAAACCTGGCATTTCAGTTTTTTATTAATTATCTCACACTTTGATTTCCACTTCTACTCCGCTGGGCAACTCCAACTTCATCAGAGCGTCCACTGTATCGGCAGTAGAGTTGTGGATGTCTATAAGTCTCTTGTAAGAGCAGAGCTCAAATTGTTCGCGAGACTTTTTGTTTACGAACGTTGAGCGGTTCACCGTAAAGATTCTTTTGTGAGTAGGGAGCGGTATGGGACCGCTCACTACTGCACCTGTAGTCTTTACAGTCTTAACGATCTTTTCTGCTGACTTGTCAACCAACATATGATCGTAAGACTTTAATTTAATTCTAATTTTTTGGCTCATATATACTATAAGAATGTATTATTTAATCAAATCAACGCGGCCATCTACCTCTGTAAGCACTTGCTTAGCGATAGAAGACGATACTTCTGCATAATGAGAGAAGCTCATTGTAGAAGTAGCGCGACCTGAAGTAATGGTACGCAATGAAGTTACATAACCAAACATCTCTGAGAGGGGCACTTTAGCCTTCACGATGCGAGCACCGGTACGGCTGCTTTCCATTCCTTCTACCTGACCGCGACGCTTGTTCAAGTCACCGATCACGTCACCCATACTTTCTTCCGGAGTAACCACTTCAAGCTTCATGATAGGCTCCATAAGGATAGGACCTGCCTGAGCCGATGCGTTTTTGAATGCTTGCAATGCACAGATTTCGAACGAAAGCTGGTCAGAGTCAACCGGGTGGAACGAACCATCGATCAGCGTTACTTTCAGTTTGTCCAGAGGATAACCTGCAAGTACACCATTCTTCATGGCACGCTGGAATCCTTTCTGTACAGAAGGTATAAATTCCTTGGGCACGTTACCGCCTTTTACTTCGTCTACAAACTGGAGTTCGCCTTCGAAGCTTTCGTCAGCAGGCTCCACACGTACGATGATATCGGCAAATTTACCACGACCACCGGTCTGTTTCTTGTACACTTCACGAAGTTCTACCGGCTTAGTGATAGCTTCTTTGTATGATACCTGAGGACGACCCTGATTACACTCTACCTTGAACTCACGACGCAGACGGTCTATGATGATCTCAAGGTGAAGCTCACCCATACCGCTGATTACCGTCTGACCTGTTTCGTCATTGGTCTGTACTCGGAAGGTAGGATCTTCTTCGGCCAACTTAGCCAACCCTGTACCGAGACGGTCAAGGTCTTTCTGAGTCTTAGGCTCGATAGCTACACCGATAACGGGATCGGGGAAGTCCATAGACTCAAGTGTAATAGGATGATTCTCATCACAGAGGGTATCACCGGTACGAATATCTTTGAAACCTACACCGGCACCGATGTCACCGCAACCAATTACATCCTTAGGATTTTGCTTGTTTGAGTGCATCTGGAAGAGACGTGAGATACGCTCTTTCTTCTCTGATCTTGAGTTGTAAACGTATGATCCTGCAGGCAGCTCACCTGAGTATACACGGAAGAAGCACAAACGACCTACATAGGGGTCTGTAGCAATCTTGAACGCAAGTGCGCACAAAGGAGCATCGGGCGTAGTAGGACGCACGATCTCAACTTCAGGGTCACGGGGATCTGTACCCACGATTTCAGGGGTATCGGCAGGGCTTGGGAGGTATGCACAAACTGCGTCGAGCAGTGTTTGTACGCCCTTATTTTTGAATGAAGAGCCGCAAAGCATAGGATTGATCTGCATAGAAAGAGTTCCTTTACGCAGAGCTGAGCGGATTTCGTCTTCGGTAATAGTAGAAGGGTCTTCGAAGTATTTCTCCATCAACACCTCGTCTACTTCAGCCAAAGTTTCGAGCATTTTATCTCTCCACTCTTCGGCTTCAGCTTGAAGATCTGCGGGGATGGTATCTTCTTCGTATTCTGCACCCATAGTTTCGTCGTGCCATAGGATAGCTTTCATCTTAACAAGATCTACTACACCTTTGAATGACTCTTCTGAACCTACAGGTATCTGAATAGGACAAGGATTAGCACCCAACACGTCTTTCAGCTGACGCACCACTTCAAAGAAGTTGGCACCGGAGCGGTCCATTTTGTTTACGTAACCGATACGTGGCACATGATATTTATCAGCCTGGCGCCATACCGTTTCACTTTGGGGTTCTACACCACCAACAGCACAGAAGGTAGCTACGGCACCATCGAGGATACGCAATGAACGCTCTACTTCTACAGTAAAGTCAACGTGTCCCGGAGTATCAATCAAGTTGATTTTATATCTGGTATCGTTATAGTTCCAGAAGGTAGTTGTAGCAGCAGAGGTAATAGTGATACCACGCTCTTGCTCTTGCTCCATCCAGTCCATTGTAGCACCACCATCATGCACTTCGCCGATCTTGTGTGTAAGACCGGTGTAAAACAGGATACGCTCAGACGTTGTAGTCTTACCGGCATCGATGTGAGCCATGATACCGATATTTCTGGTGAGTTTTAAGTTTTTGTCTTCAGCCATTGTGTTTAGAATCTAAAGTGTGCGAATGCACGGTTAGCTTCAGCCATACGGTGCATATCTTCTTTGCGCTTGAACGCAGCACCTTGACTATTAAATGCGTCCACAATTTCAGCAGCCAATTTATCTGACATTGACTTGCCGCCACGCTTGCGGGCAAAAAGAATCAGGTTCTTCATAGAGATTGACTCTTTTCTTTCAGGACGAATTTCAGTAGGAACCTGGAAGGTTGCACCACCGATTCGGCGAGACTTAACTTCTACTTGCGGAGTAATATTGTCCAATGCTGCTTTCCAGATTTCAAGCGGACTCTTCTCATCGTCCGAAATCTTTGCCTTTACCACCTCCAAAGCGGTATAAAAAATATCGAAAGCAGTACTCTTCTTTCCGTCGTACATCAGGTGATTAACAAACTTAGTCACCTTAACATCACCAAACACCGGATCAGGTAATACCTGTCTTTTCTTGGGTTTTGCTTTTCTCATTGTCTCAAAAAATTTCGTTTTTGTCGATTGGTTGCCATTTAGTCTTTGTCTTCAACATCCCCGCCGGGATATTTACTCAACCCTGTTTTTAGCCTATCCAATTGAACTCAAAACCGGTTCTAAAAAAACTTTTGTAAAATAATAGTTAGCGCCACATCTTTGTGGCCTTTTGAAAGGACTAATAGCCTTTGCCGCAGTAAACCTCTTTATTCCTAAAGAGTACCGCCGCCGCTCATCCGGGGTAAGCTTATTTCTTCTTACCTGTAGCAGCAGCCTGACCGGGCTTAGGACGTTTAGCGCCGTATTTCGAACGTCTTTGAGTACGACCGTTTACACCGGCAGTATCAAGCGTTCCGCGAACAATGTGATAACGTACACCGGGGAGGTCTTTTACACGACCGCCACGTACCAACACGATGCTATGCTCTTGCAGGTTGTGGCCTTCTCCGGGGATGTAAGCATTAACTTCTTTTGAATTTGTGAGGCGCACACGGGCTACCTTACGCATTGCAGAGTTAGGCTTCTTAGGAGTTGTGGTGTAAACACGTACACATACTCCACGACGTTGAGGACATGAATCCAAAGCCGGACTCTTACCCTTCTCAACCAATGTTTCGCGTCCTTTTCTAACTAACTGTTGAATTGTAGGCATTTCTTATCTGTTTATTACTATAAATTTTGTTCTTACAGTATTCATTTTACCGAGTGGACATTTCATTCGGTCGTGCAAAGGTAGTGATAATTTTTATTCCGACAAATAGAATAGTGCAAATTTATCTCAAAAAGAATGCGTTAGGTTACGGAACACAGGGTGAAAGCCACACTACTTACAGTGACAGCAGGCAAAAACAGGGAGTCATCCCGGCCCTGCATTCCATAAAATATAGACAAATCACACTCCGCCGCTCGGCATACTCTGGAATTCGCTCACCGCTATTCCGTAAGGTAATGAGGACAATATTGGCACTATACCTATTTATATATATACATGCAGATCAAAAATTATATCCTCTTCTTAGCTTCAGGATTTGCAATCAGGTAAAATGAGAGTAGAAACTATCATTTTGTCAATTTTTGCAGACAGATATGGCTACATGGATTTACTCCTTGCACCGATTAGTAGTAGCTCTTGACAACGGGGTATCGGATGTTGTATCTTTGTGTATGGGCTGTACTTTATACCAATTATACGTTTATATCTCCTAATCAATAACAATCTAAACAAATTACACAGATATGATGGCTACGGTGGATTACAATTTACCGATGAGTGCGAATCAGGGATTATTCGTTACGCCTTGTATGGAACTGTGTTGTACCTCTTCGCCGGCCTATTGCCCCTAAATCTATAGCCCCTACCACACACCGTGTATATCCTATACGGTACTTCTCTATATCCATATACCCAAGAGAAGGGCGAGTTTCATCAATGTGCCAACGAGATATCATATAGTGACCTCAGACTTATACTATAAGGTCAATTGACCTATCCTATAAAGTGGGACGACCTATCATAATAGGTCTGTAGACTTATGTACAGAGACGGTAGACTTGTCATAATAGAATTGTGCGTAGCATGGATAAATGCACCAAATCACCCTACATAATTAATAAGCAGAATATATTACCACTACATTCTCCAGATATTTATCAAACCCTCGGAATGAGACATTTCAATTTATTTAGGCTTCATTTTGGGATAGATTTCCGCCTCAAAATGCGATTTCTTATTTAGACTTTGTATAAATAAGCTCTGTGTTGTAACTAGGAAACGATAAAAAGTGGAGACTTCATAGACATTATAAACTTATTTAATTTACTAATATATAATATATTGTCAAAAACATACACTTCCTCACAAAGCTTCTTTTTTTGACATTATGTCAAAATTCAGCTCCTCCATTCGTTATAGCGGAAGATTATAAGAGAGCAAAACAGCCTGTTATAATTTCCTCATACAGCTTTTGATCCCCTTGTCACACACGCCTATTTGAGCTTGAATAGATATAAATAAAAAGAGACATTATTGCTCTGGAATATTGATGTTATTTAATCACTATAGCCTACAAATTGCAAGAAGATCCGTATTAAAATCGTGTTTTATATAATTTTATGATAAATAATCGTGGCTATGTGATTATTTTTTGTTTTCTTAGCACCCCATAAAACGGAAGTAATAAAAATATTCATCCATAGCACCATAGCGTGATGTAGATATGGCTGATGAGGAGAATATTTCTATCGACTTTCGATAATAAAATCAGCAATAGGCACGGTAGTTACCGGGTGTGATTGCCCCAAAAAGTTGATTGCACCGAGCAAAATAGCCCTGAGAGAGGAGCAAAACAAAGAGAGATACGTACACTACACACGAATAAGCCGCAAGACAGCGCTATGATTCTTGATGATACGCCGAGGGCAACAATAATATGGTAAGATACGAAGAAACGAGTTAAATATCATCCTTAAAAAATAAAAGCTTTTTAATGAAATTATCTACCGGGAAGAGGTTAGTGATAATCTCTGTACTAGGCGGGTCATTACTATGGAGTACCATGGTCTCTACGGCAAATGCCGAGAGTAACATGGCGCAAGTATCCAAGTCGAAAATCAAAAAGACCGCCAAAAAAGACACTACAACATCCAAAAAGGACTCTGTAAGTAAAGACGAAGATGCCTATAAAAAAATCACAGGCAAAGACAGCGCTGTGGAAAAAGGCTTATTCAACGTCTATCAGAACAAGGAGGATTATTACTTTGAAATCCCCACCCGACTCCTGCACCGTGACATGCTTGTGGTAAATAAGCTGGAGCGTGTGCCCATGGAGCTCAACGAAGCTGGGGTAAACCGCGGGGTAAATTATCAGAACCAGCTGATTCGCTTCGAGCTGGACAAGAAAGCCGGCAAGCTACTCATCCGACAGGAACGCCCCCTGCCCGTATCACCGGAGAAGGACGCTATTACGGGATCGGTACAAGACAATTTTATATCACCGCTGATCGCAGGGTTCAAAATAGAAGCTTACAGCCCGGACTCCACCAGCGTATTTGTCAAGGTCAACGAGATATACAATGGCAACAAGACGAGTATCAACAATGTGTTTGATAATATCAACCTGGGCACTTCGGCGGATAGCAACCTGTCACGCATCTTATCTATAAGAAGTTTCAAAAACAACATTGCCGCACGCTCAGAGCTCACTACCACGGTACATGAGGGTATGACCAAGGTAAACGTAACGGTGGAGGTGGTATCATCCATTGTGTTACTGCCGGAGAAGCCCATGATCGGACGTTATGACAATCAGAAGGTGGGCTATTTCACAAGCGACAGGCTGAGTTTCAGCGACAGCCAGCAACGAGTGAGCCGTAAGAAACTCATCACTCGCTGGAGATTGGAGCCCAAGGCGGGAGAGGAACAGAAATACTTGGCAGGAGAGCTCGTAGAGCCAGCCAAGCCTATTGTATTCTATATCGACAAGGCCACCCCCAACAAATGGAAGCCTTACATCAAGAAAGGTATAGAGAGCTGGAATATGGCGTTCGAAAAAGCAGGCTTCAAACATGCCGTTCAGGCTCGGTTCGCATTGGATAGCCTCACGGATAAGGACAATGATGCGGATATTTCACAAATCATATATGCTGCATCAGAGAAGAGCAATGCCATGGGGCCATCGATCTTGGATCCAAGATCGGGAGAGATCATAGAGGCAGACATCATGTGGTGGCACAATGTACTGGCTATGCTACAAGAGTGGATCACGGTACAGACAGGCCCTATCAACCCTGCTGCAAGAAAAGCCGTTATCCCCGACTCTATCATGGGCGAGGCCATACAGTTTGTACTGTGTCATGAGGTAGGACACTCATTGGGCTTACGTCATAATATGATAGCTTCATGGGCTTACCCTACAGATTCGCTCCGCTCCAAGACGTTTACAGATCGTGTGAACTCTACCTCCGCTTCTATCATGGACTATGCGCGATTCAACTATGTGGCTCAGCCCGGCGATGGTGTGACCAAGCTTTGCCCCCAACTGGGAGAATACGATATGTTTGCCATAGAATACGGCTATCGCTGGTATGGCAAGAAGAACCCTGATGAGGAGAAGACCATCCTGCACAACTACCTTACGGCTCATAACAAGCGTGTCTATAAATACAGTGAGGCGCAAGACCCGCGCGACGCTGTAGATCCGCGCGCACAGATGGAGGATCTGGGAGATAATCCTGTGAAATCATCACGCTATGGTATTGCCAACCTCAAGATCGTAATAAACAATGTAATCAAATGGACTACCACCGGAGAACAGGGACAGACCTACGAAGAGGCATCACGCCTATATTACGGAGTGGTGAACCAATGGAACAACTACCTCTATCATGCCATGGCCAACATCGGTGGTATATATATAGAAAACACTGTGGTAGGAGACAAGGTACCGACTTACACGTTTGTGGAAAAGCACAAGCAAAAGGAGTCGCTCCGCTTCCTGTTGGATGAGATATTCACTTATCCCGAGTGGCTTTTCAGCCCTGAGATAGCAAAGTATACCTATTTCCAAAAGAATACTCCCAACGGCATGGTAGAGAACTCTCCATCCAAAATATACAAGAATGCACAAGGCTTTATCTTCTGGGACCTACTGTCGGACAACCGCATGATGCGTATGCTCGAAAACGAGGCAGAGAACGGCAAGCACAAGGCTTTTACGCTGGAAGATATGATGGATATGTTGCACAAACATATCTTTGCAAAGACAATACGCGGGCGCTCGCTCAACGTAGCTGACCGCTATACTCAGAAGGGGTTTGTAGATGCACTCATCACCGCTGCCGCATACAGCGAAGGCGTGAAGATCAATAAGAAGCTCGTTTACGACAAAGATGTGGAAGCAATACTCTTCCGTAAGCCGGCATGTTGCGAATTTCATGCGTCTCACCACAACAATGGAGATCGCATGGCGGAGAAACGCACCTTGAGCTTCTATGGCTCACAAATCAACCGCATATCGGATGCGATATCCGTGAAGCGGGGTGAGTTGCTGCGAATCAAGAATCTGATCAACAACCGCATCAAATCAGGAGATCTCGCTACGTACTATCACTACAGAGACCTTCTTTTGAGAATAGATACAGCATTAGGTATTCAATAATTCAATACATATCACAAATGAAAAGGACTTGTCTGATCATCTTTATGATCACCATGGGGTTTGTGCAGATGTTTGCCCAGCAACGAGTGCTCAAAGGTACCGTTGTATCGGCCGATGCCAAAGAGCCTCTTATTGGAGCATCGGTATATATCTCCGCAAATGACTTGAAAAAAGCGGGTGTAAATTCCAGTCTGAAAGGAACCACCACGGACATAGACGGCAAATTCGCTATCACTGTACCCGACGGTGTGAAACACATCTATTGCAGCTACATCGGCTATGAGACCATAGAAGTGACCTTGGGCAGTAAAAACAATATTGTTATAGAACTCAAGTCAAACTCAGGCATGCTTGATGCTGTAGTGGTAACGGGTTACCAAAACATTGAGAAGAGAAAACTCACGGCAGCCGTATCACAGCTCAAGCTCTCGGACGAAAAACTGGGGCCGACTATGAGTGTAGACCATGTGCTCAGCGGCAAGATAGCAGGTTTGCAGGCGCTCAACACATCGGGCACACCCGGTGCACCCATGAAGATACGTATCCGTGGTACGGCTTCGCTCAACGGTACTCAGGATCCATTGTGGGTACTTGACGGTATCCCTTTGGAAGGCACTGATATTCCTAAGCTGGAAAACATGAACGATATCAACAGTATACGTCAGTCTTCCATCGCAGGCATCAACCCTGCCGACATTGACAACATCAACGTACTCAAAGACGCTGCGGCTACTGCTATCTACGGTGCACGTGCTGCCAACGGCGTTATCGTGATTACTACAAAAAAGGGTAAGCAAGGTAAAGCTGTTATCAATTTCTCAAGCAAACTCACCTATTCTCCCCGCCCCTCCATCGACAAGCTCAACCTGATGAACTCGGATGAGAAGGTAGGGCTCGAGCTTGACCTCCTGAAAACAAACTACGTCTTCAACGAGAACAAAGGCGAGGTATCACGCATCATCCAAGGTGCCAATCTACTGGACAAATACAAAGCCAACGGGTGGAACGCTCTTACACCGGAGGTGCAAGAGCGTATCAATGCTCTACGCGGTATCAATACCAATTGGAATGATATCGTATTCCGTGATGTATTCAATCAGGAGTACAACATCAATATCTCCGGCGGTACCGACAAAGCTACTTATTACAACTCGGTCGGTTACTTCAAGGAAGACGGTAATGTGCACGGCGTGAGTGCTGAGCGTCTCAACCTCGTGAGCAAGATCAATTATAAACTCAACGATGTCGTTTCTATAGCCAACTCGGTGTTTATAAACCGTCGCAAGAGCAGTAGCTTCGTAAGCGATACCTACGGCTATACCAACCCCCTGATCTATACACGCAACGCCAATCCGTACTTCAAGCCTTATGATGATAAAGGTAATTACAACTACGACTATGACATACAAGCGGAAGAACGGAAAGACCTCAAGTTTAATATCTTTGAAGAAAGATCAAACACCAAGGACGAACGTATCACCAACTCTCTGACCAACATATTTGATCTAAAGCTACGGTTCAATGATCGGTTCAGAGCATCATCACAACTGGGCTTACAGCTCGACAACGAAAGCATTGAACAAGAAGCTTACGGCGAAACTTTCACCATGAGAAATATTCG